>CANETF010000005.1 GCA_947440575.1 Verrucomicrobiaceae bacterium
AACGTCGAGGGCGTTGCCGCGTCCGCCTTTGAGGGAGGCTTCGGCGATGCGAAGGGAGCCGGCTTGGTTTTCGGCGTTTTCGCGGGCGACGGCGAGCTGGGCCTGGGCGCCTCGGAGTTCGAGGTAGGCGAGGGCGGTTTCGGCGGTGAGGGTGAGGAGGAGGGCGTCGAGGTCGGCTTGGAAAACGTCGCTGGTGGCGCGAGCGGCTTTGACGGAATTGCGGACGCGGCCGAAGAAATCGAGTTCCCAGGTGGCATCGAGACCGGCGCGGATGAGTTCGAAGTCGCGACCACGAAAGGCGGCACCGAAGGCGGTGGCTCCATTGCGGAAGTTTTCGTAGCTGGCGGCGGAGGTGACAGTGGGGGCGTAGTCGAAGCGGGCCTCACGCCAGAGGGCGCGCGCTTCCTGGAGGCGTGACTGGCCGATGGCGAGGTCTTTGTTAGCGGAGGCGGTTTGATCGATGAGGCGGTTGAGCGTGGGGTCGTTCAGTTTGCGCCACCACGATGAGGGGAGGGTGTCGATTTTGAGGGCACCGGCGCGGGAGGCGAAGTCGGCGGGGAGATCAGGGGTGGGTTTTTTGAATACCGGGCCGACGGTGCAAGCCGGGAGAAGAATGAGGAGAAAGAGGCGGGGACTCATGGATGAGGAGTGAGTGGTGAGTCTTGGGTGAGCGGAATGGTGATGGCTAGAAGCCATCACTCCTTGGGAGGCGTGCGGGGGTGGCGTTCGACGAAGGCGCGGATGAGGACGTAAAAGACAGGGGTAAAGAGAAGGCCGAAGACGGTGACGCCCAACATGCCGAAGAAGACGGCGGTGCCGAGGGCCTGGCGCATTTCGGCACCGGCGCCTTTTGCTAGGACGAGAGGAAGCACGCCGAGGATGAAGGCGAAGGAGGTCATCAGAATGGGGCGTAGTCGGAGGCGGCAGGCTTCGACAGCAGCTGCGACGCGGTCCATGCCCGTGTCCTGGAGTTGTTTGGCGAATTCGACAATGAGGATGGCATTTTTGGCGGCAAGACCGACGAGCACAACGAGTCCGATTTGGGTGAAGATGTTATTGTCCTGGCCGCGCAACCAGACGCCACCGATGGCGGAGAGCAGGCACATCGGAACAATGAGGATGATGGCCATGGGCATGCTCCAGCTTTCGTATTGGGCGGAGAGGACCAGGAAGACGAAGACGACGCAGAGGGGAAAGATGTAGAAGAGGGTGTCGCCTGCGAGGATCTGCTGATAAGTGAGGTCGGTCCATTCGATGGTGAAGCCGCTGGGGAGGTGTTGTTTGGCAAGACGCTCGATTTTTTCGATCATCTGGCCGGAGGAGACGCCGGGCAGGGTGTTGCCGTTGATGTCGGCGGAGTAATACAGGTTGTAGCGCTGGACGCGGTCGGCGCCGCCGGTTTTGATGACTTTCACGAGGGCACCGAGAGGGACCATGTCACCGTTTTGATTGCGGATTTTGATGCGGGCAACGTCGGCGGGGTCCTTGCGGAATTGGGCGTCGGCCTGAGCGGTGACTTGATAGGTGCGACCAAAGAGGTTGAAGTCGTTGACGTAGGCGGAGCCGAGGTAGACTTGGAGGGCTTCGTTGAGATCGGAGAGAGAGACGCCCATGGTTTTGGCCTGGGCGCGATTGATTTCGAGTTTGTATTGTGGGGTGCGGGCGCGGAAGCCGGTGACTAGGGAGATCAAACCGGGTTCCTGTTGGGCTGCGGTGAGGAGTTTTTGAGTGGAGGATTCGAGAGCGTCCAGGCCGGCGTTGTTGAGGTCTTGGACCTGGAGTTTGAAGCCGCCAGCGTTACCAAGGCCGCGTAGTGGCGGAGGCGGGAGGACGAGGACGCGGCCTTCCTGGATGGTCGCGAATTTTTGACGGATGACGGCGAGCAGTCCATCGCCCTTGAGGTGGGGATCGGAGCGTTTGGCGAAGTCATCGAAGACGAGAAAGGCGGCGCCGACGTTGGGTTGATTGGCCTGGAGGACGGAGGAGTAGCCGGAGATGGCGAAGGTGTGGGCGATGCCGGGGATTTCGCGGGCCATGGCGTCCATGCGGCGCACGATGGCATCGGTTCGTTCGAAGGCGGCGGCGTCGGGGAGTTGGACGAGTACGAGGGCGTAACCGAGGTCCTGGGAGGGAATGAAGCCGCTGGGGACCTCTTGGAACACTTTGCCCGCGAGGCCGATTAAGGCCGCGTAGGCGATGATGACGAGGACGGTGATGCGAACGAGAAGACGGACGAGAGATGCGTAGGTGTTAGCGCTGAATTCGAAGAGGCGATTGAAGGCGCGGAAGAACCATCCGAAGAAGAAATTGATGAGCCTTGTGAGTTTGTCCGGCTTGGCGCCATGAGGTTGCAAAAGGATGGCGCAAAGGGCGGGGCTGAGCGTGATGGAGTTGAAGGCGGAGATGACGGTGGAGACGGCGATGGTGAGAGCGAATTGTTTGTAGAACTGGCCGGTGATACCGGAGACAAAAGCGGTCGGGATGAAGACGGCGCAGAGGACCAGGGCCATGGAGATGACGGCACCGGAGACCTCCTTCATGGCTTGGATGGAGGCTTCGCGAGGGTGGAGGCCCTTGGCGATGTTGCGCTCGACATTTTCGACCACGACGATGGCATCATCGACGACGATGCCGATGGCGAGAACGAGGCCGAAGAGGGAGAGGTTGTTGAGGGAGAACCCCATGGCTTGCATGACAGCGAGGGTGCCGATGAGGGAGACGGGGACGGCGAGCAGAGGGATGATGGAGGCGCGCCAGGTTTGGAGGAAGATGACGACGACAAGAACGACGAGAAGGATGGCTTCGATGAGGGTGGTCAGGACGGACTTGATGGAAGCGCGGACGAACTTGGTGGTGTCATAATTGATGCGGAAATCGATGCCCGGGGGGAAGCGCTCTTTGAGTTTAGCGAGGCGGGCGTAAACGGCGTCGGCGGTTTGGATGGCGTTGGTGCCGGGGAGTTGGAAGACGCGAAGGGAGACGGCATTGTAACCATCCATGTAGGTTTTGGAGGAGTAGTCGCGGGAACCGATTTCGATGCGGGCGACATCGCGAAGGCGAACGACGTCACCGAGGTCGCCGGTTTTGAGGACGATCTCGCCGAATTCAGCCGCGGTCTTGAGGCGACCGGGGGCGGTGAGGGTGTATTGGAAGTCGAGGCCCTGAGGGGCGGGAGGCTGGCCGAGGGCACCGGCGGCGACCTGGACGTTTTGCTCACGTACTGCGCGGAGTACGTCTCCGGCGGTGAGGTTGAGGGCGGCGATTTTTTCGGGGTCGAGCCAGAGTCGCATGGAGTAGTCGAGGCCGCCCAGAGTGGAGGCTTCAGCGACGCCGGGGATGCGGGCGATTTCGTTTTGGATTTGGAGGGTGACGTAATTGGAGAGGTAGTCGACCTCGCGGGAGCCGTCGGGGCTGTAGAACTGGGCGGCGAGGGTGAGGTCCGGGGAACGTTTGTTGACGATGACACCGAGCCGCCGGACTTCCTCAGGAAGGCGAGAGACGGTGGCGTTGACGCGGTTTTGGACAAGGACTTGGGCTTGGTCGAGATTGGTGCCGAGGCGGAAGGTGACAGTAATCTGAACCCGACCGTCACTGGTGGAGGAGGAGGACAGGTAGAGCATGTCTTCGACGCCATTGATTTCCTGTTCGAGGGGCGTGGAGACGGTCTCGGCGAGAGTGCGGGCATCGGCGCCGGGGTAGGTGGCGGAGACGATAACAGTGGGTGGGATGACTTCGGGGTATTGAGCGATGGGCAAGCCGAAGTAGGCGAGGGCGCCGAGCAGGGTGATGGCGATGGAGAGGACGGCAGCGAAGATGGGCCGGTCCACGAAGATGCGGGCGAAGTTCATGGGCGGTTACTTCGGGGCAGGTGGCGTTTTGGCGTCGGATCCGGCCGAGGTCTCGGGCACGGGTTGAGGGGAGGCGAGTTTCATGTCCACTTCCTTGGGTTGGACCGGCATGCCGTTGCGGACGGCCATGAGGCCCTCGACGATGATGCGTTCGTTGGGGGAGAGTCCTTTGCGGATGATGCGGAGGCCGTCGAGAAGGGGTCCGAGTTCGACTGGACGGTAAACGGCTTTTTGTTGGGCATCGACGACCCAGACGTAAGAGCTGCCTTGGTCGTCGGCGATGGCGGCGTCGCGGACGAGGAGGGCATCGTACTCGGCACTGCCGGGGATGCGGACCTTTGCAAAGAAACCGGGAGCCATGAGGCGGTCTTGGTTGGGGAAAACGCCGCGGGCGAGGATGGTGCCGGTCTCTGGATTGAGGGCATTGTCAACGAAGTCGATCTGACCGAGGTGGGGCCAGTCGGTCTCGCTGACGAGGGCCATTTCGGCGGGGATCTTTTGGAAAAGGGCGCTGTCGCGCTGGCCGTCTTTGTAGAGTTGACGGTATTTGAGAGAGGAGCGCTCATCGACCTCGATGTAGCAGTAAATGGGATCGAGGGCGACGATGGTGGTGAGGATGGTGGCGTCTTTGGTTCCGCCAGTGACGAGGTTGCCTTCGGTGACACGGGCGTAGCTGATGCGGCCGCTGATGGGGGCGCGGATTTGAGTGAAATCGAGGTCGAGTTTGGCGGCGCGGAGGGCGGCTTCGGCTCCGCGAACGGCGGCGTCGCCGGCCGAGACGGTTTTCAATCGACGTTCGGACTCTTCGAGGGAGATGGCTTGGTCTTTGCGGAGGCCTTCGGCGTTTTTGGCTTGGATGGCGGCGAGCTCAGCGAGGGCTTTGGCTTCAGCGAGGACGGCTTCAGCGCGCTGGACGGATGCCTCGAAGGGGCGAGGGTCGATGGTGAAGAGGAGATCGCCTGTTTTGACTTCAGCACCCTCAGTGAAACTGACCTGGGTGAGGTAGCCGGAGACTTGGGCGCGGACATCGACCTGTTCACGAGAGGCGAGGCGGCCAGTGAATTCATCCCAGTCGATCACACGTTGAGCGATGGGGGTGGCGACGGTGACGGGTGAAGGAGGTGAAGGAGAGGTGGTAGCGGGGGAAGTGGATGGTTTGCAGGAGGGGAGGATCGTGGAGAGCAGAAGCGCGGCGATTGAGAGACGTGGGGGGCGGTTTAGAAGCGGGGAAATCTGAGCGGAAAAAAGCATTGCCAATAAGAACGTGTGTTGAAGGGAGAAAAATCGCGAACAATGAGGCTGGGGTGCTATGACACAGGTCTAGGCGGGGTGCGAGCGGGGGATTGAAGGAGGCTTAGGGAAGAGGGGGGAATGGAAATCGTGGGTTGCGATGGATGAGTGGCGGGCTATTCTGAGGCCGATGCGAATTTTTCTGAGCCGATTTTTGTTTTTGAAGAGTCTGGGTGTGATTGGATTGGTGCTGGTGTCCGGCACGGCATCGGTGCGGGCGCAATCGAGCGTGATGGTGGTGGATGCCTACAACAAGAAAATCCACGTGGCGTCCAATGCGAATGTGAAGCGGTCGGTGGGTGGCATGGCGAAGATGGTGACTGGGATGGTGGCCTTGGATTGGGCTGCGGCATCGGGGGTGGGGGTGAATGTGCTGGCGACAGTGCCTGCGTATGCGCCCCAGATTGCGGGAACGCAGGTGATTGATTTGCAACCCGGGGACAAAGTGACTCTGAGGGACTTGATTTATGCTGCGATGATGAGCAGTGACAATGTGGCGGCGATCACGCTGGGGGACTTTGTGGGGCGCGATCACCTTTCGCGTTTGGGCCGAGGAGGGGATCCGTTGGGGGAGTTTGTGCGGCAGATGAATCAGTTGGCGGTTCGGGAGGGATGTAAGGGGTCACGGTTTACCAATCCTCATGGGGTGGAGAACACTCGTGTAAAGCCCTACAGCACGGCTGCGGACATGGCGAGGATTGCGCTGTATGCGGCGGCGAGGCCTTCGATGCGGTTTTACACCAATCAGGCTACGAGGGATCTCACGGTTTATCGAGGCGGGCAGAAATTGATGGTGACAGTTCGGAACAGCAATTCGTTGCTTGGGACGGATCGGATTGACGGGATCAAGGCCGCGAGCACGCCCAGTTCTGGTGGTTGTGTGGTGCTTTCGGCGGAAAAAGAAGCGTCAGTGTTTCAACAGGCGGACGGGGCGAGTGTGATTTATCGTCACCGATTGGTGGTGGTGGTGTTAGGATCCGGGAATCCGTTTGGGGAGGCGCAAGCGTTGTTGCGGCAGGGGTGGGGTGTTTATGATCAGTGGTTGCAATCGGGGCGTCCGGTGACGGATCAGCGGCAATTGCTTGCGAACTACTGAACCATTTGGAGAGTTTCGGTCATACGGGGTAGGCCAGGGGACTGAACCATCGAATATTTTAGCGAACTCAATTCATTTTATTCAACACCATGCGAATCGGAATCTTAAATAGCGGCGGGGACTGCCCTGGATTGAATGCGGTTATTCACGGAGTCGTAGGGGCGGCGACCACACTTGGGTGGGAAGTGGTTGGATTTCGCGACGGGTTTGAAGGGCTTTTGCCACCTGGGGATTACATGATGCTGGATGTGGAGAAGACGATTGGCATCATGAAACTGGGCGGGACGATTCTTGGGACTACCAACAAAGGTCATTTTGTCGCGAAGATCGGGGAGGGTGATGTGGCGGAGGTTCCAAAGGAGATCGTGGAGAAAGCGAAGACGACGCTGAAGCATTTGGAGGTTGGTGCTTTGATTGTGGTGGGGGGCGACGGGAGTTTGACGACTGGCTTGCAGCTTTACCGCATGGGGATTCCGGTGATAGGAGTGCCGAAGACGATTGATAATGACATTCAGGCAACGGCGATGTCGTTTGGGTTTGATTCAGCGGTCGCAACTGTTGTGGATGCTTTAGACCGGTTGCACACCACGGCGGAGAGTCATAAACGGGTGATTGTGCTGGAAGTGATGGGACGCCATGCGGGATGGATTGCCTTGTATGGTGGGATGGCTGGCGGTGCGGATGTGATCTTGCTGCCAGAGGTGCCGTTCCATATGGAGCATGTGGCACGCGCGGTTCGGGCGAGGGATGCGAGGGGATTGCACAGCACGTTGGTGGTGGTTGCTGAAGGAGCGCGGATGGAGAGCGGTGAGTTGGTGAAGAAGGAGGCGATTGGAGGCAAAGGCGAGGATCGCCTGGGAGGTATTGGGGATTATGTGGCACGTGAGGTGGAAAAGTTGACGGGCAAAGAAACTCGGGCGTGCACGCTAGGCCACCTGCAACGCGGCGGGGCGCCGTCGGCGTTGGATCGTATCCTTGGGGTCCGCTTTGGAACCAAAGCGGTGCATTTGATCGAGGAGGGTAAGTTTGGCCGCATGGTCAGCTACCAACAGTATCAAGTGGGCGATGTGTCGATTGAGGAGGCGGTGAATCAGTTGCGCTTGGTGACGCGGGATAGCGAAATCGTCCGTGCGGCTCGCAGTGTGGGCATCTGCTTTGGCGACTCCTGAGCAGATGCTGAGGGAATCAATTTTCCAGGCGTTCGTTGGAGCGGCGCGAGCTAGAGGGGCTCGCGGCCCGTTGCCTCAATGAACTGCTGGCGGAGGCTGGTGTAGGCGTCCTGCCATTGATCGACGACTCGCTGATATTCGACGAGTTGTTTTTCGAGGAGTTGGATCCGACGAGCGAGGGCGGGGTCACCTGTTGATTGGGCGGAGTATTGGGTTCCTACAAAGGTGGTTTCGACGCTGCGGGTGTGGTGGGGGCTGGCTTGAAAGAAGGGGAAGTTTTGCAGGCGATCCTCCTGGCCTGTCCGGCAATTGATGAGGCTGACGGAGCCGTCGATTTCGCCGGTTGCGAGGAATTCCTGGATGGTGCCGACGTTGGTGGGGCCATAGAGGTAGTTATCCCGCATCTCGATCAGCCAATCCATTTGAAGTTCGTCAAACATGGGGGCGCGTTGCCAGCCGCTGTGCCCATCGTTTGAGATTTTGTCCAGGGGTGAGATTTTGGCTTCTGAAGCCCAGGCGAGGATGGTGGCGTGATCGACGGGGCCGTGCACTTGACGGTCGGCGGATTTGAGAAGGTACCATTGGGCGTCGGACATGGTGTCATTCTGGCAAAGTCGATTCTGGAGAACAAGACTGAATTCGGGGGCTGGTAAAATAGTCTGGGCGGGTTTCATGGGGATGGGGTGGGAGTGGCTATCGAAGTTGAGCCTGGAAGTCAGGGGTGTGATTTTGGGGTGGCTTCCTTGGATTGGGTCGTTAGAGTGGGGCAGTGAGCTACCAAGTTTTTGCCCGTAAATACCGTCCGAAGAGCTTTGCCGATGTCCTGGGTCAGGACCATGTGGTGAGGACGTTGCGCAATGCGATTGAGAAGGAGCGATTGGCGCATGCCTATTTATTCGTGGGGCCGCGAGGGACCGGGAAGACGTCGACGGCGCGGATTTTCGCCAAGGCCTTGAACTGCAGCGGGGGTCCGAGTGTGGATTTTGATCCGGATGAAGAAATTTGTCGTGAGATTGCGGAGGGGCGCAGTTTGGATGTGTTGGAGATTGACGGTGCGAGTAACAACGGGGTGGAGCAGGTGCGTGAATTGCGGGACAATGTGAAATTTGCTCCTTCAAGTTGCCGCTTCAAGATCTACTACATTGACGAGGTGCACATGCTGACCGCAGCGGCGTTTAATGCGTTGCTCAAGACGCTCGAGGAGCCGCCGGAGCATGTGAAGTTTATCTTTGCGACGACTGAACCGAACAAAATTTTGCCGACGATCATCAGTCGCTGCCAGCGGTTTGACTTGAGGCGGATTCCAACCCCGGTGATTGCTGAACACTTGCTTCACATTGCCAAGTTGGAAGGGGTGAATTTGGATGAGAAGGCGGCATTTGCGATAGGGAAGGGTGCCGAGGGGGGGATGCGGGATGCGCAGTCGATGCTGGACCAGTTGGTGGCGTTTTGCGGGAGTCGGATTCAGGAGTCTGATGTGCTTGAGATCTTTGGGTTTACGGCCATGGAGACGGTGGCGACCCTGGCGGGTTGTTTGCTCAATAGCGACACGGTGGGGGCCCTGAGAGTGGTGCATGAGCAGAGTGAGGGGGGGAAGGATTTGGGGCGGTTGTTGAGTGATCTGATTCAGCATGTGCGGACGTTGCTGGTGTATCAGGCGGATCCTGAGGCGGCGTCGGAAGAGCTTTCGCCCGAAGTATCGCGGATGGTAGCTGAACAAGCGGTGCAGGGGAGGACCGATCGACTGCTGCGATTGGTGGATGGATTGGCGGAGGTGGATGCACGGATGCGCTGGGCGACCAACAAGCGGCTGCATTTTGAATTGGGGGTGATTCAGGCGGTCCAGCAGTTCAATGAGGTTTCTTTGGATGATGTGATTCAAGCACTGGATCAGGGCGGTGCGCCGGGATTTGGCAGAGCGCAAGAAGCGCCCATAAGGCGTGCGGCGGTGCCGATGCAGCGGGCGGCGGTTGTTGCTCCAACGCCCGTGACCCGTTTCAGGGAAGAGGCGACTGTGGAGACACCTAAATCGATTGGATTTGGGCTCCGGGAGATGATCGCCGAAAAGGAGGAAGAGGAAAAGAAGCCAGTGTCGGCGAAGGCAGTGGCTCAAGTGAGTCCGGCGGTTGAAAAGCTGGTAGAGGAGGTGCGAGTGCCTATGCCGAGTCTGACTAACGAAGCGTTTTGGGCCGCTCTGCTCGGGCAGATCAACCAGCGGAGGCCGTTAACGCTGCATTGGGCCCAGGTGGCGACGCTTTTGGGAATTGAAAATGATGTGGTGAAATTGGGCTTCCCGAAATCGGAAGAAGCGGCGCGCGATAGTCTCATGCGGGATTCGGTAAGAGCGTTTCTGGAGGAAGTGGGCACCACGCTCCTTGGCCGAAAGGTCAGCTTTCAAATGGTAATCGATCCGAATTTGAAGGAACCGGACGTCAAAGAGATGACTTTCGGTTTTGCGGAGACGGAGACGATAGCACCAAAGGTGGAAGTCGAGGTGCCGGTTGAGTCGCCGGTAGTTGCGGTGCCGGGCGAGGCAACTGCGCCTTCGGAGGGAAGTTACAATGATCCGGTGATCAAACGGGCGGTCGAACGTTTCAAACTGAAGTTGATGGAGTCGCCGCCGCCAGCGTCGGCTTAAGCGCTGGAGAGGCGTTACCGATTGATTGCATGAAATTCAATGAACCTAGAAGTGGTGCGGGCGGTGGGCGGAGTCGTCAGATTTCGGGGCAACGGGTGACGCCGAGGAAGAGTTTGGGGCAGAATTTTTTGCAGGATGAGGATTTGGCGCGCTGGATTGTGGATCAGGTCGAGCCGGATGGTGCGGCGTTGGTGATTGAGGCGGGTCCAGGCTTGAGGGCGTTGACAAGGCATTTGGAGGGTCGGCCGGAAAAGCTGCTGCTGATTGAGAAGGATCGGCAGATTGCGGCCCAGTTAAGGGCACACTATGAGGGCCAATCGGGGGTAGATTTGTTGGAGGACGATGCGACGCAATTTGACCTGCGCCCTTGGTTCAAATATGGGGCGGTGGGCTTCGTGGGGAACTTGCCCTATTCGGTTGGTGGTGAGATTTTGAGGCATATTTTGACCCCGCCGACTCCGATCGCACGGGCCGTGATCATGTTGCAGAAAGAGGTGTGCGAGCGGTTGGCGGCCAAACCGGGAAGCAGCGGTTGCAGTGCTTTGTCAGCTTTGGTGCAGAGGGATTGGAATGTGGAGTGGCTGAGGACCGTTGGTCCAGAGGTGTTTGTCCCGAGGCCAAAGGTGGATTCGGCTGTGGTGCGATTGACCCTTCGAGATCCGAGTTCATTGCTGATCTGCGAGCGCCGTGGATTTGAAAGAATGGTGAAGATGGGATTTAGCCAGCGGCGGAAGCAGTTGAAGAATCTTTTGCCTGCAGGGCCGGAGGATTGGGGGGCATTAGCGGGAAGGTTGGGTCTGCCGGAGACGATGCGCGCAGAGGAGTTGACGCTTGAGCAATGGGTGGATTTGACGAGATGGTATGAGGGGCGAAATGAAGCTGACACCGGTCAGAAGGCATCGGAGATTTTTGATGTGGTGGACGAGAATGATCAGGTGGTGGAGCAGCGAACGAGGGGGGAGGTGCATCGGTTGGGATTGCGGCACAGAGCGATGCACGCGTTTGTTTTCAATCGAAGGGGGGAGGTGTTTTTGCAGCAGCGGTCGCATTTGAAGGATGTGTCGCCATTGGCCTGGGACAGCAGTGCGGCGGGACATTTGGATAGTGGGGAGGATTACGCGGAAGCGGCGATTCGGGAAATTCGTGAGGAACTGGGTGTGGAATTGAAGAAGACGGAGCGCGTTTTGAAGATTCCTGCGGGGCCGGGGACGGACAATGAATTTGTGGAGTTGCATGTGGCGCGGCATGACGGGGCGGTGAAGTGCCCACCAGAGGAGGTTCGAACTGGGCAGTGGTTCCCACCCGCTTTGGTGAGTGAATGGATTGCGGCACGGCCGCAAGATTTTGCGCGCGGATTTCGCACTTGTTGGCAAGGATGGCTTGAAAAAGAGGGAAAAGCGCGGGTTGAAACGAAAAATTGAGTTGTCTATAAGGCCTGTGCTCGCTAAAAATGACGCTTATTCCTGAATAATTAAAGACTCACAACATCATGGTTTGGAAGATTTTGTCTAGTATCACCGCTCTGTGCCTGGCCGGCTCAGCCTTTTTCGCATTCGATAACTCCAAAAAAGTTAAGATTGAGAAAGAGTTATTGGCCCGCGCTGAGACCAACCAACAGCAACTTCTAGATCGCAAAAAGGAGGGTGAAGAGGCTCAGGAAAGGAAAAAAGCCCAGTTGGCCCAGATTGAAAAAGACCGCGACCAAGCCAAGGAAGATGTGGTGAAGGTTTCCGCTGAGGCTCAAGAGAAAGAAGCGGCCCTGGCACTGCTGAAGACCAATTTGGAACAGGTGAGTCAGCAGGTCAGTGTTCTCGATGCCAAGATCAAGGATGCAGGCGATATCAAAGGTTTGATTGCGCAGATTGAGGCCCTGAAAAAGGATCAATTGGCTGCCGAAGGTGAAGTCGCCAACAAGGAGCAGGCGTTATCTCAAGCACAGAATAAACTGGCTGAATTGAAGGGTGCAGTGACCTCTTATGAGGCGACGGAAGAGCGGATTCGGAAGGGCGTTGTTGAAGCTGACTTCAATGCACGTGTGTCAGGTGTGTTTGATGAGTGGGGTTTTGTTGTGTTGAACAAAGGCAACAACGGTGGGGTGTTCGCTAATGCGCTGCTTGAGGTCAAGAGAGGGAAGGACGTGATTGCTAAGCTTAAAGTGAAGAACGTGGAACCGCTGATTTCGGTGGCTGACGTGGTTAAAGGTAGTCTGGCTGATGGGGATGTGATTCGGTCAGGGGATATGGTGGTGGCTTCGGCTGATCAGCCCGCGGTCGACAAAGGTGGACCTGTCAAAAAGCCAACAACGGAGGAGGCGGCAGCCCCGTCCGCGCCGTCGATGCCCACTGCTCCGCCAGCTGCCAGCGATCCATTTGGTGCGGCGCCGGCGATGGGCGGTGCGGCTCCTGCAGCACCTGCTTCAGATCCCTTTGGGGCGGCACCAGCTGCGCCAGCCATGGATGGCGCAGCGCCAGCCGTACCTGCCAGCGACCCATTTGGTGCAGCGCCAGCGGCTCCTCCTGCCGGGGGGACGACTCCTGCACCAGCGTCTGATCCTTTCAAATAACCCTCGAATCGATTTTCTTCCCTAGCTCTCTGCTTATCCCTCATTTCTCCCATGATTAAAGTTTTATTCATTCTGAGTGCCGTCCTAATGGGCGTTGCGTCGTTCTTCGCCTATCAAAATGGCCGCACTTTTGCCGCGACTCGCGAGGCAAAGGCTGTAATTCACAAGAACATCAAGACAGAACAAGGGTTAGTGAATGGAATCGTTGATTCGATCAATCAGGCTATTGCTGATGTTGCTCGGGTTCAGGGCGAGTTGGATGTTGAAGCAGAAAAATTGAAGGCACAGAAGCTGAAGATGGCACAGGCTGAAAGTGAGACTAAGCGTGCACAGGCGGATCTGGATTCAAGCAACGCTAAGCTTGCTGAGATGAAGAAAGAGCTCGAATTGCTGCCGCCAGATGTGAAGCCTGAAACGCTCCAAGAAGATCTCAACCGGATCAAACAGGGGATTGCTGAGTTGAAGGCCAAGTCTGAGAGCAAGCAGACGGAGGTTGATGCCGAAATGTCCAAAGTCGCGGCGGTGCAGCGTGCGGTGGATAATCTTGCCCGGAAGAAGGAAGATCGGCAGAAAGCTTTCGAGCGAAACAGCATGTCTTTCTCGGTGGTTGCCGTGAACAGTGACTGGGGATTTGTAGTGGTGAATGCAGGTGAGCCAGAAGGCATATCTGAGAGCACCAAGTTGATTGTGACGCGAGGGACTCAGACTATCGGGAAGATCAGCATTCTTTCAGTGAGCGGAGGACGGACGATTGCCAACATTCTCACGGACACCCTCACTCCTGGATATTCTGTTGCGCCTGGCGATAAAGTGATTCTCGAGAACCTCTACCAGTAGAGGATTTTTCTTCACGTATTGACTTCTAATGATCGATATGAAACTCAGTTCAATGATGCTTGTTTTGCTTGGCGGCTTGTTCTTGGTGGCATGTGAGTCTCCTGAGCCGAAGAGGCGGAAAGCGGTTCCGCCACCGGCTGATTTGAGTGGGTTGCCTTGGAATCGACCCACTAAGAATGAGGGGGCTGCTGGAGTGGGATCAACGATGCCCCAAAGTCGATAGTAGGTTTTGGTTGATGGGCCGATCAAGAGCCTTTAGTTTTGCTGATGCCCGCGGAGCCGTACACCGAATTTTTGTGCGAACGTGAGGAATTGATGAGGCACAAGTGGGTGATGAGTGAAAAGGCTGGGAAGGATGTGGGCTTCGAAGCTGCTTTAGTGGATTGGGCGTTTAACCATCGCTCCGAATGGCGGAAGCAACGGAATCTTGCGATTGGGGCGGATGAACGGAAACCTGGGAAGTAGGATGGATCTTGGGGCTCGTAGATGCTTTTTTCGAGCGATTAGAAGAAGCCGTGTGGAGATCTGCCGCGACACAGACTCGAAGGGGATGTGGGTAGAAAGGGATTCAGGGGGGCATAGGGCGATGCCGGCGACTTTTTTGGATCGAAGGCCTCGGAATTTGGGATTTCAGTTTGGGTGTGTAGGATGCTGCAAAAGTATGGCTGGCACTTGCGGGGCCGACTTGGCGGGCTATGGGTGACCTGTATGACCCATACTGTGTATTTTTGGTTAAAAGATGATCTTTCGGCGGAACAGCGTTCCTTGTTTGAGGCAGAGTTATTGAGGCTGCCGCAGATTTCCTATCTGGCTTCCGGGTTCGTTGGGACACCTGCCAAGACGGAGGAGCGACCTGTGACCGATCACTCATTCGATTACTCGTTGATTCTGGAGTTCAAGACGATGGCTGACCACGAGTTTTACCAAGGGCCCTGCCCAGATCACCAGCGCTTTGTGAAGACGTGTAAGCCGTTCTTTGCTGAGGTGATCGTTTATGACAGCGAGCCGTTGACCTGAAGTCACAGAAAGGTTGGACCAATGAATCGAAAGCGACTTGGCAGAAGCGGGTTGGTGGTAACTGACATTTGTCTGGGGACGATGACCTTTGGGTTGCAGGCAGGTGAGTCGGAGTCTTTTGCGATGATGGATCGGGCTGTGGAGGCTGGAGTTGACTTTTTTGACACAGCAGAAATGTATCCTGTGCCTCCGAGCGCTAAGTTGTTTGGGGTGACGGAGGAGATTGTGGGCAAGTGGTTAAAGGCGAGAGGATGCCGCGAACAGATTATTCTGGCGACCAAGGTAACAGGTCCAAGTCACGGTTGGTTCAGGCCTGAGATTCGGCATGGTTTGACATCGTTGGATCGACGTCAAATCGTTAGAGCGTGTGAGGACTCCTTGAGACGATTGCAGACGGACTACTTGGATTTGTATCAGACCCACTGGCCTGACCATGGCGCAAGACAGGAAGACATTCTTGAAGCGCTGACCCGTTTGGTGAAAGAGGGCAAAGTGCGTGCGATCGGGGCGAGTAATGAAACATCGTGGGGATTGATGAAGAGTCTGTGGGAGGCTGAGAAGCATGGGTTGCAACGATTTGACACAGTGCAGAACAATTTTTCGCTGATTAATCGACGTTGTGAAAATGAATTGGCGCAGGTGTGTCGGCAAGAGGGGGTGAGTTTGCTGCCATATTCACCCTTGGGCGGAGGTGTACTCACGGGGAAGTATAATGATGGGGCTTTACCTGCTGGGGCGCGCTTTACAGACTATTTGAAGGCCGGGGGACCGAGGCAGCAAAAGATGGCGCGGCGGTTTGTGAATGACCGGAGTTTGGAAACTACTTTGAGATTGCAAGAGGTGGCACGTGACATCGGGGTGACAGTTACTGCTTTGGCCGTGGCTTGGAGCAAGCAGCATGATTTTGTGGCGTCGACTATCATTGGAGCGACGACTGTTGCTCAATTGAACGAGAGTTTGGCGGCAAAGGATTTGGTGTTGAGCGAAGAGGTGCTAGCGCGGATTGATGCAATTGAGGAGGCAATCCCAAATCCGATGACGGAGGACGGGTTGAGGCGTTTGTGAGGTGGGTAGCGATCGGGAGTTTTTCCTGGCTAGTGGGAGTTGTTGGCGCAGATTCGTTGCAGAGGCATCCAGAGGCGCTTGAGAATATCCATCAGGCGGGTGACGTCGATCGGCCCGAGATGGTGCCCTTTGTGATTCCAGATCAGACGAAACTGCCTGGGATCGTTGTGGATGAGATGTGGGCGGACTTGGTGGGAGCGTGGCAATACTCAACCCACACGCCACCTTACGTCGGTTTGGGATACTTGCATGATCTGAAGGCGGGCAAGGGATTCAAGTCCGTAACGTTCACGCCTGAGATTCCCCAATCGGGGCGATATGAGGTGCGGATAGCACATTGTTACAATGTGCGGCGATCCACACGAACTCCGGTAACGATTAGGCATGCGAATGGGGAGGTAACCATTCGGATCAATCAACAAAAGGAGCCGGAGCATGGTCGATTGTTCCGGAGTGTTGGAGTGTTTCAATTTGAAGTGGGACGCACAGGGTGGGTGCGGATCTCCAACGAGGGAACTGAAGTGGACAAGGTGGTGGTTGCTGATGCGGTTCAGTTTTTGAAGGTGTCTAATCAATGACCGTCAAACACATCGGCGGAGGAGAGTTTCGACTACCGGAAGGGATACGGATTTTGGAGTTTGGATCGATTACTTGCCGAAGCACTGCAGTTTACCGTCGACGGTGGAGATAAAGATTTGACCGTTGGCGGAGATGATGCCGTCCCAGACGGGAGGAGCGGTGAGATCGAGACCGGTTGATTGCTCGCCGGTTTCGACATTGACGGCCCACATTTTGGCACCGCGGTTGCCTTCGATGGCAGCGTTTTGTTCTTTGAGTTCCTCAAGGATGGCGGGATCGCGGGCGGCGAGGCGTTCGAAGGCATACTCTTCGTCGATCATGTCAGGTGGACCACCAACGAGGATCGTATTGCCGGCGAGCGCCATACTGCGGGCGACGATCGGGACGAAGCGATCCCAAGTATGCTTGACGAAGCTGCCCGATGACTTTTCACCTTTACCGGCTTTACCTCCTTTGGCGATCGTTTGAGACTTGAACCAGACGGCACCGCCGACTTTGCCCTTGCCGCTTTCGATGCCGGCTCCGATGCCGTGGGCTCCTGTGGGGGAGTTGTCTCGGGAATCGCCATTGTCGAAGTTACAGAATAGGATGGCCTTCTCAGGCGAAAGATCTGGAGAAGAGAATCGGGCTTCAATTTCTGCCGGGGTGAGTGCCAGGGTATAATAGGCGAATTGATCAACGAGGCCTGAGTAGGGTGTGGAGGTGCCCTCGGAAACACCATCTCCATTTCCGAGATAGAATGGGCGCTTGGGTTTGCTAGTTAGCAGGCTGGAAGCAGTGCCTTCTGCCACCTGAAGACCGTTGACAAAAATGTGCATGACCTTGTCTTCACCAACGGTGGCGGCGATGTGGTTCCAACCGTCTCCGACGGGGTCTTTGGCGGTGATGGTGGTGAGTTGGCTATTCGCTCGGATATGGAATCGAGGCTTTCTGTCGCTAAGATCAAGGGCGATACCTTGCTGGGGGCCACCGTAGCAGATCAGAGTGCCGCTCGGTTGGTCTGGGAGAACCCAGAGTTCGAGAGTGAAGCCTTTGTTGGTAGGGTCGAGGGAAGTGTTGTCTGGGAAGCGGACGGAACCGGGAAGCGGGGCGATGGCAGTTGTTGCTGCGGCTACTGGGGTGCCACCTTTGCCATCCTTAGCACCCTTTGCTCCACCTTTCCCAGCGCCCTTCGCCTTGCCTTTGGATTGGTTGTGAGGATCTGCTTGGGCGGCGAGATCTAGCGAAAGGGGCTTGCCTTGATCATCGAGCACGACGGAATTGCCTTTGCGTGGTGTGAGGGCGTCGTCGTGAGCGAAGGCCTCGGTAGCGGCGTCTTTAGGGGTGGAGTATAGGGTGTGCTCCATGGTCGTGGTCCACTTGTAATATTGGGCCTCACGACCGTAGGAGTAGACGTTCTTGTCATCGTGAACCAAGACACGGCCAGCTGGGGCATACTTGCCGGCTTGGTAATAGCCGCCGTGGCCACCGGCGAAGCTTTTACCGTAAACCCAGTAGGAACGGTGGAAGTTGGAGTCGTCCAGGAAGCCCATGGGAGCAAAGAGGTGCTGACCTTCGCCTTTGTGAGCGCCGCCTTGTTTGTCGAAGTCACCTGAAATGGGTCCGATTTCGACACGCTTGCCGTCAGTGCCGATCTTTTGGGTGCGAAGGAAGGTCCATTTTCCATCACTGGAAAGGATGTCATTGGAGGCGACGGGCATTTGCAGCGTCTTATGGCGGTCGTTGAGGGAGCCCCCCGTGTCGGGATCGCGATCGTCGTAGTGTTCTTTGACCTTCATCTCGCCGGTTTTGGCATCAAGACGATAAAACCAGAGGCCTTCATCGAGGAAACAAGAGCGACCGGAGACGAAGGAAACGAGGTCGTTTTCAACAAGGACGGAGCCATGGACGGGCCAAACGGACTCCATCATTTCCCAGGCGCAATGGGTAAGTTGGGATGGGGCGGCCTGGAATTTCCAGACGAGAGCACCGTCGGAGGCGCGGAGGCAATAGACAAAACCATCTTTCCCGCCAAAAAAGACGCGGCCTTTCGAGTAGGTGGGAGGGGAATCGATACGTCCGCCGGCGATGAAGGTCCATGCGGTTTTGCCAGTGGTGGTTGTGATCGCGTGGAGGGTATGTTTATCGACCTCAGAAACATACGTCAGGCCTCCTGCGGAGATACTGGCGCTGAGGGGTGGTGTGAGTTGAACTTCCCAGGCGAGGGAAAGGTCCTTGCGAAGGTCGCTCTTAGCGTGACCGCTGCGGGCGTTGTCGCCTCGGTAGGTAGGCCAATCACCAGGAGAGGATTCTCTTTCGTTAATGGATTGAGAGTACGCAGGACCTTGGGTGAGTCGCTGATCGTCTGGAGTATGAGGAGGCATCGGGTATCGAGGGGCTGAGGCGAGCACGGCCAAGCCGTCGAGTTTGGCCTCGGGATAACAGGCGCAATTGTGGGGGCCGGCGTAGGTAAGGCCATTGGCTGGCAGCACCCCATACAGGCAGGCCCCGCGCACCCAGTGGTGCAGGTCCCAGTGCTGTTTTTCCATGTCGACGTACTCAATGCCTGTGCGGGAAGGCATGATGTATTTCTCGGTGGCCTTGGCCTGATAGCAGCGGTGGTGAAACCAATAGGTGCCCTCCGGAACGTCAGGATAGAATTGCTTTTTGATTTCGCCTGTGAGGATGTCGCGACCGGTGTATGCGCCGGTTTGATTACCATTGGTAGTCCCAGCATTCCAAACGAGTCCTTGGGCAACAATCAGATCTTCAGGGCTGCGATAACCGCTTTTCTCGTGGGGGGCTACCCAGATTTCTTTCCCGGTATCGGCATTGAGGGCTTTTTCACTGCCATCTCCACCAGCATAGAGAATGACGTCTCCGTGGAGGAGGACACGAGGGGCAAAATTGAATTCGTAAATTGCGCGGCGCTTGGTTGGAGTATCTGCGAATTTGGGTGCTCCAGTTTTGGTGTCGAGGCAGGTGAGGCCATCGCCATTGTAATAGACAATGCGGTTATCATCGAGGCAGAGGGTGATGGGGGCGATGCGATCTTCTTTCTTCCAAAGGACCTTGCCGGAGTCTGCTTCGATAGCATAGAACTGGCGGGGTTTGCCGTCCCAATTGAACTCAGTGGAAACGCGCGACTGGTCCGATTGAGCTTTGACTGCGAACTCTTGATTCAAGCGGTCGGCATTAGGATTGACCAGGGCGTAGAGTGTGCTGTTGCGGACGATGATTTCCTCGGTGCCTTTGGTCTCAGGGTATTCCCGTATGACCTCGCCAGTGGCTGCGTCGAGACAGGTGACGGCAGCCGTAATGCCAAGAGTCACGTAAACTTTGTCTCCAATGGAAACGAGGCGGCGGGTGAGTTGGGTGGGGCCTGACTTCAGAGGCCACAGGTGGGTGCTCCACTCTGGGATCTCCTTTTTCCAGAGGATGGTGCCATTGAAGGCGTCGCGTGCGATGAGCATGAATTTGGCTGGCATGAGAATGGAAATGCGACTGCCCTCATCCATGATGTAGAAGAGGCGACCGCCAGAACTGACTTTGGCGGAGACGGAAGACATGCGGTCATGGTGGCGCGACCAACGGGGGTTGCCGACCCATTGCATGCGCTTGGGAGGACCGACAAGAGTATCTTTTGAGGTAAGATTGCCTTTGCTATCATAAGCATAGTGGGTCCATTCATCCATTTCAGATGGGCGAGACTTGACGAACTTTTCCCAGGAATTGCCTGCCTTAATGAGCGCTACGCCATTAGGGACGAGGACACGATCCATTTCATGGCGCGAGATTTGCGGATCTTCGACGACAAGAAGGTTCACAAGGTTCTCGATGAAGGGCAGATGGGGTGTCGTTAGAAGGTCTGCGGCGACAGGACCGTAAGCGGTGCCAATTCCTTCGCGAAGGGTGGCGAGGGTGAGGGGATCCCGAGTGAGAGCCTGCACTTGATATGAGGCGTTTGCACGTAGGGATGTGGTGAGTTGGGCGTCGGTTGATCCGACATGGACGATTAATCCTCCTTTGATACCTGCTTGGGAGAGCAAATTGGCGGCTGTTTCACCGGAGGCGCTTAGGGCCACGGAAAGGGCAATAACGAGTAGAAAATGTGAATTAAATTGATGACACATGGCTCGGTGGAAAACGCAGAAGTGTAGTCGGGCTTTCATGCAAACGAGAGCTAGACATGTTTTAGTATTCGAACGTCACCGATTACACATGCGATTTGTATATGGCAGACCCTGTTGGATCCGGCGACAGGACAAGGAAGTTTTATTCTATAAAAGTGGCGATCAAATTTGCGGTGGTTCAGCGGAGTTCATTGTGAGGTAAGATTTGCCGATGCTCCGCTGGTCGCTTTGCTCGCGGAGCAAGGCATAGACAAGTTGTGGCAGGGAGGCTTCATTTGAGAAGAGTGCGAGGACGCTCGTGCGTCACTTGACTTCCTGTTTCGAACGCTCGATGACTTTGATGAACTTCTGGCAACGCATAGACAGGGTAGCGTTGATGTATGCTGATGTTCATCCAGATTACGAGGTCAGAGGCGCTTTTCGCGTAGGAGGTCACTCGCTCTTTGAGTCGCGCTTGTGTGCTGCCCCGAGGTCGGGCAAAGTGAAGATCGGACGGATGCTTTTGGCGATATCTGAACGCATTTCCAGACTCGGCACACAGGCCAGGGCATTTGGCTGGAGGTAGAACTAGCAGTATTCACTCGGCACTGGAGGGAAGCCGGTTGCATTTCCGGGGATGAACCCTCGCTGACGATTTAAACAGCGGGCACTCAAACCGAGTTTGACATCTATAGGAGAAGAGGACGCGAAAGTGCGCCTTCGCCTCCCTGAGGGCGACTCTATTGCCCAGGATGGTGAATTTGCATTCTACACCGATATCGATGGCGATGAGCAAGGTGCAGTTTAGCGGCATGCCGTCATAGCGCACCTTCTCGTTGCATGCTTCGAAAATGAGGTAAGAGCAGGAATCCAGGGGGCGGCCGCGCAGTCGATCACCTGGGTGGAACTGACTCAACGGTCACAGAGTTCCTCGACGAGCTTAGACACTTTGCATGTCAATACGCCATGCAAATACACTTGCTTCGCTGCCCTCACCCCTGCGGGGCAGGCTGTGGATGGCTATCTCCCTCCGGTCGGTTCAGCCATCCCAAAGGTGAGAGTTTACTCACTCCGCCCTTCAGAGCGCTGGGATAGAAGTCGATGTCGTTAATCAACTGCCGGGGCGATTCGATTGGAGGTGACGTTGGATAAGCTTAAATGAACTTTAGGAACATCCAGATCATGAACACATTCTGAGTTCTTTCGGGTCACGCACTGGAGGGAGTAACTTGATTTCCTTGCCATGGGTCGTGAATCCTCCAAATTTAGAATTCAATGCTTAAAGGTTCTGGATGCCGTATCAGGCACGTTGGGTATGGGCTTATTCCAAATAGTCGGAGTGGATTGTGATTCGCGAGAGACTCCCGGTAGAAGGTGATCAAAAAAGGCATCGAAGCTCAGGCTGCATTGGAGTCTACGCTGACTATGATCGATCTTTGGATTGATTTGGATAATCGCTTCGCTGAAAGGCGGCTCTGATTTGATTTTTTTGGCACGCGTTCGGGCTTCTTCAAGGCTGAGTGAGGTATCCTTGATGACGGCATCAAATCTCAACAAATCCGGACGGGTGATCGGGTGCCAAAGCGTTCGCCATTTTTCAGGTGTGATTATCACTGCTTGGGTGTTGACCCAGCTTTTCGTAGTGGGAGTGGACTGTTCCCAAAATCCAACAATTAAAATGAAAGAGTCAGGATCGTCGATGACATCGAACTGGCGAAGGGCGTCGCCAAGACCGATGGGAGTGCCTAGTTTAGTCGCCTTGGGATTAACCGGCAGGTGACCATGGCGTGTATTGGCCTCTGCTGGGATATCCCATTTCTGGGTGTAGCTGCTGGGACGATATCCATCGAAGAATGTGTCGCATATCCATTGTTCGAACCATAGCCCGTGTTCTTGGACTTCACCCGCAACAATTGTCGAACCCAAACTGATGAATAACAGTCCGACCGCTAATCTGCTTATTGCGTATCTAGATCGATGCATGAAGACGGGAAGGAAGGGTGCTAAACATCAGCATTTGTTTGACATGGATGATCGCTATTGTTCAGGGAGCCCATTTTCATGAATATGGCTGGGGACATGGCGTGACGGGAGGCGCGTGCGAAGGACGTCAAAAGGTGACTCGATTGGGTGACGATGTCAAAAAACCATTGCCGGGAATGCTCCGATGGGTAGAAAAACAAAAGGAGCAGAGAGTCTTCCGGTATGTAACTTAGGGCGAGTTGCGTTGGAAACACCGAATTTTGCTTCGGCATGGCCATTTGGCAATCGATGATTCTGACCCACCTAGTGAAGGTGTGTGCTAGAGGGGAGTATCGTTGGAGTTTTGGGTTGAGAGAACGTAACACGGATGGTCAAAGAAATTCTACCGGCCACGGTTTGCCCAATCATTTGTCCCCGAACAAGATCTCTAGCCGGATACCCCTAAGGCGACGAAACGGCAAAAGACTGAAGGGAAGGGGCCGCCGGTTGACGCCGACGCAGAAACTCGTCCGCTAGAGCTCGGTAGGCTTGAGCTCCCTTACCTGTAGGGTCGTACTCAATAATTGACTTTCCAAAGCTTGGCGCTTCCCCGAGGCGCACTGTGCGAGGAATCACGGTCTCATAAACAACTTCCCCGAAATAGCCCCGCACGTCATTGACGACCTGGTGTCCCAAATTGGCTCGCGAATCAAACATGGTCATCACAATCCCTTCAAGTGTAAGGTCTGGATTGGCTCCGCATTCACGAATCTGTTGGACGATGTGCACGATTTTGGAGAGACCCTCAAGACCAAAGTATTCACACTGCATTGGAACAACCAGTTCGTCCGCAGCAGCAAGGGCAGAAGTCATCAGAACACCCAGTGATGGAGGGCAGTCCATGACAACATAGTCAAAGACGCTTAGTGAACGCAAAGGTTGTAGGACCTCGCGTAATCGAGCCAGGTGATTGCCTGCTTGAGCCAGCTCGATTTCGCACCCAGCCAGTTCTTGGTGGGATCGAATGATGGACAAATTGGATAGATGGGTGGATCGGATGAGGTTGTGAACATCCTCACCCTCAACCAAAGCTGCATACAAGCTACCACGGTCTTCCTGCATGAGGCCTAGACCACTGGTTGCATTGGCTTGCGGATCGAGATCGAGTAGCAAGGTCCTTATGCCTCGATCAGCGAGACAGGCAGACAGGTTGATGGCGGATGTCGTCTTTCCGACACCTCCTTTTTGGTTGGCTATGGCAACAATCCGCATATGCAATGACCTTGAGAGGAAGACAGTGTATGAAGAGTCGGTAACACGCTAGAAAGAAATGGAGATCACTGAGAAATGGTTGCATGAAATTGGGGGGTGGCAGGCTATGAAAGCTGCCCGAATGCTTGTGGTTGCAGATAAAGTGCAGGTCACTGAGCGGACGTCAGAGTGTATTCGGGGGAGTGTTGGTGGCGAGAAAAGCAAATTAAACTCGGGTTTATTGATTCGATCGCGATCGGATGTTGAAAATCTATGCACCTGCATGGTGGCGCGGAAAACGGGACAAATCTGTGAACACGCCCTAGCTGTTGGGTTGGCAAGTCTGCTCCAAAAGGGACGGGAGCAACCAGAGAAAGGTAATCCGAAAGGCTTTGCGCCCTCCCGTGAATCAGCATTGAAAGGTGCGGAAGTTGCGACTGCGCCCGGGCAATTGTCGTTATACCTACCCGAGAGCCTCCTTCAATCTGTAAACTCTCAAGCAAAGGGAGTAACTGCATTTTTAAAATTGGAGGAAGGTGAAGGAGAGACTTCCAAGCTGGCTGGGTGGCTCAAAAGCCGTGGAGCGCCTTTGCAGAATACCCCACTGTCGGTGCCTCAGTCAGCATTGGATTCGTTGCTGGCCGCCTCCGCTGAACATCCGAGAATTTTCATCGGAAAACCAGGAATTGGGATGCACCGACCTCTTGAGGTTTCAGAAGCCTGTTTGCGCCCACTGATTCGGATTGAGTTTCATCAACTTGGCGTCGACTCAAACAAATTGATCGCTTTGAAGCTCTTGGAAAGCCCGGCCCCTAGGTTGTTGTTGGCGGAAGTACCAAGTTCGACATGGCTTTACCACGATGGCTCAGGAACCATTCATCCGTGGAAAATGGATTTGGGCGGAGAACTAGGCCGGATTGCGAAGGAGTTGTTGGGTGATTGCCGTCACAGAAGAGAGGTTCTTCGTCCAATTCATTGGTTACCGGTTCACCTAGGTCCCCTCGAGGAATACTTTCAAATTGAGTTCGACTCCATTCTCGGAGATCGTTACAAAGTCGTTCCGTGTTCTCCTTGTTTTTCGATTAGAGTTTCGGGGTCGTTGCAAACGGTGCACCTTAGTGTGACCGCAACCTTCCTTGAAATGGAATGGAAAATCACATCGAGATCTGATCCGTTCCCAGTCCAGGATCAGAAGGTGGAAACCATATTCTATGTGAGAGACATTGATTCCGAACGAATACTGTTTGAATTTTTAGAGGAGCTTGGATTTCAAGTGGATGGCGTAACTGGAATGTTTGACCTCAAGGGAAACAAAGAGGTCATGCGATTCTTCGGAAGTGGTCTCCCGAAGCTATCGAATCGTTACACTGTAACGTATACAAGCGACTGGCTGCAGGCCACTAATTCGTTATATCGAATATCCCCGACTGTCGAAGGTCATACTCACTCCTCTGGATCGGGAATGGATTGGCTGGCGATGGAGTTTCGTTATGAAGCACCCAACGGGTTTCGAATTTCGAGATCTGAAGTCCTTCGGTTAATCCGTTCTGGACAGAGCACCGTTAAAGGAAGAGATGGACGAAACTACGTTCTTGATTCTGAACGTTGTGAGGAGTTTGACGAAGTCCTTCAGGATGTGCCCGTGGAACTATCTACAGATTCTATGCGTGTTGGATTTGCTCACAGGACATACTTTTCACCATTCGCCTCGCGCCTCGAATTAGCCTCGACAACGGATAAGATAATCAATCATGAAGAGTGGAAAGGTAAGCTGGGAAGTCTCAGGGACACATTAAGACTGTATCAGTTGGAGGGCGTTGCATGGATTGTTGAGCACCTAAACGCAGGGCAGGGGGTCTTGTTGGGTGACGACATGGGATTGGGCAAAACACTTCAAAGCATTGCTGCCATTCGCTGTCTTTTTGAGCAATCAACTAACACTCGTCAGCAAGCCTTGGTGGTTTGTCCAAAAAGTCTGATCGGAAACTGGCAGGCTGAGTTCGAAAGATTTGCTCCCGAATTGAGATTGCTCGTAGTCCAGGGGGCCCACCGAAAAGAGCAACTTGAAACTTTTGATGATTTTGATGTAATAATCACTTCTTATCCTTTAATAGCAAGAGATCTAGCTCTGTATTCAACCATGAAGTTTACCGTTGGCGTTCTAGATGAAGCCAGCTTTTTGAGAAATCCAGACACGGACGCGGCAAAAGCGGTTAGGAGTTTGCAATTGGGGGCCCGATTGGCACTTTCTGGCACACCGATTGAGAATGGGGTGCGCGACTTGTGGTCGATTTTCGAAATTTTGCTCCCCGGATATCTCGGGAAGCGCAAGACATTTCAGGAGCGTTTCGAAAAGCCATTAGAAAGCCGCACCGATGAATCAGCCAGAACAAATGCTTCGATTAGACTTAGACGATTGATCCGGCCATTTTTCTTGAGAAGAACAAAACGTGATGTGTTGAAAGAGTTGCCGGAAAAAATCGAACAGGTTTTTTGGTGCGAATTGAGCCCAATGCAGGCTGAAATGTATCGAGCTATTATTGAAGAAGGCAGAGAGGCGATTCGCACTGCACGACGTCGGTCAGGACAAAATGGTGCACGGATGACGATGTTGACAGTGTTGCTCCGATTGCGGCAAGTTTGTTGTGATCTGAGTCTGGTTGGATTGCCTGCGAGTGATGTAACAAAGGTGGATTTCTATACGAGGTCGGGAAAGTGGAGCGCTTTAGATGGGCTTTTAGATGGCGTTATTGCGGGAGGCGGTAAGGCACTTGTTTTTAGCCAGTTCGTATCGTACTTGAAGTTGTGCCAAGAGCACTTGAACAATCGTGGAATTGGCTATGCCTATCTGGATGGAGGGACGTCAGATCGCTCAGGCCAAGTTAAATCCTTTCAGGATGATCCGAAAAAAGCCGCCTTCTTGATTAGCCTCAAGGCGGGAGGCTATGGTCTAAACCTTACCCAAGCAGACCACGTCTTCTTGTTGGATCCCTGGTGGAATCCTGCTGTAGAGGCACAGGCGATTGATCGAGCTCATCGATTTGGTCAGAATCGCGTAGTCAATGCCTACCGATTCGTGACGCGAGGAACTGTCGAGGAGAGAGTTTTGGCGTTACAGGAGAAGAAGCGAGGGCTAATCTCAGTGAGCATTGAGGAACGATCCCCAATGATGGAGGGATTAAACGACAGGGATCTAGAGTCGCTTTTGGAGGGCTAAATACCATCTCGGATCGAGTCGATTCGGGGACTCTATAACTACATACAATGTATGTAATGCAAAATGTAGTGGTGGCGGTGCTGGTTGGAGAGTGCAACCCTGTTCACGATGGTCCCCTTTTAAGCAATCACTGCGACGACCGCTTCTGTAACTTGGTCAACGCTCATACCGACCATGCAGTCGTAATGGCCGAATGGACATTCCCGCTTGAAGCATGGACTACATGGAACATGATGCCTTAGGATGCGATGTTTGTTTCCAACTGGTCCAGTCAATGAGGGCTCTGTTGAACCGAAAATCGACACTGTTCGAACTCCCAAAGCTGCAGCTAGGTGCATGGTTCCCGTGTCGTTTGTCAATAAGAGATCGCAGGTTTGGAGTTCGGAAATCAATTCAGACAACGATGTCTTGCCAATGCGATTCTGGTGAGGTATTTTGAGACGCGAAGACAAGTTCTCACCCATCGCGGTCTCTCCAGGCGCACCAAAAAGAAACCACTCTGACTGCTTTGGCCTTAGCCGTTCACTGATCTTATTTGCCGCCTCGGCATATCGCTCGATTGGCCATCGCTTAGCAGGGCCGTATTCGGCGCCGGCACAAAGACCGAGTCGCAGATGACGAGATCCCCCTCCCTGCCCCTCAGTTTGCGAGTTCGTTTCTTTGAACTCAAGTGCATTATGAACAACAGCACCAGCATGAGTGATGATCTCCAAGTATTTTTCGGTATGATGAAGAGGGCGCATGCCGTTTGGGGATTCTGGGCAAACCTGATTTAACAATCGAGAGCGAAGGTATCCCCTATGGCCAACTAATCGAGGAATACCCGCCAGCCAAAACTCCAAGGTCGAACGGGTTGAATTGGTGAATAGGATTCCCACATCGTATTCGATTTTTGACTTCCGGATGCGTTTTGATGCCTTTAGAAGCCCTTCTCTTGCGACTTTTCCTATATAGGCATCTACCTCAGGTAGAGATGACCACAGGTTTTCTAGTTTGTCTGGCCCAAAGACGGTCACTCGAATATCGGGACGGCCCATTTTTAGAGCCCTAATCGCAGGAAGAGCCATACAAGCGTCACCAAGCCAATTGGGTGATCGGACCAATACCTCAAATGGTTTGAGTTGGCCGGAGGTCATATTGATTGGGAGGGTAACCCCTCGACGGTAACCGTTTATTAGAAAATTTGGATTTGGAGTCTTCCACCGATTGTGAACCCAAAACCAGTCGGCCGGCTTTTCCTTGATTACACTCTCAACTACTTTATTAAGATTGGCCGTAACTTGTTCGATGGTCTCTGTTTTCCCGTCATTTTGGTCGGCTACTGCGGGCAGGACCTTGAGTTTCCAATGTCCGATTCCGTCATTTTGTATGATGATTGGCAGCAGCAAGGCGTTCCCTCTTCGGGCAAGTAATGCAGCGAGAGGCGTTGTGGATGCTAGTCGTCCAAAAAAGGGACACCACACACCATGATCTCCAGCATGTTGATCCACGAGCACCCCAAGGCAGCCGCCTTCGCGGACAAATTTCATCGGGCCCGAAAAGCCTTCGGATCGGTCGAACAGATGATAGCCGAGTTTCTGTCGACGACGAAGCACCAGTTTGTTCAGAAGTGGATTCGAAAGAGGCTGGAAAATGCTACCAGGAGTGCGACCAAAGACATAGAGCGTGGGCACCTGGGTCAAAAGCTCCCAACAACTGAGGTGACAGACAGCATAGAGAATGTTTCGGCGTTCACGGTCAGCTGCGCGGACGTGTTCGATCCCTTCACTCGTTACACGTTTTAATATCTCAGATTCGGGCATCAGCGGAAGCTTAAATCCAGCCAATAAATTTCCTCCCAACGTTGCAAAATGTTCAATCGCTGTCGCTCGAATTTGAGCTTCGGTCCACTCTCCTGAAAAGGCGATTCGAAGATTTGTTTGAGCGAGTCGACGATAAGGGCCGGCGATCCAGAAGGCGCACCACCCTAGAAATCGACCCAAACGAACAATTCCCCCAATTGGAAGCACCCTAAGTCCTGCTTCGGCTGCTCTAAACCCGGCATACTGTAACCAATGAACAAGACGGACCTTCTTGTCGTCGCGGTCGTTGGCCATACGAGTCATTCCTGGTGCCGATCGCAAGGCTTGTGCGCGCCTTAACCTTTCAACCCCTCAGCCCGTAGAAAATTCTCCACCCACGTGATGTCATAGTTTCCGTTTTGGAAATCTGATGTGGTTAAAATCTGCGACTGGAGAGGAATTGTGGTTTTGATTCCTTCTACTACAAATTCTCCTAGCGCCCGTCGCATACGCTTAATCGCGATCTCGCGAGTCGCCCCGGTTACGATCAGCTTGGCAATCATCGAGTCATAAAAAGGCGGCACTTCGTAGCCAGCATAAACATGGGTATCAACCCGCACTCCCCTGCCTCCTGAAGTGTACCAGAGCTTAATCTTTCCAGGGCTCGGGGTAAAGTTGCGAAACGGATCCTCCGCATTGATGCGACATTCGATGCTGTGACCTCGCGCCACAGCATTTACCACGTGTTCTGAAAGTGGTAATCCGGCGGCAATTCTTATTTGTTCCTTGATCAGATCGCAGCCGTAAACCTCTTCGGTAATAGGGTGCTCCACTTGGATCCGAGTGTTCATTTCCATGAAGTAGAAATTCTTACAGTCATTATCGACTAGGAATTCGATCGTGCCGCAGTTTTCATATCCGATCTGCTTGCAAAGACTAACTGTTGCCTCACCCATGGCCTTACGGAGATGATCAGGCAGTTTTGGGGATGGACACTCTTCGATGATTTTCTGGTTTCGGCGCTGCATTGAGCAATCACGTTCCCCGAGATGGACCACATTTCCGAGACTGTCCGCTACAACTTGGAATTCTATATGGTGAGGTTTCTCGACCAACTTTTCCATGTACATTGATCCGTCACCAAAACATTTTAACGCCTCAAGAGAAGCGGCTTGGAAGCTTGAAATCAAAGTCGCCTCGTTCAATACAGGTCTCATTCCACGACCACCACCACCTGCTGTAGCCTTGATCATCACGGGATAACCAAGCTCGCGAGCGACCTTAAGTGCCTCTTCTTCATTGGCCACGATGCCATCCGAACCCGGTGTGACAGGAACGCCGGCAGCACGAGCTGTGGCACGAGCTGAATTCTTATCGCCCATCAATGAGATGCAGCGTGACGAAGGTCCGATGAACTTGATTTTGCATCTTTCGCAGATGTCGGCAAACTCCGCATTTTCAGAGAGAAATCCATATCCAGGGTGGATTGCATCGACATTAGCCACCTCAGCTGCGCTGATGATGCGGCTCATCTTGAGATAGCTCTCAGAACTCGGTCCCGGGCCAATGCAGATCGCCTCATCTGCTAGATGAACATGCATCGAATCGACGTCTGCTTCGGAGTAAACAGCAACCGTTTTTACGTCCAACTCTTTGCACGCACGAATGACGCGCAGGGCGATTTCACCACGGTTGGCGACTAGAACTTTTCGGAACATAGGAAGGGTAATGAATAGAAGGAGTAGATTGTTCCCGAAAGAATGGGAAACATCGTCGGTAATATGCGGCTGATTTACGCCTTCAGTTCAAATAGCGGCTGGCCATATTGAACAGGCTTCCCATCGACTGCTAGCAAACGTGCGACAACACCGCGCGTTTCAGCTTTGATTTCGTTCATGACCTTCATGGCTTCAATGATGCAGACGGTCGTGTTCTCGTCCACCTGATCCCCGATCTTTACAAAAGGAGTCTCACCCGGAGCAGAGGCGAGATAGAAAGTTCCCACCATTGGACTTGTAATCGCAGGACCTGCCGCTTCAGGTGCGACTTCGACTGAAGGCGCGCTAATCGGAGGTGCTGCAGAAATCGGAGCTGCCGGCAACGCATATGCCGGAGCAGATGCAGAACCAGAAGGAAGGTACTTGAGAAGGCTCTTCGCAGTCTCGAAGTCCGATCCTCGGCGGAGTTCTATCTTGGAACCTTCCTGCTCAAAATGAAAATAACTCAGGTCATTCTCAGCCATGAGTGCGACAATTTGCCGAATTTGTTTGAGATCCAAGGTATTAGCCTCTTTAGCAGCAGATTTGGGTTGGTCCATGTGACAAATAATTGAGTCTGAAGATGGATGTTACAAGGCTGAAGCCGTGCCGCAACCATAAAAGCCACGGTTTACGAGCCTTATGAAATGAACGGCTCATATTCCCTGGCTATCCAGTAACATTTGTGTGGCTTCAGCAATCAAAGAGGGACCGCGAAAGACGAGGCCGCTATAAATCTGAACTAGATCGGCCCCGAGCCTGCGTTTTTCCGCTGCGTCAGCTCCTGAAACAATTCCACCCACTCCGATTAACGGAATCTCAGGCCTCAATCCGGCTCTAAATACCGCGAGAACCTCGTTGGATCGCGTTCGAACAGGCTCACCGCTCAGTCCACCAATCTCATTGGCGAACCTGTGAGGATGAACGCCACTATGATCGATGGTTGTGTTGGTTGCAATGACTCCATCAACACCAACCTCATTGAAAACCCGCACTAGATCTGAAATGCCTTCGCACGTCAGGTCTGGAGCGATCTTGACAACGATGGGCACCATTCTTCCAGTCTTCTCCTTCAATGTCCCCTGCTCTGAACGAACGGCAATCAGCAAACTTCGAATGGCGTTTTCTGATTGCAAATCGCGTAGGCCCTTAGTGTTGGGTGACGAGATGTTGACTGCGACGTAATCTGCCACGTCGTAAGTCGCCCTCAGACAAAAGAGATAGTCTTCGACGGCCTTCTCATTCGGGGTATCAAAATTCTTTCCAATATTGACACCCACGACCGACTTTGCCCGTCGATTCCGAAGGCGTTCTACGGCCTTATGAATCCCTGGATTATTGAATCCCATTCGATTAATCAAGCCACGATGCTCGGGCAGACGAAACAGTCGAGGCTTCGGATTTCCGGGCTGAGGCCTCGGAGTTAGGGTGCCGACTTCGACAATCCCAAATCCTAGTTTGCTCCAAGCGTCAACCGCTGCGGCCGACTTGTCCATCCCGGCCGCCAAGCCCAACCGGTTCGGAAAATTGAGACCCATTACCGAAACTGGAGGGCCATCTACAACCGCTTCGCGCCCCAGTATCCCCAAGCTGTGAGTGACCCGCATCATACGGGTTGTTAACTCGTGAGCGGCCTCAGCATCCATACGGAACAACAGAGGCTTAATAAGGGGGTAAAGAAGGCTTGCCAAAGACATGTCCATTACCTCGCCTCCCCGAAGCGTCTGTCAATGAATGCGTGTCATCCTACTCAAAGATAGAGCCCTCGTCGCGATCTGCGACCTTCAGGTAGCGGTAATAGACTTCCAATTGCAAAGTGCACAGCGCCTGACGATAGATATCATTTTTGGCATCTCCCGCAGCCCAGTTGGCTCGACCCGCCTTAAAGCTCCCATTTGGCTGCTGGGCAGCGAGAATTTGAGGCAGGAATTGCTCATTGTAGAACTTCCACTCCGCACCACCCTGTTGAAAGAAGGCCTGAGTGTAGTAGTACCAGCAGTAAAGATTGCAGTTTTTGTTCCAATCGAGCGGTTCTGCGGTGAGGAACTCTTGAAGAAATCCGATGCCCTTTTTGATCGAAGCGGTTTTGCCTTTCGACAGAGTCTGCAAACCCAAAACACCGCAGCCAGTGAGGCTCCATTGATTGTAGTGGTCGTCCCGTTTTTCCTTTCCAAACCCACCTTCCTTGGTCTGTTTGGACAGAATGTACTCAACGCAGTTATCGATTGCCTTGGATAGCCCTGGGATCTTAAGGCTAGTATTCTTCGCGGCCTTCAGCGCCTGATACTGCCAACCGGCAACGGAGAGGTCTTCACCCTTACTGTCCTTCGTGTAGGCAATAGGCAGGCCCGCCTGGTCACCGCCATAGGTCCAAGAGCCCCGGGTATTTTGGTTATCGATAATCAGTTTGACCCCCTTTTCGAACGTCTCCCTCATGCCGGGGAGTTGTTTGGCACCAAGGCGTGCTAGAGTATACATTTCACCCAGAGCATAAGTTGCAATCCCGTGCTCGTAGGTAGCTGAATTGGCCGTCGGATTTTCAGCCAGAATGCCACTTGGGTGCTTTTGACCCAATTCCACCAAAAACATGATCCCTTTCATCACATTATCCCCATAGAAAGGTGAGTCAGGAGTCTCACAACGACCGAGGTAGCATAAAAGCACCATTCCGGTATAGGCGGCCTTGTTTCCAGCACCCCACGAACCATCGGCATTTTGCTTCGTTTTGAGCCACTCAAGTGACTGGGATACAGCCCGCTCGCACTCACTCGACCCACCATTCTGTGCGAGTTTCTGCAACCGTTCAGCAGACGAGCAACGGCTGCGCATTGAAGGAGGCAGGCTCACAAAGCCAGCCGATCCACCAATACCCATCCCCGTTCCAAAACCGCCTCCGGCCCCAGCTTTGCCGAAGCCACCACTCCCCAAAGTTCCACCACCCATGGGCGAACTGACATCCGGTACATCCAAAAGATCCGGTGGAGCCTCGGGCAAAGTCACCTCCGAAGTTGTGCTATTGCTCACAATTTTCTTCATTGGCATGCTCTTATTGAGCGTGGTGCGCTTCTTCTGCTGCACTTGATGCTTCATATCTGCGGACGCCGCAGCGCCCTGAGCCGTGCCCCCCCCAGGAAGAAAGTCCACCTCCTTCTCAATCATCTGCGAACTAACTACGATGATTCCAGCGATCAAAATGATTCCGGCATGAATTGCCAGACTCAATGTCAAAGAGCCACCGCCGACTTTTTTCCAGAGTTTAACGAATGGATGAGGAGGTTTAACCTCGTCAAAATGGGTCGCAGCTTCTGGGTGAAAAATTTCACCTTCAGCAGGAACATAAATAGGCACCTCGGGTTCAGTCGCCGCCGAAACCGCCGTGTTTGTAGGAGGTAAGTCTGAAGCATTGGACTGGGGCGGGATCACTGGAACAGAGCCACTGCCTGCGTTTGGTGCCGGATAGCCATATCCAGGAGGTGGATAACCAGGCGGCCAACCTGCAGGCGCTGTCCCCACCTGCGGAGGCGGATACCCTTGCGGCCATCCCTCAGGCGGCACCATTCCTTGAGGCAAGGTTTGCCCATAGCTAGGCGGTGGATAGCCTGGAGGCCATCCAGCAGGGACCGGGACCGACCCACTGGTTGGCGGTGGGGGCAAATGGGCGCGATTGGTGTTGCCTGAGGAGGGTGTTGGTTCGCTCATAATTGGAGGTTTAACAATGAGGATAGACAAAAGATCTAGCCTTGTCAGTTCAAAAAAAATGACTATTTGCCGGTTTATTGGACTTTTTTGACGATCCTGAGGGGAATCCCTTGATCCAGCTACCGCAAATTCACAGCGCCCCCATCGATCAAATAGGCTGATCCTGTCACGAAAGAGGCCTCATCACTGCAAAGATACACAGCGAGACTCGCGATCTCCTCGGGTTTCGCCATACGACCAATTGGCTGGGCCGCACTCAGCTTTGCAAACATTTCCGCCTCATTACCCGGGTAGTTCTTTGCCAAATAGCCATCTACAAAGGGCGTATGCACTCGCGCTGGGCAAATGCAATTGCAACGGATGCCCCGGGCAATGAAGTCCTTCGCAATCGAGTATGTCATTGTTTCAACTGCACCCTTCGTCATGGAGTAGCCATACCGCTCGGCCAACCCCATCATGGAAGCAATCGAGCAAAGATTCAATACCACCCCTCCGCCGGTTTCGACCATACGCCTGACGGCCTCCTGTGCACAAAAGAACACACCCTTGATGTTGATTCGATACAAGCGGTCTATGTCAGACTCCTGAGTCGTCAGTAGATTTCCAATGTGAGCCACGCCCGCATTGTTAACGAGAATATCGATTTTGCCGTGCCGGTCTTCAATGTCAGCAAAGACTCTCGCTACCGCCGCCCCATCGCCCACATCGCATGCATTCGAGTGGGCTTGCCCGCCATCAGCGATGATTCGAGAAACAGTAGCTAATGCCGCTTCAGATGTGAGGTCGAGCACTTCAACCACAGCCCCTTGTCGGGCAAAAGCCTCAGCAATTGCTTGTCCAATGCCCGAACCGCCACCGGTTACTACCGCTACCTTTTTGGAAAGAGAAAACATCTCCGGAATGATCTCCATAGACTTAGCGAAGGTGCAACAAAAATCCATTTTTCTTGAATAAACTGGCAGACCATACTTTTTGAAGGGAAAGCAATAACATGGACGTTTTGTGGGCTTACCCATGAATCTACTCCCATGAATGCCATCCGAACTCTATTCTCGATTGGTCTATGTTTCTCGTCAGCCAGTTTGTCGGCCGAACTCACAGTCAAACCATCTGCAAAGGGGGCGTTGGTGAAAATCGATGATCAAGTCTTCGCCGAATATGTGGCTGCTGACGCGGATACCAACATGCCTTATTTATGGCCAATCTACGGCCCAGGGCAGAAAGCCATGACCCGTGCCTATCCGATGCAAATGATCGAAGGCGAACAACACGACCACCCTCACCATCGAGGACTCTGCTTTGGCCACGAAGACATTGCCGGATATGATACCTGGGCAGAGAAAGCCACATTTGAAGAGCAACTGAAGGGCAAAAATGCGGCCAAAGCTGAGGAACGTCTCAAACTTCTTGGTCGCATTCAACATCGCAAATTCGAAAAACTCGAAATGACAAAGGGGACGGCAATTGTCGTAGCACTAAGCGACTACCTTGACCAATCAGGGAAAAAGCTTCTGGAGGAAAGACGCACCATGATTTTTTCGATCGATGGTGACAATCGGCTCATCGATGTAGACATCGAATTGATTGCGTCGGAAGGCGCGGTGCAAGTTACAGACAAAAAAGATGCTGGCCTGAGCATCCGAGTTCCCACGAGCATGGCTGTCGACTCCAAGTTGGGAGGCAGATTGATCAATAGTGAGGGCGATACCGACGCGGCCACTTGGGCGAAGAGAGCCAAGTGGTGCGACTACCATGGGCCGGTGGAAGGCACACATCTCGGCATCGCAATCCTAAACCACCCTGCAAGTTTCCGCTTTCCGACCTATTGGCATTCGCGGACTTATGGGCTTTTCACGGCAAATCCTTTCGGAATCAAAAGCCTAAATCCAGAAAAATTGGACGGCTCCTATACCCTGACGCCCAGCAGTCCGACTCGGCTTTTCCATCGTTTTATTTTTCACTTTGGCGATGAGAAAGCTGCCAACATTGAATCCGCATGGCAGGCTTACTCCAAAGTTGCCAAACCCTAGCCCTTAGCATCCAATTCATTTCAAAGCATGCGTCCCCTACTCTTGATCTCATTCTTCTCCATTGTCGCCTTCCCGCTACTCGCTCAAAAAGCAAAGCGTGAAAAGCCTCCAGTTGAGCCGGGTACGCCTGCCTTTAGGCCTAACTACGACCAACCCGTATTCGATCCGGCCTCAGTGAAATCTGAGCATTTGACTCCGAGCACTTTCCACGTCCCAGATGATCTCGAGGTTACTCTTTGGGCAGCGTCACCAGACCTCTTCAATCCCACCAATATTGACATCGATCACGCCGGACGCATCTGGGTCACAGAAGGCATCAACTACCGCCGTCACGACGGACGATCAAGGGAAGGCGATGCCGTTCGCGTACTTCAAGACACCAACGGAGATGGACGAGCCGATAAATCGCATCTCTTTGTGCGAGAAAAAGGTCTCGGTGCACCATTGGGTGTAGCTGTATTCGATAATGTGGTTGTCGTCTCCAATACACCCGATCTCATCGTTTACACAGACGTCAATCGAGACCTTGTGTTCGACCCGTCCGTCGACAAACGAGAAGTTCTTCTCAACGGCTTCGAGCAGGCTCAGCATGACCATTCACTCCACTCTGTTTCGGCAGGTCCTGATGGGCGATGGTATTTCTCTAATGGCAACTGCGGAGCCTATTTTACCGATAAGTCGGGTAAGACATTTCGCATTGGAGGTGGTTACCTCAACAATCCATGGGTTGGCGAACCTTCGGATGATGGATTTGTCTACGTGGGTGGCTTTTCGGCAAGTATGAACCCGGACGGCACTGCCGGTCGCATTCACGGCTACAACTTCCGCAACTCCTACGAACAGGTCCTTTCGTCATTCGGAGACCATTTCCAGAACGACAACGACGACCCGCCAGCATGTCGGGTCACGCACCTGATCGAAGGTGCAAACCTCGGCTTCTTCTCCAAAGACGGCAAACGCCAATGGCGTGCGGACCAGCGCCCTGGGCAAAGCATTCCGACAGCCGAATGGAGACAGGATGACCCCGGTGTTTTCCCAGCAGGCGATGTCTATGGAGGGGGTGCCCCAACGGGCATGACTTATTACGAAAACGGTGCCCTACCCTCCAAATACAACGGCCTTCTACTGAGTTGCGAAACCGGACGAAACACGGTTTTCGGATATCTTCCCAAGCCGAAAAACGCAAGTTTTAGTCTGGATCGCTTCGACTTCATCACGACGAACAAGTCTGGCGAATTCAAAGGCTCAGACTTTGTTGGAGGAAGTAATAACTTAGCAGAAGAGAAAACCTTTTTCTTCCGCCCATCTGGGGTCCGTGTAGGTCCCGATGGCGCCATCTATGTCAGCGACTGGTATGATGCTCGCACCGGCGGTCACACCGACCTTGATGAAACCTGCTCAGGCGCAATTTATCGGATTGCCCCAAAAGGCTTCAAATCAGTGGTGCCTTCGGTAAACTTTTCCGAAATTGAAGGTCAATTAGCAGCTCTTCAAAGTCCTGCGATCAACACCCGCCACATAGGTTTTACTCATCTCAAGTCATTAGGACCAAAGGCAGTGGAACCCGTCGCAGCTTTGCTGAAAAACGAAAACCCCTACATTGCTGCTCGGGCAGTTTGGCTGCTTGCGCAACTAGGCGACGCCGGCGTAGCGAAGGTTCTCCCCCTTCTCAAGTCAGCAGACGCACGCCAGCGACTACTCGCTTTCCGGGCCTTGCGTGCAGCAAACCTTGACATCATGGCTTTCGCTAATGACCTCGCAAACGACAGCGATCCTGGAGTTCGTGCAGAATTGTCGGTCGCGCTCAAGTATGTACCAAACGCAAAAGCCGTGCCCATTCTCGTTACTTTGGCTTCCCGATGCGATGGCAAAGACCGGCATCTCCTGGAAGCTTGGGGTATCGGCTGCACCGGACGTGAACTTGAGGTCTGGACCGCCCTAAATGAAGTCCACGGCAAGTCTGACCCCATCCAATGGACATCCAACTTTGCCCATCTCACATGGCGTCTCACACCTATTGCTGCAGTTTCTGCGCTGACGAAACGAGCCACGACCTCTTCCCTCAGTGAGGCAGATCGGCGCCTCGCAATCGATACCCTCGCATTCATCCCCGATATCTCTGCGGCCCAGGCCGTCATGACCGTCGCAAAAAGCACCGCAGATTCGCTAAAGGATCATGCCATTTGGTGGCTAATCAAACGAAGCACGGACGAATGGTCAGCCTATGGTTTGCCTGAACTGTTAAAAAAAGAAGGCATTTTTGACCCAGATTCGGTTAACCTCGTATCGGTTTCGACTGCCGAATCACCACCAAACCCGTCCGGATTTGACGTCAACGCTGTCCTTGCCCTAAAGGGCGATCCTGTGAAGGGGGCAGCTACCATTCAGCGCTGCTACATGTGTCATCAGATAGAAGGAACCGGCGTGGATTTTGGGCCAAACTTGACTGGATGGGGCAAAACTCAGCCGCCAACGGTGATCGCGGAAGCCCTACTAAACCCTTCCAAAGACATCGCACACGGATTTGATGGCGTCCAGGTCACCACCAAAAATGGCATCATCATTCAAGGTATGATCCTTACAGATGGTGAGATTGTCATGATTCGCTCGCTTGGGGGTCAGACCCAGTATGTGCCGAAAAAAACCATCGCCAAAAGGGAAAAAATGACACGCTCAGTGATGATGTCTGCAGTTCAATTAGGCCTCACGATCCAAGACGTTGCGGATTTGATTGCACACATGAAGAAGTGACCCGCTAAGGCACATTGCCCAATTCATCACTGCCCTCAATTTGCCCTAAGGCCCACCGAATCCCGTTGAGCACATGCTCTTGGTAGGCTTCCGCAATCTCGGGGGTGTTTTTCCGCTGCGATGGATTCCATGTGGGATCCCAAACATCTTCCCGATGTCCCAACGAAGTGTAGAACACTCTTCCCTTGCCATAACTCTTGCACCACGAGATAGGAAAATAGCCTCCGGTCCCTTCGTTTGGATGCGCATTGAGGCCCAACAATCCGTGCACTTTCGATTTCTCGAAACTTTTAATGATGTAGATTTCGTCCATCACCTTAAACCCATCAGGAAGACCCTTTACCGCTGGGTGTTTTGGATCGTGGACAACCGGCTGCACCTCGACCTGAGCCTTGTGCGTCTCGAATTCACCGCCAAGCATGTCAACGTAGCGACGGAACGGGTGGTATGTATCCGAGCCAGAGTGCATCGCAATGAATGCCCTGCCCTCTTCAATCAAATTGATAAACCCTTCCCTGTCTGGAAGTAGCAGATCACCAGTGGTGTTCGCGAACACAAAACCATCGTATTGTTTGAGGCTATCGATCGCCATATGCTTTGCCATATATGCCTGAACAGACTTATTCCATTCTCCATTCGCAGCATTGTATTTGGCTAATGCCAAACTAAACGATGATTTGCGGGCATCGAATGAAGCATCGCTTTCACTGCTCGTTTTTACGGGTGGGCGCCCGGGGTTTTTGGGCTGTCCCTCGGGCTGTCTAACAAAATCCACTGTGAACGCACCCGATCTCTTGCCCAATTCTTCAATAACCTTTTCCGCTGTCTCGATGGAAGAGTGCCTGAAGCCAGTCGTCACCGTCACCACCAGAATTTTTTTGGGAGTATCAGCGGCACAAAGAGTGGAGTTGGAACCAATGCAACACGCAAAGGTCAAAAGGGCGTTTGAGAAAACGATTAGAGATCGGAAGAGTCGGCTGGACATGTTCGTACAACGACGATCTCAGTAGTCCCCATTTCAACAAACAATAACTTTCGAGAAATCATTTTTCCTCACACATCAGAAAAACACCCCTTGCCTTCAAAAATCATGGCTAATCAACTCATCCAAACAGACCTGACTTCTGCACTAGCTTCCCTCCCTCACGGTCCAGAGTTTCGTTTTGTAGATTACTTGGAATCGCTGACTCCGGGTCTTGAGGCAATTGGATTGTACCGACTACCCGAACAATCAGGATTCTTATGTGGTCATTTTCCTGGCCACCCCATCATGCCAGGAGTGCTCATGATTGAGGCTCTTGCTCAAGTTGCAGGTGTGGCAGCCCAAACAGACCCAATAAATCCAGCACTCGCGGACCTTAAACTGACGGCAGTGAGACAAGTCAAGATCTTGGGCACGATCAAACCCGGGCAGTTCCTGCGCATTCAAGCAAGCATTTCAGGACGCCTAGAGAATCTAGTCCTGGCAACGGGGAGAATCACTTCAGCTGATGGAAGTTGCCTCCTTGAAGGCCAAGTTACCCTAAGTGGGCAGATCTCGACTCCTAAACCAGGAGTTCAGACATGATTCGCCCACCATTGATGATGTCGATTGGACGCCCACCATCAGCCACGATCCTCTTCTCACCATTGATACCGAGCAAACGATACATGGTTTTGGCCAAATCTTCTGGCCCAACGGCATCGCGGTCTGGCTCCCCTCCAAGCGCGTCTGACGCACCATGAATGTATCCGCGTTTGACACCACCACCGGCCATTGCCACCGAGAACACCCTTGGCCAGTGGTCCCGTCCATTCGTACTGTTGATTTTTGGAGTCCTACCAAACTCAGAACTCACCAAAACCAATGTCCTTTCCAACATGCCACGGTCTTCCAAATCGCGGATCAAACGGGCAAACCCCTTATCAAACTCAGGCCCTCCCTTATCGAAGGATCCTTTGATGTTCGAATGGTGGTCCCAGCTTCCGTAGGTCACTGACACCATGCGTACGCCTGACTCAACCAAGCGCCGAGCTAGCAAAAATCTCTGACCCGCCTGATTTCGACCATACTCGTCACGCAGCTTTTCAGGTTCCTTGGTCAAGTCAAAGGCTTCTCTTGCCTTCTGACTGCTGATCAAGCCGTAAGCAGCTTGGTAAAAACTGTCCATAGCAGTAATCGAGTCAGATTTCTCGATTGTGCGGAAATGCTCGTCTACCGTGCCCAGCAGTGAACGCCGGCGATCAAAACGCTTCGCATCAATATCCGCAGGTGAGAGCAAGTCGCGCACTGAAAAGCCCTTATCGGCAGGATCACTCCCCAGCGCGAAAGGACCAAACGCACTGCTCATGTAACCTGTCCCTTGATCAGGAATTGACTGATTTGGCACAGCTACATAGGGAGGTAAATTTTCACGCGACCCAAGTTCGTGCGAGATCACTGATCCAAAGCTCGGGAACTTGATGGCTGGGCTTGGCCTGTACCCGGTAAACATGTTGTGCGTTCCACGTTCATGGGCAGCTTCCCCATGGGTCATTGAGCGAATCACGGTCAGGCGATCCATGATTTTGGCCGTTTCGGCGAACGTCGCTCCAACATACTCACCAGGAACACTCGTCTTGATAGGGCTGTAAGGACCACGATAATCGGGTGCAGCAAAGGGTTTAGGGTCCCAAGATTCGTGCTGTGCCATCCCACCAGGGAGATAGATGTGAATAATCGAGTCTGCCACTGGCTTAAAGCTCTCCACCGGCGCAACCTCCACCGCAGCCTCTAACCGAAGAAGTTCTGGCAAAGAAAGCCCGATCCCGCCCATCATTCCAACATACAAAAAATCGCGCCTATTCATCCCAGCACGTAAGTCGAGATGGTTACCTTGGCAGTTGGGGTGCATTTTCATGGTAGTTTAATGTAACTGATTGTCGCTATGGCTTAAAGAACGAAGGAGACCAACAACTTACGCCCATATCCGAATCATCTTTCAGCATCTGCGAATAAAATATTTCCAAGAATCGAGCCCCACTTTCGTTTGAAAGAAAATTGGAAGTCAGCCAGGCTAAAAGCATCCATTAGTCGAAGACTAGAGGTGCGCATAGAAAGCAATTGCCTCCCCCTTACTCTGTACTACTTTGAGCCCAGCATCAATCTGACCTTCAATTAGACATGGTTCGCTTCTGAATTACATGAACTCAAACCGCTTTACTTCAAGAACTTCCATTCCAGTGGTAGCAGCCCTCTTGGTAATCGCAGGTTTAGCCTGCTTTCTTGGGAGTCCAAACTATCCACGATCCAACCGAAAGACTGAGTTGCCCAAGGAGGCTCAATTCAATGCTCCAGATATTTCGACCCAGAGCAAAACTTCACCTTCAGCTATATCGACTAATCTGACCTCGCCTGACACGGTCCTGGAAAAGCCAACTCGACCGCTGTTCCATCTTTTGAGTCGTCTCGATAAGCCCGTGATTCTCGATCTGGCAAGTCCCGCTAGCCAAACGCCTACCGCAGCCCGCAAGGTCAATAGCTCTTCGCTGATTGCTCCAGATACGGTCCATGCTCTCAGCTCTATTGCATCAGGCTCCGTGATTCAATTCCCTACCCCCGAAGGAAGCTGGCTCCAAGCGACCGTCTCTCTCGCGAAATTCAACACCAAAACCGGCGAATCTCAAATCTCCGGCCATCTGGATGGACGATACTCCAGCACATTCAGTGTAACGCAATCAGGCAACTCCCTTTCGGGTTTGATGCTTGATCGAGCCAAAAACAGAGCATTCAAAATCGAAACAGCTCCCGACGGACGAGTCCTCCTTCAAGAAAAGCCTCTGAATAGCGTCGTGTGCGCCAGTATGCCCAAAGACCCGTTCAGTCGCCTTCAAAAAAGACAATCCGAACCAGTCGCGGCCGTAACTGTTCCGGTGCTCGACAGTCTCCCGGGCGCTGCCCACGTTCTCTACTTGGACTTCGACGGAGAGACCGTCACAGATCCCCTTTGGCCTTCTGAGGTTGACGGCTCAGAAACGGTCGTAGCACTTCCAGCCACCTTGGCTGGTCAACCAATCTCTGTCGATCAGATCACCGCCGTCTGGGACGCTGTCGCCGAAGACTTCCGGCCATTTAATATCTCCGTTACCACCATCCGCAGACGCTACGATGACGCCGCCGAGGGCGAACGGATGCACTGTATCGTGACCCCTACCAACGACGTCGCCCCTGGTGCCGGAGGTGTCGCCTACCTCAATAGCTTTTCCCGCGCCGGCCAATCGGGTTTTTCGGATAATATCCCATGTTGGTCGTTCAACAACGGTTCGGTTCGTGACATGGTGATGACCATCTCCCATGAATTGGGACATACTGTTGGATTGAGTCACGACGGATTGAGTAACAGCGAAGGCACCCAGGAATATTACGGAGGTCACGGTACCGGCGCCACCTCTTGGGGAGCTTTGATGGGCGCACCCTTCGGTCGTCCAGTCACTCAATGGTCAAAAGGTGATTACACCGATTCGAACGAAGATGAAGATGACTTGGCCATCATTTCTTCGCTTGCCACCAACGGCTTCGGTTACCGCGACGATGATATCAGCAACACCACAGACGCCGCTCGTCCCGTCTCCGATCTCATTTTTGGCGTCCTGAATGAACCTGGAGTAATCAGTTCAGAAACCGATGTTGACGTGCACAGATTCAACTCCGGCGCCGGTCCAATTAACGTCACAGTCTCGCCCCTTACCACTGAACCCAATTTGGATGTCATTCTAGAACTACTGGACAGCACTGGCACGGTCATTAGCACCTCAAACTCTACGGCAACTCTGACCGCGTCGATGTCACGAACCTTGACTGTTGGAACCTATTACTTGGCGATACGGCGCACCGGCACGGGAGCTCCTCTCAATCCCTCACCCACAGGTTACGTTCCATACGGCTCTCTTGGCGGTTACCGAATCTCTGGGTCATTCACACCCCTCCCCCTGATTCCAACCATTACCTTAGAACCCAGCAGTCCACCAAGCGCTATTGTCGAAGGACGTCCTGTGAGCTTTTCGGTTCAAGTCATCAGCAACAGCCCAGTCAAGTATCAGTGGGTGAAAATCGTCGGGGGAATGCCCCAAAACATTCGAGGGGCAACATCCAGCACCTACCGAATTCCTGCCGTCAACGCCACCCATATCGCTGACTACAAAGTCATTGTTTCAAACAAGGCAGGTAACGTTGAGAGCCAAGTCGTTTCTCTCGATGTCATCTTGAAGCCACGCATCGTCACCAACCCGGCATCAAGCGTCTTTGCAGCCAACAGTAACTCATCATTGGTTTCGGGCATCAGCGGCACTCCTCCCTTGACCCTTCAATGGTTCAAGAACAATCAGATCATTCCCGGCGCCAATTCCACTTCACTCGATTTTACTGGAGTCGTTTGGGAAGATCGCGGCTCCTATCGACTCGAGGTCACCAACTCGGTCGGAAAAGCAGTGAGCAAAACCGCTGTCGTCTCTGTCAACTCGGCTCCCGTCTTTCTTTCGTTTCCCCCAATTTTTGCCGTTGCCAATGGTGGCAGGGCAACCCTCAGCCTGCCGCATGTCGGCTCACCTCGCATCACATACCAATGGTTCAAAGACAATGCAGTCATCCCCGGGGCGACCAAGTCAACTCTGTCACTGCCAGGTAATCCGGCAAGCCTCGGAGTCTACAAGCTTCAAGCCACCAATCCCTTTGGCGTATTGACTAGCAACGACGTCACCGTTGAAGTCGACGATGTCCTCAAAATCACCGAACACCCGCTCGGCCTCACAGGAACCGCCGGTGGTTCACACACTTTCAACGTTGAAACAACGGGCTCGCCCCCCACCAACTATGATTGGCAGCAAAATCGAAGGTCCATCGGCGCGGTTTCCAGCAAGAACCTGGTGCGAGATCCACTCACTTGGTTTCACAATGGCAACTATCGTGTCGTCGTGTCGAACCGGGTAAGCCGAGTCACCAGCAAGGAAGCAGCTCTCCGCATCTCTTCGGCCCCTGTCATCACGGTAGAACCGAAAGACTTGAAAGGAGCCACAGGCGGATCCATCACCTTCGCCGTGACCGCCGTTGGCACCACTCGTCTAAGTTATCAATGGAGAAAGGGTGGGGAACCTATACCAAAGGCCACCGGATCAAAACTCACACTTTCACGCCTCGCCTCCACTTCACAAGGCAACTACGACGTCGTCGTAACCAACCCAATCAACTCAACCACCAGCCGATCAGCCTCGCTCATCGTTGAAGACGCCCCTAAAATCACCATTCAACCCCAGCCAATCTTTGTCGGTGTCGGAGAAGACCTCATTCTTTCGGCTACCGCTTCGGGAGCGCCTACGCTCAGCTATAAATGGCAGCGAGGCACTAGGGATATCGTCGGTCAAACAACCTCAACGTTGACCATTCCAAACGCTCAAACAACGGATACTTCCTCTTATAGAGTCGTCGTTTCTAACGATGTTGGCAGCTCCACCAGTAAGTCAGCCGCAGTTAAAGTCCTGATTAAACCGGCGATCGTAACGGGACCCGCCTCTCTAACCGTTTTCGAAACAGGAACCGCCACCTTCAGGGTCATACTGAGCGGTTCCGGCCCATTCAAATACAAATGGTTCCTCGGGGCCACCCAAGTCTCTACTTCTTCTACCCTCACCCTGACCAACGTTCGCCTCGATCAAGCAGGCAACTACAAGGTCGAAGTGACATCTCCCGTTGGCGTTGTCACTAGCGACGACGCTGTCCTGACCGTCACCCCAGTGCCTAGCCCAGCCATTACGGGCTTCAGTCCTACCCAAGGACCTCCGGGAACGAAGGTAGCCATTTTTGGTCCCGACCTCCGATTTGCTCGTTCAGTGACAGTGGCCAATCGCCCCATGAGCTTTGTTGTCGTCAACGACAACGAACTCCTAGCAACCGTTCCAGATCCTGCCGTTAGCGGAGTGATCAGGGTAACATCTCGCGGTTCTCAACCCAATCGAACCGCGACGAGCACCAACTCCTTCACAATCACTGAAGATCCTATCAATGACAATTTCGCAGATAGTATGAACGTTACTGGCACAGTTGTCAGTTCCCGTGTGAGAACAGACGACTACACGCGAGAACTACCTGATGAGCCCATCCATGTCGTTCCCGCCTCCAAATCCGCTTGGTGGCGCTGGGTGGCACCCACCACAGGTTCGTACGAAATGACCGCTACAGTAACCAATGTCGATCCTATGTTGGCTGTCTACACAGGGAACTCGCTGGCTGGCCTTCGTCTCATCGCCAGCAATGATGACGCCATTCCATTTAACCTCAGTAGTTTGGTCACCATTTCTGCAATCAAAGGTACAGCCTACCGGATCGCCATTGATGATTACCGTAACACTGGAGGTTCCACCAAACTCGAAATTCGACAACGTTCTTCCAGAGCACCCCTTGCTTCAGTCAACTTTGAAGAGGATCAGGGTTTCAACGTTGGAGAATCCGTCGCATCGAAAGGACCTTGGCAGGGCGACACGAACACCACTCTCGTCGAGTCCAACGTGACAGGCCAATCTGCCCGCCTGGGACCAACCAACGAAACGGGGAACGTGACACTCCAAACTTGGCTCCCAATATCGGATGGCATGCCGGTCATCGACAAAACCGTCAAATCCGTATTCACCAGCGGCGTCAACCTCCCTTCGGATGCAACTTCATCCGATACGTTTGCGTGGACCGTTTGCAACAGTGCAGAAGCACCCCTTCTAGCACTTGTATTTCATGCGGCTACCGGCTCCATGCACGTCATCAATGCAAGCGGCCAAGTTTGGCCCCTCGAACAGACACTCGTCACTGGCGCACGGCCAAACTTCGAAATCACAACCGACTTGGTCCGTCAAACTTGGAGTTTGTCTTTTGAGGGTGTAACTCTCTTCGAAGGCAATCCTCTTGGAATAACTAACGAAACTCCAGACTTCCATGACCTTTCCGCGTCCTGGAGCCCTGCCCCCGAAGGTCCGTCGGCAAGCATGGTTTTAGACGATATTGACATCTCAATCGTCGAACCTTAGTCCAGTTTTTCGGAGTTCATGCTGCCGGTGTGATAGCGATGGTGTGTATAACGATACCGAACGGAGAGCCAACCTGTTTGAGCTTGCGCCGCGCAGTGGGAGGGGGTGAGCCGTCACGGCTCGTTCCAGGGCGCCACCAAAGACAGTAACATTAATCCCGGATTCCGAAGCTCGGGGTGATTGAGAGACGTAGAGGCTTGGTTGTTCAATGCCTCCCCGTCCGCCGCGGCCGCATCTTTTTGGATGCCGCCCACAAGCAGCGCGAAGCATGGAGCAGGAAGTGCTCAAGCCTATCAGGTGCCTCCAACTTCGGATTCCGGGTCAATCCGGGCACAAAGGAGGAACATCAATCGGCATACTTAGTTGAGCTTGAGTTGACGAAGGAGCGGACACGATCAGGCTGTTTCTGGCACAAGCACAGCCTTCCGATGATTTGCATTTTCAGGCTGCGTTCGTCCGTGGCTTCGGGGAGGTATCTCAGCGTGCTTTTGAGCGAGAGGTAGTCGTACGTCGGAATTATGTTCGGGACTGTAGCTGGGCAAATAATGCACGGCAATGGCCTCCTGATGTTCCTCCAGCCAAGCTTTTGTACCCGCAGGTTGTCGAGGATTCAGGATACACTTTGCGACCTTTCATCGAGCGCACCAGCTGCTCTACAAACCGGATGAGCTGCGCGTCATCCAACGTTCCCTTGTAAAACTCCACCGAGTGCTCCCACGGTTGCTCACTGCGATCATCATCGAGCTTCCGAAGCGTTTGGACATTTTTGCTTGATGACCGGCGTCTGCCCGCGTGGCACACGACTCATTGGAGTATTGGGCTGGTTGTTGACCCCGGTCTGGTCGCCCCAGTAATTCTCGGCTCCTTCCCCTTTGGCTGCTGCCGCGATCTGCGGATACTCATGCTCCGAACACACCTTCGCCTTTCTGGGGTTAGGTTGAGAGGCCTCCTTGAAGGGCTTTTGCGGTGTGAACCCCGATGCTTGAGATAGCAAAAAAACTTCGCAGACCTTATTTGAAGAAAACAGGAATCATCAAAATCGCCAGGATGTTCACCACCTTAATCATCGGATTCACCGCAGGTCCCGCCGTGTCCTTGTAGGGATCACCAACTGTATCACCCGTCACCGCAGCCTGGTGAGCAAACGACCCCTTCCCTCCGTGGTTCCCCTCTTCAATATACTTCTTCGCATTGTCCCAAGCCCCCCCAGCTGACGTCATCGCGATACCCACAAACAATCCCGTCACAATCGTCCCGATCAACAACCCACCCAGCGCTTCCTTACCCATGAAACCCGCCGCAATCACGAACACCAGCGGCAGCAATGCTGGAACCACCATTTGACGCAGCGCTGCCTTCGTCACGATCCCCACGCACTCACCATAGTCAGGCACATCCTGCCCAGTTAAAATCCCAGGCTTAGCCAAAATCTGCCGCCTCACCTCGCGCACCACCGCCCCTGCCGCATTCCCGACCGCATCCATACTGAACGCCGTAAACAAATAGGGCAGCAAACCTCCAATAAACATCCCGATGATGATGTGTGGATTGGTCAAATCAAACGCGAGATTCGGAATCTCACCTGTCAAGTGATGTAGGTGCGCCTTCAAGTCTTCCACATACGATCCAAACAACACCATCGCCGCCAAACCCGCCGAAGCGATCGCGTAGCCCTTGGTCACCGCCTTCATTGTATTCCCCACCGCATCCAACTCATCCGTAATTCTCCGGACTTCCTCGGGCAATCCCGACATCACCGCAATCCCGCCAGCATTGTCCGTGATCGGCCCAAAGGCGTCCAATGAGATAATGATCCCTGACAGACTCAGCATCGACACCACTGCGATCGCAATCCCATACAAACCAGCCCAATCATAGCAGCACCAAATCGACGCCGAAATGGCCAGCACTGGCAGAAGGGTCGCATGATGCCCAACACTGATCCCTGCAATGATGTTCGTTGCATGTCCCGTCTCCGAAGCCTTCGCTATCCGGCGCACCGGATGATGATGCGTCGACGTAAAATAGTTCGTGATCCACACCACCAAGAACGTCAACACCAACCCCACCAACGCACAATAGAACAAACTATCACTCGTCACCAACCGCTCTCCCACCTTCAATCCTTGCGGGAAAAGTTCAGCCGTTGCCCACTTGAACAAAAGCGCCGAAATCACTCCCGAAACCGCCACTCCACCCACTAAGGCCTTGGTCGCCTCTTGCTTCACGAAATTCACAAACCCAATGCCGATCAACGATGAAATGATCGACAATCCACACAACACGAACGGAAACACCAAAGGACCATCCCCACCTCCGCTCGTCGTCAGGAATCCCACGAGCACCGCGCCAATCAAACTAACCGCGTACGTCTCAAACACGTCCGCCGCCATACCCGCGCAATCACCCACGTTGTCGCCCACATTGTCGGCGATCGTCGCCGGATTCCGCGGATCGTCCTCATTCAAATTCTGCTCGATCTTGCCCACCAAATCAGCGCCCACATCCGCGGCCTTCGTGTAAATCCCCCCGCCCAATCGGGCAAACACGCTCACCAGCGAACTCCCCAAGGCGAGACCAACCAGCGAATCAATCGCGATCTTGACCGCGTTCGGATTCCCCTCATTCAGCTTCAACGATATCAGATAGAACCCTGCCACCGACATCAATCCCAGCGCCACCACCAGCAACCCCGTAACCGCCCCTCCATTGAACGCAATTCGCAGCGCTGGATGAGACCCCACCGATGCCGCCTGCGCCGTCCTCACGTTCGCCCGTACCGCAATAAACATCCCAATATAACCCGCCAGCAGCGAGCAAAGCGCCCCCACCACAAACCCAGCCGCAGTCGCCCCGTTTCTCAACCACCACACCGCTGCGAACATTAAGGCCGCGATCGCCAGCACCGCTGTCATCTGTTTATTCAGATATGCATTCGCTCCCTCTTGAACAGCTTTCGCAATCTCGTGCATCCTCTCGTTTCCGGCAGACGCTGCCAAAATTTGCCGAATCAACACAACGGCCACGACCAGCCCGACCACAGCCAGTCCGATGGACAAAACAATACCTTGAGACATCAATATCGAATTCATTAGAAGAGAGTCGGATGGCGGTTCGGGTTGAAAACCGCGCCCAAACTAGCCTGTAAGCTGGCAGAGCCACTTTCAACTGGCAACACCTTTTCTATTCTTTCGATCTTTCTCGATTTCGATCTCGACTCCAACACCTGTCTTGCCTACGCTTTTTTGTGCAATAACCGAATGCAATCTTCGTTCTTGTTCCCCGGCCATGCTCTCAAAGCATTTCGCCGACCAACCCAAACCCTACGAATCGACAAATCCATGGTAAGTTCCGCATTCTCACGTCGCCGCTTCATCGGCTCCTCCGCTAGCCTTGCCGCAGGCCTTTTCACAGCTCCAAATCTCCTCCTCAGGGGACAAAACGCCGCCGGCAAGCGTCTCAATATTGCCATCATCGGCGCCAATGGGAAAGGCCAGTCCGACACTCAAGCCATCACTCTGGGGCACAACGTGGTTGCCCTCGTTGATGTCGACCAAGACCGCCTCGATGAAGCTGCCAAAAAGCGTGAGAAACACCACCTGGACTCCGGCGAAAAAGCGCCTCCCGCTCCAAAGCTGTACAAGGACTTCCGCAAAATGTTCGACGAGATGGCCAAGGACATCGACGCCGTCATCGTCTCAACCCCCGACCACACTCACTACGCTGCAGCCATGCACGCCATCAAACATGGCAAGCACGTCTGCGTCCAGAAACCTCTCTGCAACTACATTTCCGAAGTTCGCAACCTCCACAAGGCCGCCACCGACGCCAAAATCGTCACCCAAATGGGCAACCAGGGCCGCACCATGGAAGGCCAGCGCCTCGCTAAGGAATGGATCGAACAGGGTGCCATCGGTGACCTCCAGGAAATCCGTCTCTGGACCAACCGCCCCATCTGGCCGCAATATCCCTTCGAGAAAAAAGTCATGGACGCCCCAGCCAATCTCGACTGGGACCTCTGGCTCTCCACCGAAGCCTCCGAACCCTACTTCGAAATGGTCATGCCCGAAGGCGTCAAAGCTTGGAAGGGCAATAACAGCATTCACCCCTTCTCGTGGCGTGGCTGGTGGCAGTTCGGCTCCGGCGCCCTCGGCGACATGGGCTGCCACATCATGGACGCCACCTTCTCCATCCTTGGCCAACTCATCCCTGAGAAGATTGACGCCGTTAGCAGTCAAATCAGCGCCACCTGTGCTCCCCAGTGGAGTTCCCTCGTCTACCACATGCCAGCCGGGAAGCACAAGGCTCTGAAGGTCACCTGGAATGATGGCATGAAGGACGGCGCCCCCAATAAGCCCGAAATCTCCCCTCACATGACCAGCGACCTCGCCAAGAAGTCATTCGAAAAGGCCAGCAGCGGCATGATGTTCATCGGCACCGAAGGCACCGTCTTCGAAGGTGAAGCTTACTGCTCCAGCCCCGTCATCTACAATGAAGAGCGCTACACCCAGGTGCGCCTCGACATGAAGGCCGGCAAAATCAAACAAACCGAGCAACGCAGTGTCATGCCAAACAATCCCCAAGGCGAGTGGGCTCACCACATCGTCAACGGTGGCATGCCCAGCTCGAACTTCGACTACTCCTGCCCCCTCACCGAGTTCGTCCTCCTGGGCAACCTCGCCGTCCGCGCTCAACAAAGTGTCCAGTGGGACAAAGCTGCCATGAAGGTCACCAATACCGAGGCCGCTAACCAATACATTGCCCGTCCCGCCTACCGCGACGGCTGGCTCCCAGTCTAATCAACCTTTTCGGTTGTCACTCAGCCCCGCCCGGTTCGCCGGTCGGGGCTTTTTCATGCCCTCCACTCACCTCAAAGTCCGTGGCACAAACACCGCCTCCATCCCCGCCGCCCGCGCAGCCTGCATCCCCGATTCCCCATCCTCAAAAACCACACAGGCCTCCGGTGCCACACCCAAACGCTCCGCCGCCAATAAAAACATGTCCGGTGCTGGCTTCCCTCGCTTCACCAACTTCGGCGTGATGATCTCTTCAAACAAACGCTCTAAATCGTTCGCCACCAAGACCCCTCGCACTGTCTCCTCCTCACTCCCCGAGGCCACTGCAATCGGCATCCCTTCCAGGTGAGCCCGCCGCGCCAAATCTGCCACCGGCCCGATCTCTCCCACCTCTCGCATCCGCTTCTGAAACAACTCAAACTTATACTCCGCCACCCCATCCGGATCCACCGCGCTCCGATACTGCTCATTCAACATCTTCACCACATCCTGCTCCCGCACCCCTGCCAGCGAGTAAAAAACCTCCTCCGTAAAGTCAAACGGCGCCCCGTGATGATTCAACGACTCCACCCACGCCACATAGTGGATCGGCATCGAGTCCACCAGCGTCCCGTCACAATCAAAAATGATCCCCTCAAATGACCTCTCCGGCATCACAAACCGCTGGTCCACCCACTCTGTCAGATTCCAAGATCGCATCAAGTCTCCCCTGAACGCCAAAACTTATTGTCCCGAACCCAATGCCGTCTCCGACTTGCTCCCATTGCCCGATCCTGCCGAAGCCTCCGCCAACGCCGCTTGGCCGCCTCCAGAACTCGGTCCCAACAACTTCCGGAAAATCTTCTGCGGAAAGGACATCCCCTTCTCTTCTGTCTCCAACTGCGACATCGCCTGCGACTTCGCCATCTCCCACGCCGGAGCAAATCCGGGCGCATTGATCATCATGTGCTTCTCCGCCCGCGCCAAAATCTCCAACTCCCGCTGAAGCTTGTTCTCCGGCTTCTCATTCAAACGCGCCACCTGCAGCCTCAAATGCTCGCTCTCTTGCGCCAACTTCGCCCGCTCCTTGTTCAACTCCTGAATGTTCCTCGAGTCCAATTCCAGCTTGTCACTCAAATGCCTCTGATACCGCTTGAACTCGCGCTTCGTCTTCCAGTGCGAATACATCGCCATGATGAGAAACACCGCTCCGAGCGCGAAGCCCATCAAAAACGTGTTAAACGGGGTAAAAAAAGATTCCACTCCTGTCGGCATAGTCACCCAATCTACCGCCATTCCCTCCGCTGTCTCATGGAATTTTAACTTACCCCTTAAACACAAAGAACTTCCGCGCCACGAAGTTGATCGCCGCCGCGAACACTGTGTTCGTGAAAATCGCAAAATTGGTCGGCACCCCAAACCGATGTACCAGCCAAGGACCAGCGACTTGGCTCAACGTAAAGCTGATTCCGTTAATCAACGTGAAATAGAAAAACTCCATCCACGGATGATGCCTCCCCCTCTTAAACACCAGCATCACATTCAAAAAATACGCGAACACATTCGTCGTCAAAAACGCGATGGTATTGTTAATCAAGAGGTTCTGCGCCCGCAGGTCGTCCGTCATCGTCACCCCGTCCACCACCATCCCCTCGTACGCAGGAATGATCGTCTTCGAAAGAATCACGATCTGAACCACAGCCACCACAGTCGCTAAGACCCCGCAAAACCCATAAACCGCCAACTGAACGATCCAAGGCATGTCCTGCCCCCGAATCCGCCGCCAGATGACAGCAGGGCTTTGTTTGAAGAAAAACGCAAAGAGCTCGGAGACCAGGGAAATCATCGGGCGCCATCCTGCATCACCACCCCGGCTTTGCAAGAGACGCCCTGAAACAATTTTCCCCGCCTCAAATCACCCGATCATTTCCGCCATCCACCGGAATCTGCGCCCCCGTCACCTTCGAGAACAACGGCGACGCCATCGCCGCCACCATGTTCCCAATGTCCTTGGACTTGATCTCCACCTTCATCAAATTCTTCGTCTTATACTCCTCCACCGTCATCCCATAACGAACCGCGCTCCGCTCTAACGCCTCCGGCGTCCACAGCTTCGTATCAAACACTGCATCCGGATGCACGATATTCACCCGCACCTTGCTCGGCGCTAACTCAAGCGATGCCACCCGACACAACTGCGTCAACGCCGCCTTGCTGCACGAATAAGCCGCCGCCCCCGGCCCCGGCGCCTTGAAATTCCGGCTCCCCACAAAAATGATGCTCGCATCCACACCCTTCTTCACAAACGGCACCGTCTTGTTCATCAACTTCTGATGACTCGTCAAATTGATCAAAATCGTCCGATCCCAATCATTCTGCGTCATTTCCCCAAGAAACTCATTCTTCGGAAAAATCCCCGCATTGCTTACCACAATGTCGATTCCCCCAAAGCCCCGCACCACCGCGTCAATCGCTGCCTGCACCGGCTCATCCTCCGTCAAATTCACCACCATCCCGATCCCCCCGATCTTCTGCATGATCTCCGGAATCTCCTTGTCGATGTCCAGCCCGATCACTTGCGCCCCCTGTTCCGCCAAACTCTCCGCGATCGCAAACCCGATCCCAGCCGCGCACCCCGTCACCAGCGCCACCTTGCCCTCATGAACCTTCCTCGCTGGACCCTTCCGCAACTTCGCCTGCTCCAACTCCCAGTACTCAATCTCAAAAATGTCCTTCTCCGGCAGCGGCTCCCATCCTCCCACCGCCTCACCCAAACTCACCGTCCGCAGCGTGTGCGCCGCAATGTCCGCCACAATCCCCGCCTCCTTCACATTCGCCCCAAAACTCACCACGCCCTTCCCCGGCCAAATCACAAACCGCGGTGACGGATCCAGCATCGTCTCGCCCTTTTGATGCCTCTCAAAATACGCCCGATAAGCCTCCGCATACGCCGCCAGCGACCCCTCAAGATCATCTCCCGCCAAATAGCCCGGTGCCCGCTTCGTCCGAATGCTGTGGTCCGGTGTCAAAGGTCCCCGCGTCCCAAATTCCGCCACTCCCGCCGCCAGCGAGTATCCCACCGCCTCCGGACTCGCGTCCAGCTTCGCAATCACCGGCACCCCCCGCAGCCTCGAAACCGCCTGCCGCAACGCCGCCAACCCCGCCAGATCCTCCACCGCCGCACCAGTCGGCGCGCTCCACCCACCCGCCTTCGACGCCAGATACGTCTCCGCCATCGTCACCATCTCAATATGCAGCTCATAGCTCCGTCGCGCGTCATCATCAAAAGTGAACAGCCCGTGCTTCAGCAGCACCATCCCCTCGATCCCCTCCGCCTTCAAATCGCGACCCTTGATGATCTCATAAATCGTCCGCGCCAGGATGAACCCAGGCATCACATACGGCACCACGATCACCCGATCCCCAAAACACTCCTTCACCCGAGCCTCCCCATCCGCGTTGCACGTCAGCGCCGCAATGGCATTCGCGTGACTGTGATCCACAAATCGAAACGGCAGCACCGCATGCAAAATCGCCTCAATGCTCGCCGCCGGCGCATCCGGATTCGTCATCGCCGCCCGCTGCTGCGTCACCATGTCCGCATCCGTCATCGACTCCAACTCCGCCATCTTCAACAGCGCGCTCATCCGCACCGGTGCAAACCCCGCCCGCTCAATCGTCGCCAAATCCCAGCCCGACCCCTTCACATGGCACAGCGCCACCTCATCCCCGAAAAAGTCCTTCTCCACCGTCTTCACCGACGTGTTTCCACCCCCGTGCAGCACCAAAGCAGGGTTCCGCCCCAACAAACGAGACGTGTAAACACGCTGTCCCAGCGGGTCGGTTCCAAACGTGGCGGCTTCCTGATCGTTCCAAAGTGATTCCATGACGCCCCTCAGTTAAAGCGGACGCCCCTCTGCGCAACTGTTTCGTTCACTCACCTGATCCAGAAAGCCTGACTTTTATCCTCACGAGATTACCTCAAAACTTCGCAAAAGGCCCGGCCCCTCCCCAATCTTCTGCAGCCCTACTCATGCCAAAACACTCACATTGCCTCAATTGAACCTTTTTCAACCATGATCGAACCGTCTACCTTTATCAGGCCCTGTTCCGGTCCCCAAACTCGGAGTCTCTTATCCCTCAGATCTCGTAACGTCCTCGCCTAGCCTTCTTCGCTTGCCAGATTCAAAACCTTGCTACAACTCTTTTTTGCGACACTCTGACCCTCAATGAGCCATGCATCGATCTTAACGTCTTCGTTCAATCGCATCTCGTCGGTCTGTTTCTCCTCTCGTTCTCCGCCCGGCGGCCTAATCCGGCAGGTCGCCGTCGGCGGCTTCATCGTTGGTCATGCGTGCCTCCCCAATCATTGGTTCCACCTGGGTTGGCTTCTCCTTGCCGGACTATTCGCCTCGTTCGCGTCCCACGCGCCATCCAGTGGATCCCGCTCCTCTCCGGACCCTGGCGTCGTTCTAACGTCAGCCTTCCTTCTCTGGATGACTCTGCGTTCTTGCTGGCACGGTTTTAACCTGCCTGATGAAGCTTACCTTGGCCTGTTCGGCGCTGGTCTGCTCGCTCTATTTTGCAGCCTCCTCTGGCGTCCGTCTGCCTTTGATTCCTCCGTCCGGCAAATCGGACTCCTTCTTGGGCTGGCCTCTTCTGTTGCCGTCCTGGTCAGCCTGTATGCCGCCTCCCACCGGTCCTCGTTGCTCTTTCCGGATCAACGCCTCCACAATCTCCTGGTCCACGGCGGACTTAACCCCGTCTGCACCGGCTTGATCTTTGGCTTCGCGGCCACCTGGTTGGGGACACTAGTCGATCGCTCGTCTCCCCCCACCATACGATACGGAATCTACGCCCAAATCATCCTGCTCTACCATGCTACCTTCCTCTCCGGTAGCCGAGGCGCTGTTCTCGCCTCCACCTGCGCTTTGGTTGCCCTCCTCGCCGCAAAAGGCTGGCGTAAAGGCTTTGTTCCACCCTTTGCCTTCCTCGCCATATCGGCCCTTCACCTCCTTTGGCCACTGTTCCTTTTCGAAGCCGACTCCGTCAGTCCTCCCCAAGGTCATTCGACGTCTCTTCCCGTTCCCATCGCTGCAGCCTTGGAACGTGGCGATAGCGGCCGATTCGACATCTACCGCGCAGGCTGGCTCGCTATGGACAACCTCTGGCTCGGAACTGGGCAGTGGGGAGTCCGTTCACTTTGGCAAAGCCATCTCCACCAATCTCCCGATGATATGATGACCCATCTTCACAGCGCCTTCTTCGCCACATTCGTGCACGGCGGCATCATCGGGGTTGGCCTTCTCCTTGCGTTGGCCTCGTTGGGCTTCCGCCGCGCTTGGTCGCTCGCCGTCAAAGGCGATGCAACTTGGTTCGTCCTCTTCTCATTCGGCTGCGCAGGACTCTTGTTCGACGGGGAATCCCTCGCTTCCCTGACCACCGCCCCTCGTTTCGAAGGCCTTCTCTTTTGGACGCCTCTCATCATCGCCCTCTCCAAGGAGTCAAAAACTTCCTCCCCACCCTCACTTGCCGCCACCGTTCCTATCGCTTCCCAAATGTGACAGCTTCGTGATTTGCCCATCAGTGGGAGAGCCTCGTTGTTCCGCGTCCCACGTTCATGGCTTCCAGCCTTCATTTTCTCAATCGCCTAGTCGCTCTGTTTGCTCAGCATCCCTCAGTTGCTCTGCTACTTTTTACCGCGCTTCTCTACCTCCCTGGATCCCCGGTCATCCCGTTGATGGATCGTGACGAACCTCGCTTCGCACGCGCTACGGCCGAAATGATGAATCGTTCCGAACTCGTGGTCCCATACTTTAACAACGAATACCGATTCGACAAACCACCTCTGACCTATTGGTGGATGCAAATCCACTATCGCTTGTTCGGCACTAACGAACTCGCCGCCCGCCTCCATTCGATTGTTGCCGTTTATCTCACCTCCTGGATCGTCTTCGCCATGGGCAGGCAACTGGCGGGTTTATCCGCAGCCTGGTTCGCCTCTCTCGCCTGGCTCACTAGCTTGCAAGTTCTTGTCCACGGCCGCTTGTGTGTCGCCGACATGCCAATGGTCCTCGCTGTGACTCTCGCAAACGGATCCTTGCTTTGGCTGCTGGTTGACACAGGCACTGAACGCTCAAAAAATGCCGACCGTCGGGCAGTCTGGGCTCTCTGGACAAGCTTGGGCCTGGGCTTTCTTGCCAAAGGTCCCATCGCCCTACTCGTCCCCTTCACCACTTGCGCACTCCTTCGATCGGTTTTCTGGCGTAAACCCCTCCCGTGGAGCAGGCTGAAACCGCTATTGGGATCCCTCGGCATGTTGGCCATCATCGCCGCTTGGGGGATCCCTGCTCTGGTCTCCACCCGGGGCGCATTCTGGAACGTCGGCATGGGCGAACACATCGTCGAACGGGGCACCGCCGTCTTCAACGGACGCAAATTCATCCCCTTCTACTACTTCGCCACGGCGTTTCTCAGCCTCTTTCCTTGGATCGCTTTCATCCGTCCAATGTTCCGCTTCGTCCGCCAAAATCCTTCCCCTCAGATCGCCTTCCTTGTCTCGTGGACCCTGGCCCCTCACCTCATTTTCTTTTTCTACGCCACTCAGTTGCCTCATTACGTCATGCCGGCCTTCCCCCCATTCGCCCTGCTCTTCGGCCTGACCCTTCACCATGCACAAGTCTCGAACCAGCCCGTTTCTGCCCGCGGCGTTTGGCTCCTGGCCGGCGCTTTCGTTGCACTTCCGCTCGCAATGCTGCTCGGTTTGACTCTCATCCATGATCTTCTGCCAGACCAACTCATCGCCCTGCTCGTTTCCGTTAGCCTCCTCTTATTACTAGTGTTCACCGGTGGTGCACTGCTCGCCCTCCTCTGGCCGAAACAACATCGCTTCCGCATACCCCTCTCACTTTTGTGGCTCGCCCTTTTTGGCTGCCAATTGCACCACACTTCCAGCATACTTCGCTCCACCAGCATCAGCATCCAAGTATCGCAGTTCCTTGGCTCTAACTTCAACGACCAATCCAAACTCTTGGCATGGCAGTTCGCCGAACCCAGTCTCGTGCACTACGCCGCCCACCCATGGAAAATGTCAGGAGGCTCCGTCGAGAAATTCCAGCGCTCTCTCAATCAAAAGCACCTCGCCGGAGCCGTGCTTCTGAGACGCGAATGGACTCTCTCAGGCGCTTGGCGCCACTGGTTGGCCAAAGGCACCCTTCGAAATGCATTCCCGGATTCCGACTACTCTTCCGTTCTCGATGACTCGGTCTCCGCGTCTCCTAAGTGGCGCGCCCATACCATACAGGGTTTCAACGCGGCGCGGTCGAGTTGGGCTGAAGTCATCGTCCTAAAGCCATTCCAGTGACTGCTTCCCTTCGCAGGCGCCTGGCGGCACAGCCCAGCGGAATCCCAATCAAACTCGCAATAAGGATAGACGCCAGCACATCCGTCGGATGATGCTTGTTGTTGTAAAGCCGCGACCACGCAATACCTCCTGCCACCATCACCAATGGCACCCCCAGCGGCGGCGCGGCAACTGCCACCGGAATCGCCGCTCCAAAAGAAGTTGCCGTGTGACCGCTCGGAAATGAGTGCTTCTGCGACTTGATCGTGGGCCCATGAAACCCCTGCTCATAGCTCCTGCTGTCAGGTCGCGCGCGCCCTGCCGTCACCCGCAAAACATTCGCCGTTCCTCCCACCAAGCAGGCGCCCGCGATGGAAACAATCATCACCAGATGCAAATATGCTGATCGCCGGACAAGCGATAGCAACCCAATCACGCATCCCACCGCAACGTTGTACCCCATGAAATCACCCCATGAACTCAAAAATCTGGCCACTTCCTTCAACGTCTCCCTGCTCACCCCTAACCCGGCGCCCTCTCGCACGGTCCGAAGCCATGGCCCGTCAAAGGGTGATAATCCCCAAACACCCAATCCTATCCCCAGCAACGCCAGCACCAGTATCTTCTTCTTGTTCTCAAGAAAAATGAAACCGGCCGTCCCGAGGAGTTTCACAAGCAACCCAAAGTGATGTCGCACAACATGCCATGACGGCCTGCTCAAAGACGTCCAGCGGGGAAAAAAATCCGTGCTCATGTGTGCACGTTTAGACAGGCTGCATATTCCCTTCTATTCTTTGATTGCAACAAGGTTGACACCGCCCGACTCCACCAACTTCGTCACACGGAAGACTCGCGTCCCGACCTGCAAACTTGGCACATTCCGCAAAACCCTTTCCCTTTCACTCCCACAAAACTTCCGCCTTCCCTTTCCGTCCCCAGCCCCCTATCCTTTTCCTTGATGAAAATCAAATTCTGCGGTGCCGCCGGCACCACCACCGGTTCTCAACACCTCCTCGAAATCAACGGCCAGCGCATCCTCCTCGACTGCGGCCTCTTCCAGGGCCGCCGCGCCGAGGCCATGGAACGCAATCGCTCCTTCCCCTTCGACCCCAAACAAATCGACTGCGTCGTCCTCTCCCACGCCCACATCGACCACAGCGGCAACCTCCCCCAACTCCGCCACAACGGCTTCAACGGTAACATCTACGCCACCCCCGCCACCCGCGACCTCTGCAGCATCATGCTCCCCGACGCCGCCCACATCCATGAAATGGACATCAAGTGGCTCAATAAACACCGCAAACGCGACGACCAGGAGCTCCTCACCCCCGGCTACTCCCTCGCTGACGCCGAAAACGTCCTCCGCCAGTTCGTCACCGTCAGCTACCACCGCCCCCTCCCCATCGCCAAAGGCGTCACTCTCACATTCATCGATGCCGGCCACATCCTCGGCTCCGCCCAGGTCGTCCTCGACATCGATGACTTCGCCGGCAAAAAAAACTTCCGCCTCCTGTTCACCGGCGATATCGGCCGCCCCGGCAACGACCTCCTCGACCCCGCCGAAGGCTGCGAAAACGTCGACTACATGATCATGGAGTCCACCTACGGCGGCCGCAAACACGAAGACGCCGCCCACACCTCCGACCACATCTGCGAAATCATCAACCGCGTCCGCCGCCGTGGCGCACGGATCATCATCCCCTCCTTCGCCGTCGAACGCACCCAGCAGCTCCTCTTCAAACTCGACCAACTCGTCCACGAAGGCTGCATCAAACCCATCCCCACCTACGTCGACAGCCCCCTCGCCGTCCGCGCCACCGAAATCTTCCGCCTCCACCTCGAAGACCTCCGCGAGGACGTCCGCAACGCCGTCTTCATGCGCGACGACCCCTTTGGCTTCGAAGGCCTCCGCCTCGTCCGCAGCGTCGACGAATCCAAAGCCCTCAACACCCTCAAAGGCTCCGCCATCATCATCTCCGCCTCCGGCATGGCCGAGTCCGGCCGCATCCTCCACCACCTCCGGAACAATGTCTCCAACCACAAAAATATGATCCTGTTTGTCGGCTACTGCGCCGAAAACACCCTCGGCTGGAAACTCCGCGAAGGCCACAAACACGTCTCCATCCTCGGCGACGAATTCAAGGTCAATGCCGAAATCGAAACCCTCGACTCCTTCTCCGGTCACGCCGACCACGACGAACTCCTCGCCTACTACGACACCATCAAAGGCTCCAAAAAACACGTCTTCCTCGTCCACGGCGAACTCAGCCGCAGCAAAATCTTCCAGGAAGCCCTCCAGCTCCACGACCCCAAAACCAAAGTCCAAATCCCCGAACGCCTCGACGTCATCGACCTCTAGAGCCCTATCCAGACCGGCAAAGCAAAGGTTGACGCCTTCCCCTCCTCGCCGAAACTGCCAGCCCTCATCTTTATGGAACTGGTCTCCATCGTCGAATCCCTCCTCTTTGCCTCCCAGGAACCCCTCACCCTGGTGCAGATGGCCAATGCCGTCAAAGAAACCGCCAAAGACCTCAAGGACGCCTCCGAAGGCGCCGAACCCGCCCCCGATTGGGTCCCCGACCTTCTCCAAACCGACGAAATCCAAATCCGCGGTGCCCTCGACGCCCTCGTCGCCCACTACGACAGCGACCACCGCGCCTTCACCATCGTCGAACGCTCCACCGGCTGGCGCCTCTGCGCCCGCGCCGAATACGCCGACTGGTGCCGCTCCCTCTACCCCGGCAAAAAGCCCCAGCGCCTCAGCCAGCCTGCCCTCGAAACCCTCGCCATCATCGCCTACCGCCAGCCCATCACCCGCGCCGGCGTCGAAGCCGTCCGCGGCGTCTCGGTCGACTCCATGGTCCAGCAGCTCCTCGACCGTGGCCTCATCAAAATCGAAGGCCGCGCCGACCTCCCAGGCCGCCCCCTCCTCTACGGCACCACCGACGCCTTCCTCGACCACTTCGCCGTCCGAACCCTCGACGAACTCCCGAACGCCTCCGAACTCCGCCGCATGAAACTCCCCACGGCCAACCCCGAGGACACCCCCGCCCCCACCGAAGCCGCCCCCACCGAACACCAGCTCTCCCTAGAACCCATCCCCCCCACCCCCTAAACCGCAAACAGCGAACCGAGAACCGAGAACCGAGAACCGAGAACAAAAAAGCATGTCCCTGGACGAAACCCGCGCGAAAATCGACGCCGTTGACCAGCAGCTCATCCAGCTGCTCAACGAGCGCGCCGCCCTCGTCCACATCATCGGCACCATCAAAAAACAGGACGGCCTCGACGTCTACGTCCCCGGTCGCGAAGAGCAGCTCCTCCGCAAGCTCGCCTCCCTGAACGCCGCCCAAAACGGCCTCCTCACCGAAAAAGCCATCCGCTCCATCTACCGCGAAATCATGAGTGCCGCTCTCGCCCTCGAGACCAGCATGAAAATCGCCTACCTCGGACCCGCCGGCTCCTGGACCCATCAGGTCGCCATCAACAAATTCGGCAACAGCGTCGAATACGTCGCCGAAGCCAGCACCGAAGGCGTCTTCGACTGCGTCGCCTCCAGCGAGGTCGACTACGGCGTCCTCCCCATCGAGCACTCCACCGAAGGCGCCGTCCACCACACCCTCGACCGCCTCGTCGACTCCGACCTCCAAATCTACGCCGAAATCCTCTGGCGCGCCGAGACCGTCGTCATGGCCCAGTCCAAAGACGTCATCATCGACTCCATCCACGGTCACCCCCAGGTCCTCGCCCAGTGCCGCCCCTGGCTCGCCGAACGCTTCCCGGACGCCCAGCTCGTCGAGTGCCCCACCTCCAGCACCGCCGCCACCATCGCCTCGAATTCCCCCTCCCACGCCGCCATCGGCACCCCCCTCAGCGCCGAATTGCACAGCCTCCGCGTCATCGCCACCTCCCCCAGCCGCCACACCACCCAGGCCCGCTTCATCGTCCTCGGCACCCGCTCCGGCGCCCCCTCCGGCCAGGACAACTCCATGCTCCTCGTCCACGCCCGCGACCGCGTCGGCGCCCTGTTGGAGATCCTCCAAATCTTCGCCTCCCACTCCGTCAACGTCCGCCAAATCGAAAACCGCCCCGTCCCCAACGACGCCTCCGGCACCCAGGCCCGCTTCTTCCTCGAAATCAGCGGCCACCTCCAGGACCCCGCCATCGCCGCCGCCATCGCCCAGTTGCAATCCCTCGGCAACACCATCAAACCCCTCGGCAGCTACCCCGCCCCCTCCTGGATCGAAGAACGTTAGACGCACCACCCCCATGGCCGCCCTCGAACTCGATCCAGCCCTCGAAAAGCGCCTCAAAAAACTCGGTATCCGCGACGAGGACCTCACCGAGTCCTTCATCCGCGGCACCGGCCCCGGCGGCCAAAAAATCAACAAAACCGCCTCCACCGTCGTCCTCCGCCACACCCCCACCGGCACCGAAGTCCGCTGCCAGCGCGAACGCTCCCAGTCCGCCAACCGCTATTGGGCCCGTGCCGAACTCTGCGACCAACTCGAAGCCGCCCGCCGCGCCGCCCGACTCGAAGAACAAAACGAACGCGAAAAAAAGCGCCGCCAGTCCCGCCCCCGTCCCAAAGGCCTCCAGGAAAAAATCCTCAAAACCAAACACAAACGCTCCGAAGTCAAAAAATCCCGAGGCCGCATCCGTTCCAACGATTGATCTCCCCAACTCCCCGCGTTCTCTCCCCAATCCGCATTCCCAAATCCGCAATCCGCAATTCCCCATGATCACCCACACCGCCCGCCCCCTCAAAATCGTCCTCTACGAAGGCCAAGGCGCCATCCCCCTCTCCCCTGAAGCCCGCCTCAAAGTCCTCACCTCCCTCCTCGACCAGGGCTACGCCGTCTCCCGCGTCACCCCCGACGCCGCCCCCACTAAGACCGCCGACACCGACCACACCCTCCTCCTCCTCGGCCGCTTCCCCGACCGCACCCCGCCCTCCCTCGAAGACGCCACCGGCCGCATCCCCATCGAAACCCGCGACATCACCGACCTCGATGGCGACGCCGTCCTCGCCCTCGTCGAACGCCTCCGGGGCGAGCGCCCCATGAACCAGCCCGGCAAATGGAAGCCCTGGTTCCCCGTCATCGACTACTCCCGCTGCACCAACTGCATGCAGTGCCTCTCCTTCTGCCTCTTCGACGTCTACGGCGTCAGCGACGACAACAAAATCCAGGTCCAAAACAACGACAACTGCAAGACCAACTGCCCCGCCTGCTCCCGCGTCTGCCCCGAAGTCGCCATCATGTTCCCCAAGTATCAGGCCGGCCCCATCAACGGTGACGAAATCAACGAAGCCGAAGCCGGACGCGAAAAAATCAAAGTCGACATCTCCTCCCTCCTCGGAGGCGACATCTACTCCGCCCTCAAAGACCGCAGCCTCGCCGCCCGCTCCCGCTTCTCCAAAGAGCGCAGCCCCGACAAAGCCCTCGACGAGCGCAAAAAATGCCTCACCAAGCTCGTCGGCGACGGCTTCATCCCCGCCGACGTCCTCGCCTCCCTCCCCAGCCCCGAAGAAATCCTCAAAAAAGCCGAGCAAGCCAAAGCCCGCGCCCAAATCGCCATCGACAAAAACAACGCCTCCGCCAACTAGTGCCCCCGAGCACCGAGCCACTGGCTCGCCCTCCGGTCAGACCCCGCCGCAACACTGACCGAACTTCAATAGTTCCATCCATCCCACTCGTTGGATGAACTTACTCCCAACATGAAAGGCCCAGTACAAACTCCCGGGCACGGCCCAGAACGAAATCGCCTCGGCCAGACAGGTTTGGCTCTCTCATGCCTCGGTCTCGCAAACCTCTTTCTGCTCGGACCGTTCAGATACGAAACCATCCGCTACCTGACACTTTGTAGCCTGTTAGGACTCATCGTTAGCCTTGTCGCAATGTGTTGGATACCTCGCAAGTCGGCAAAATACGGAATTCTGTTTGGCCTGATTGGAACTCTTTATTTGCCGACGGTCTTCTTGCCCGCAATTCGATTAAAGAGCACCCAACAACATGGTGCCGCGAATGGCAACCAACCGGTCCACTCAGGAACAAAACCAACATCAGAAGCAGCTGGCTCCATTCGCTGACCTTTTCGCCGCCCCCTCACCCCCCAAACAACCGCCGGTAATTCTCCCCCACCACCCCCGCCAGCTCCTCCACCGGCATCCCCCGCACCTCCGCCACCATCTCATAGGCAAACTGCAAATTCGCCGGACTGTTCACCTCACGCCCGTCCGCCAACTGCAACCGATTCGGATTCACCTCCGGCGGCGGCCACAAATCCGGCGCATCCGTCTCGATCAACAACCGATCCAACGGCACCCTCCCAAACACCTCCAACTGCCCCCGCTTCCGCTCCAGCGCAAAGTGCGGCGACACCGAAAAATACGCCCCCAGCCGCGCAAACCCCGCCACCATCTCCTCCGGCCCACCGTACGAGTGAATCAAGAACCCCCGCTCCGGTCGCACCGCCTCCCGCAGCACCTGGTCCAGCAGCCCAAACGCCCGCACACAGTGCACCGTCAGCGCTCGCCCCTCCTTCGCCGCCCATTCCAACTGCCAGCGAAAACACTCCACCTGCGCCTCCACATCCGGCGCCTCAATCCACCGATCCAACCCCGCCTCCCCCACACCCGCCTCCGGAAACGCCCGCAACCACCCCTCCAAAACCTCCCGCCACCCCGCCGACCGCCCCTTCACCCACCACGGATGCAGCCCAAACGACGGCCTCACCCACGCCGCCCGCTCCGCCAACGCCGCCACCTTCCCCCAGTCCCCCTCACTCATCCCATTCACCATCATCTCCCGCACCCCCATCCCCGGCAACACCCCCATCAACCCTTCCCTCCAAGCATCCAACCGCTCCTCCTGAAAATGATTGTGCGCATCAAAAAGCTCCATCCCCCACTCAACCCCTAAAAACCCAAACCACAATCCCCCAGAACGCCCCCCCAAAATTGTCAGCCCCCTCTGCGCCTCCTAGCCTCTGCGCCTCTGCGAGCCAATCAC
>CANETF010000006.1 GCA_947440575.1 Verrucomicrobiaceae bacterium
TCGCCGGCGACCTTCTCAGTGAGCACGGTGATGTCCACATAGCCGAGGCGATTGTAAAGAGCCGGGACGTAGTTCGCATCGCGAATGGCGGCGTAGTGCTTCCAATGTGCAAGAGCCTCATTCAGCTGACGCAGTGCGGCGGTGTGCTCAATCGCATGGCCGTTCCCATCAAACAAAGCCAACGCACACGCCCCGCGAATCTTCGCCGCGTAGTAGCGACCAAGCCACGCGAGCGCTTCACAGTCGTTGACGTTCTTCTCCAATTCAGAATCACCCTTGGCGGCTTCGCGCAGCGCATTGAGCGCGGCAAGGGCTTGCGCGGAGGCACCTTCGAGACTTTCCGCGATCTGCAGCGGCGTCGTTTCCAGCATCGGTTCACGCGAAAGCAGGCGCTTCCGCCAGTCGCGGATGCACAACACCTCGGCACCGGGCATGGCGCTACCTTCCATGAACTTCGCCACGGTGTAAAAGCCCTCGCCTTTGCTCCGCGGATGACTCCAGCAGGCCTCGGGGAACCATTTGAGGTCGATGTCGCCCCAAAAGAAGCGTGTGATGAGCGGCATCACCTGCGAGGCGCTTTGTAGCGCGGTGAAAAGCGCGGCCGAGGAGGCTTTCGGATGCTGCGCGGCGAGCAGTCGCTCGAAATGCGAATCCGGCAGCGTGGGGTCGTAAGCGAGGCGGCCCCACATCGAGAAGGAATACCACTGCTTCTCCATGACGAGCGGTCGTTTGCCCGCAGCGGGGTGTCGATCGAGAAACTCGCGTCCCCAGCAGTAACCATCCGGCCCCATGTAGAAACCGGCGCACTTGTCCCGCTGCGGCATATTGAGGATGTATTCGCGGGCGTAGGCGGGATCGCCGAAACGGAAGGTGTAGATGTCGTCGTTGCGCACGGTGAGCCAGGTGCGGCGACCGGGCGCGATGCCGTCGAGCAGCGGCTGGATGAAGATCGGCTTCGTGATCGAATACATGTGCGCCACGCTGTATTTGAAGCTGAAGTCAAAGGTGCTAGGGTAGTCTTTGAAAGCATTCAGGATGTCGCTCTGCGCCGTCCAGTGGAAGCGATGGATGAGGTTGAAGTTACGCTTGGGTTCAGCCTTCAACGCATCACGCACGCCTTCGCCATAGGTGTCCCACAACCACTTTTCCTTCACCTTCGAGTCCATGTCGTGAGGCATGCCTTCACCGGCAGTGATGCCCATGCCACCGAGCAGCGGATAGGTTTTCACCATCTCACGCACGCTGGCTCGGAAATACGCTTTCGTGATGTCGTTGCCCATGACGTTCGTGATGCCGTGCTTGCCCTCGGCGCCGAAGGTGAAGACGTTCCAGGTGAAGACATAGATCGTGATGCCGCGATCGGCGGCCTGATGCATCACCCAGCGCCAGAAGGCGATCTTCTCGTTCATCGTGATCTTTTTTACCACCTCATGGTTCGCGAGCATCTCCGGCCTGACAAAGTCCTCTCCCGAGAAGCTGAACGTGTCATCGAGCTTGGCTTTGGTGCGCCAGACATCATCGAGCGCGACCTCCGGGAACTCCGGCACCTTCACCATGGAGGGGAATGGATGCAGGCTCCAAAGCGAGAGCACATTGTACCGATGCCGTGCCATGGCATCGAGGTAGTCGATCCAAAAATCGCGTTCCCAGACCTCCGGGATGTTCGCCTGCGCCGCGTCAGAGGAGTCCGTGTAGCTCGGCGTACGCAGATCGAGGGGGATGTTGAACTTGATGCCGCGTTTCTCGATGTTCGGCTTGTTTTCGGAAGTTTTCAGCGAATCGAAGGTGCCGAGGCGGATGGCCTCCGCGATGTCGAGGCCGCCGTACATGGCGCCTGCTTCGTCGGCGCCGATGACACGAATTTGATCGCCCTCTCGAATGATGCGATAACTCTGCGTTGGGGCTTTGGCGTTCTTTTCGACGGTGAGAGAGACGTTGGCAGCGATTCCCTTGGCTGCGGCCTCACGCTGGATTTCCTCGGCGGCAAACTTACCAGGTCCACCGGTGCTGGGGTCATTGGTGAGCTGAAACGATGCAGCAGAGGCAAGGCTGGCGACAAGATGGATAGCAAAAAGATTGGCGGTAAAAAATGGGAATTTCATGGTGTTGGATGCGGGCGAGATTGCGGTCGCACTATTTGCCAGTGGCGGCGCGGGCGATGTCGATGTCGCGGCGGGCGTCGTCGGTCAGGCGGACCCAGTCAATGGTTCGTGTCTTGGAGAGGAATTGCGGGCGGTAGTTGGCGGTGGCGGACGCGGCGTAGGCTTTCCAATGCGCGAGCCCGGACTCGAGAGTGGAGATGGCGGCGGCTTGTTCGGACGGAACTCCCGTGGTGCGGAACTCATGAAGGTGGGTGGCGCCACGGATTTTCGAGGCATAATAGTTGGCGAGGTGGGCGAAGGATTCGATGTCGTAGAGGAGTTCGCTGAGCTCTTTCGCGATGGGGCGTCGGGCTGCGCGGATGGAGCGCACATAGGCGAGGGAGGCAGAGGCATCGGCCTCCAGCCGATTGGCGACGGCCGTGGGAGGCGTCAGGCCTTTCTTCGGATTACCGAGGCGGGCCGCGACATACTCGGGAATACTGAAGAGGCCGGAGCCGGGCATGGTCTTTGTAGAGATGAAATCATCGACCGATTTGAAGCCCTTGCGCAGTTCGAGGCAGCCTTCTACGGCCCACTTGAAATCCCAGTCGATCCAGTGGAATTGGTTGACGAGAGCGATGGTGCGGGAGGCGGAGGTCCAGGCGTCGAGCAGTGGCTGGGCGGGCACATCGGGAAAGTGATTCTGCACGATGGCGGTGAGGCGTGCGGGCGGCAGGTCCGGTTCGTAGCCGAGGCGGCCCCAGAGCAGGAAGTTGAACCAGTGTTTGTGAATCTCGAGGTCGCGCGGGTGATTGGGGCGGGTGCTGATGAATTCGCGTCCCCAGGTGTAGCTGTCCGAGCCCATGTCGTATCCGGCGGTAAGGTCGGGACCGGGTAGATTCTTCATGAAGGCACTGACGTAAGCGGGGTCAGCCCAGCGGAAGTGAAAGAGGTCGTCGTTGCGGAGATTCCACCAGCTCTTGATGCCATGTTTCTTTAAGTCGGGAATGATTTCCTCTTCCGCCCAATGTGGGGTGGGCGTGGAGTGAAGGCGGGCACGGGTGTATTTGTAGCTGAGATTGATGGGGTCGGGATAACGGCGGACGAAACTATCCATGATCCGGTCTATGCCAGCCTCCCAGACTCGGTGGTAAACTTCGATTGACCTGCCAGGCTGGAGTTTTTTCGCATCAAGGATGCCTTCGCCATAGGTGGCCCAGAGCCACTTTTCGCGACCAAATTCATCGTCGCGATCCTCCATGTTTTCACCGGGGGTGAAGCCGATACCCGCGAGATCGGGATAGGTGAGGATAAACTCACGCACACAAGCACGGAGGTAGGCGATGGTGCGGGGGTTGGTCTGGTCGTTGTTAACGCCGTAGAGACCGGCGTCGCCTTTGAGGTTCTGCTGTTGGCGATACCAGCCGGCCGGAGCGAGGCTGTTCATCCAGATGTTCCAGGTGACGAAATGGACTTCGATGCTGCGGTCCTTGGCGTGGCGCATGACGCGACGCCAGAAGTCGATCTTTTCATCGATGGTCATCGACTTGAGGACGATGAGGTTGTCGAGCACGGGTTGGGAGACGCCGCTTCCGGCGATGAATTTTGCCTCGGACTCTTCGGTGCGGTCAGTGTCGAGGGGGAAGGCGGTGCCGCAGACGTCGCGCAGCGCGGCCTCGGGGTAGTCGGCTAGTTTCACCATCGAGGGGAACGGGTGCGGGTTCCAGAGGCCGAGGGAGTTGTAGCGGTGCCGGGCCATGCTATCGAGGAACTCGCGCCAGAACTCGAAATTCCACATCTCGGCGATGTTGGCCTGGGCGGCGTCGCCAGCGTCCTGATACGACGGGTTGCGGATATCGAGCGGGATATTGAACTTCAGGCCACGACGAGCGACGTGGGGTTTGTTCTCGGAACTTTTTAGGCTGTCGAGCGTGCCGATGCGGATGGCTTCCTCGACCTCTAGGCCGCCATACATGGCCCCGGCTTCATCAGCGCCTATGACACGGATTTGATCGCCCGCGCGTTCGATGCGGTAGCTCTGAGCAGTAGCTATGGGCTTCTTTTCGACGGTGAGCGTGATCTTCGCGGTGGTGTCTTTGGCATCAGCTGCACGTTGAATCTCGGCGGCAGCGAACTTGCCGGGGCTACCAGTGCTGGGGTCGTTGGTGAGCTGGAGAGATCCCGCAGAGGCAAGGCTGGCAAAAAGATGGAGGGCAAAAAGAAAAGCCGGTAAAAAATGGGCGGTAAAAAAATGAGGGCCTCTTTTTTTGACACTCATCTTTTTGACGGCTGAGGTTTGGGCACTGGAAGTGGGCTTCATGACGATTATTTCTGGAAGTTGAGTCCTTCGACGAACTCGTTTGTTTTGAAGAAGTCGGCCGTGTTCACGGGTTTGCCGCCGAGGGTCAGGTTCTCGAAGGTCAGATCGCGAATGTGGGCATTCTTTTGTCCCCAGAGGAGCTGGGGTTCGCCGATGACGCTGGGGGCGGTGATCGTGATGTTTTGGAAGAGGATGCCGGAGAGGTCGCCTTGGCCGCGTTGGTCTTCGCCATAGGGTTTCGGCATGGCCATGCAGATGAAGAACTGTTGAAGCGTGGGGCGTGGATCGGAGATGCGGATGTTGCGGAAGATGACGCCCGCACCTGCCGCGCCTTCGCCTTCGCCACGCATGTTGAAGACGCGGCCACCGCTCCAGTGATGCCATTTGGCGCGGGAATAGATCACGTCGCAGTCTTCGACGATGAGCTTGTGGTCCGGGAGCGCACTGAGGACGAAGGAGGAGCCATTCGCATCATTCCACAACACCACGCGGCGGATGCCGAGGCCGTTCGCGTAGAGCGAGTCATCCTGCGTGCGGATGAAGCAGTCTTCGATGCGCGTGTTGCCAAACGGATTGATGCCATCGCCATTGGCGCGCCAGGTGAAGATCTTGGTCCATCGGACCTCGTTGGGATGACCTTCCTTGAAGCCGTTGATCAGCATGACGGAGTGCGAGGCGGAATCGGCGATGGTGAGTCCTTCCACCCGAGTGTCGCTGGCTCCGAAAATCTCGATGGGCTTGCGGCTGGCCTTGGAACTGCCTCCGAAGAGCTTCCCCAACGCGCTCGCGTGCTTCAATCGCGCTCCAGAAAGCGTGCCGTGGCCAAAGTGGCGGATGTGATGACCATCGGGCCATTCGGCGTTGTGAAAGGAGCCATAGACCATCGCATCGCCGGGGATGTAATACTGGCGGTTTGCATGCACCGGAAAGGCCGCGCCGATGTCGTGCACGCCGGGGAGAAAGTACAGCATGCGCCAATCGCCATCCGCGGGTGGTTTCTCGCCGGGTTTCACGGCGAGCACGCCTGGGTCATGCAGCGTGGGTTTGCCCGCAAGCGGTGGATTGGCGAACAGCGAGATCGTGTGAAGCGGCGGCCCTGTGTAACCTTTGCCCGTGTCCTGACCATCCATCTGGCCGTCGATGTCCACAGCGACGAGGCAGGGCTTGCCGAGTTTCACGAGCGCTTTGCCATCTTTGACGGAGCAATTGGATGCGTGCCGCTTGGGATGCACCGCAGCATTGCGAATAGGCTGACCATTGACGCGAGAGATCTCGATCTCAACGGGACCGGAGGTCTCAAAGTTCACGTAGGTGTGAGTCCAGCCCTTCAGCGTGTCAAAGTAAGCCTCCTCATCCTTGCACTCCGTCAGCCAGGCAAAGGCAGACTGCCATGCGGTGCCATCACCTGATGGGCGAACGCGGACCTGATAGTGGGCTGATGCTTCAAGGCCTGGAACAGGCGGATAGACCAGCAAGCTGCCAGCGACCGCGGAGGCGGAGTGAAGCGTGAAGCAAAAAATGGCGAGGAGTAGTTTCATTTCGGCGCTGCTAAGCCGTGAAAGGCACGGTGGGGCTTTGAGTTTGGTTTGAAAGTGATGGCCGGTAAAAGATTGGCGGTAAAAAATGGGAACTGATTTGTTTCATCTATTACCGCCCATTTTTTACCGGGAAAACTCAACGAGTGACGCGATTCAAGCAGTCCCCACGGATCTGACTATTCGACGCCCTTTTTCTTGCCGGCTTTGCGCATGGCTTTTTTGTCATCTTTGTTGGTGGGGGCGTCAGGCTCGTTGTGCGTTGGCACAAGTGCTTTGAACTTGGCCATGATGGGCTTGGATTCGGGATTGGCGGCCAGATTTTTGTGTTCCAGCGGGTCGGTGCTGTGGTCGTAGAGTTCCTCGGCGCCATTCGCCCGGCCGCCATACCAGGTGTAGCGGTAACGGCCATCGGTGAGGGAATGGTTGCTGAACTGGTAGGTGGTCAGGGTGGGATGAATCCACTCGATCTTCGGGTCCTTCAGCAAGGGCACAAAGCTGCGTCCTTCGTTCTCCGCATTCGGCGGGAGCCCGCACAACTCGACCAGCGTGGGATACATATCGAGCAGGTTGACGACTCCATCGCATTTGACGTCGGCGGGAGTCATGCCGGGTACGCGGACCATGAAGGGCACTCGGTCCGACTCTTCCCACAGATCGGTTTTGCCGTATTTGGTTTTCTCGCCCAGATGCCAGCCGTGATCGCCCCAGAGCATGAGGATCGTATTGTCGGCGTGCTGGCTCTTCTTCAATGCATCGAACAGCACACCCAGGCAGTGGTCCACGTAGCTGATGTTGGCGAGGTAGGCACGTTGTGCCTGCTTGTGCATGTTGGCTTTGTCGATCGCGTCAAACGAGCCAATCGAGGTCTTGAACAGGCGTTTTCCATTGGCGTCCACGATGTCATCGAGATCGTCGCGGAAGATTTCGACCGGCTTGATGCTTTCCATCGGATAGAGATCAAAAAACTGCTGCGGAACGAACCACGGCAGATGCGGCTTCGAGATGCCCAGGGCCATGAAGAACGGCTTGCCGTCGAAATCGCGCTTGAGCTGATCAGCGGCCCATTGGCAGGCGACGTAGTCCTTGGTCTCTTCGACCGCGGCCTTGCAGGCTCCCCATTTCGTCACTTCTTTTTCCTCGCCTTTCTCCTGGCCCTTATCTCCAGCTTTTTCGCCTGAAGCGGATGACGGGGATTCTTCCCAGAGCATGCCTTTGTTGCGTCCTCCGCCTTCAGCGAACTCTTGGAACGCCCATTGGCCCTCATCCATGCCCTCAGATGTCGGATGCTTGTGGAAGATCTTTCCCGTGGAGAGCGTGTGGTAGCCGTTCTTGGCGAAGTATTCGGGAAGGGTGACCACATCTTTGGCTTTCGGGGCCTTTTTCAGGTCTTGAGTGTTGCCGTAGATGCCCGTCGTCGAGGGGCGTTTGCCGGTCAAAATGGCTGAGCGGCTCGGGCAGCAGACCGTGGATGCGCAGTAGGCCTTGTTCATCACCATCGCCTGCTCTTTGGCGAGCCGGTCAAGGTTGGGCGTGATCGCCTGCGAGTTGCCGCCAAAGCACCCGATCCAATCGTTCAAGTCGTCAACGGCAATGAAGAGGACGTTGTATGGCTTGGTGTGGGATTGACCCAACAAGGAGCCCAGTGGGAGGAGAAGGAGGGTGAGGATAAGGTTCTTCATGGTCTGGGGCGTTTGTTTGAGAATGCTGGCCGGTAAAAGATTGGTGGTAAAAAATGGGAGCTGAGTTGTTTCATTTTACCGCCCATTTTTTACCGGGAAAACGAACCGACATTTCGCGATGTGGGCATGATCGATGGTGAAAGCCGAGGCTTAGTGATTGAGAAAAGGTTCACTCATGATCACCGCCTCAATGAGGGAGCGTAGGCCGTATAGTTTCTTGGGCAATTCAGCGACGATTCGCTCGATGGTGGCTTCGTCGAGAGCCTCCATTCGACGACCGCAAGCATAGGTGAGCAGGCGGTCGATCAGCATGCGGGCGAAGAGATCTTTGCGCTGCACGAGAATCTTTTTCAGGCCGGATACGTCCTCGAACTTCTCGCCGCTGGGCAGTTCGCCGCTGGAGTCGATCTTTGTTTTGCCGATGCGGGGCCGCCAATCGCCGATGGCGTCGAAGTTTTCGAGCGCAAAGCCGAGCGGGTCGATCTTTTGATGGCAGCCGTAGCAGTTCGGCGACTCGCGATGCTTGCTGAGCAGCTCGCGGATGGATTTGGCACCACGCACATCGGGATCAATGGCGGGCACGTCATCGGGCGGAGGTGGCGGTGGCGTGCCGAGGATGTTTTCGAGCAAAAATACGCCGCGAGTCACCGGCGACGTCTCGATGCCGTTCGCGGTGATGGTGAGCACGGAACCCATGCCGAGCAGGCCACCGCGTTTGTCGGTCTTGAAGCTGACTTTGCGGAACTCGTGGGCTTTCGCGGGATCGCCCAGCTCGCCGAGTTCATAGTGTGTGGCGAGTGGTTGGTTGAGGAAGCTGTAATCGCTGTCGAGGAAGTTCACGAGGCTGGCATCGCGGTCGATGAGGTCGCGCATGAACATGCGGGTCTCGATCTTGAAAGCGTCCTGGAAACCTTTGGCGTAGTACTCTTCGAACTCCTTCCGATCCGGCGGCATGCCACCGAGGTTGCGCAGATTCAACCAGCTATCGAGGAAACCGGCCACGAAGGCATCGGAACGTTTGTCTTTGAGCATCCGTCGCGTTTGGGCCAGCAGCACCTCAGGCTTGGTCATTTCTCCGCTGGCGGCGAGCTTCATGAGTTCGTCATCCGGCATGGTGGACCAGAGGAAGTAGGACAAGCGAGAGGCCAGTGCGTAACCGCCGAGTTTCTTCGAGTCACCTTGAGTCTCCTGCGAAAGATAAACGAAGCCCGGCGAGCAAAGCGCGGCCTTCAGAGCCGCTTTGAAGCCTTCCAGCGGCGAGTGACCGGTGCTGACGCGTTTCTCGGCGACTGCGACAAGCCGATCGACCTCGTCTTGGGTGGCCGGACGGCGATACGCACGAGTTGCGAAGCTATGGAGCATCTCGCGCATCTTTTCAGGTGAGAAGGCTTTTTGGCTCAAAACTGCCTTTTGATTCACGGTCGGCCATTCCTCGATGAGGGGGCCGCGAATCTTCACTTCGTCGATGCGGATATGCGGGAACTTGCGCGTGTGCATGGCGATCTGCTTTGCTTCGACGATGCCGGGCTTTCCCTCCTTTTTGTCATCCTCATCCATGAACTGTGGCCAGAGGTCTTTGTGTTGGTCGGCGATTTTCATCCAGGTCTTGCGAATCTCTTCGGCCCCATTTGGGAACACAAATCGAGGGGTATGACCCGCATCCAGCCAGACCTTCATCGAGCGCCACTCAGCCTCGCCGTCGTTGAGCTGGATCTCCGCCAGCATGGGCTGGTTCGGCTGGGGAAGATCGAGCGGCCCGAGTTTGGCATCGCCGGGCACGATGCCGAAGCGGAACAGCTCTCGTGAGTCGATACCGAAGAGTTCGGGATCGTATGGATGCTGCCGATTCATGGCCTTCACCAGCACCTGCACCTCGTAGAAGCCATCCACGGGCACGCCGTCCTCGAAGTCATTGATGAAGCCGAAGCCGCCGGTGTGCTTGTCGGAGTCCATGCACTCCAAAACGAGCAGGTGGAGATTGTCGTATTCGTTGCGCTTCTTCTCCGACTTCGACTTGGCCTTGAACTCGCCTTGGAAGTGCCACGTCTGTTCCTTGGGCTGCTGCTGATGGGCAAAAACCTTCTCCACCACCATATCGGCCGCGTCGAGATACTGATCGAGCAGGTAACCAGAGGTTTGCAGGACATCGCCGAGGTTCTCCATGTGCTCGGCGGATTGATCGCGGGGGAACTTCGTCGTGGGATCAAAGGCACCCATGTTCAGCGAGAAGAGATCGCCAATGGTGTGGAGGTATTCGGTGCGGTTGAGGCGCCGAAGAACGGTGCTGCCACCGGTGCTGGCGAGTGCTTGGCGGCCGTTGGTAAGCTCCTGGGTGATTTGTTCGATGAAGGCTTGTTGTTCATCGGAAGAAGGCTGTTTCGATTTCTTCGGCGGCATTTCACCGAGGTTGATCTGATCGAGGATGTCCTTGAGTTCGATCAGCGTGTCCGTTTTGGCCACAGGAAGCGCGAGCGTGTCGAAACGACGGTCGCCCTTCTGCTTTTCGGCGCCGTGGCAGTCGTTGCAGTAGGTTTGGAGAAAATGCGTGACCGTTTTGCCATCGGTAGCGGCAAGGACAGGAGTGGCTGCACCGAGGAGCAGGGCAAGTGAGAGGCGGAGCATAGGACTGGGTGAGGAGATTTATGCGAGTCCGGTAAGCGTGCCCGTGCTGGTGCCGAAGGAGTCCACCTCAGCGCCGAAGCGTTGGAGCATGGAGAGATACAGATTGCAAAGCATCTGCCGGCCTTCGCCTTTGGCAGGGTAAGCCTTGTGCTCGCCGTGCTTGAGGCCGCCACCGGCCAAAATGAGGGGAAGGTTGTTGTTCGTGTGCGAGTTCGCGTTCCCCATGCCGCTACCGAAGAGCACCATGGAGTGATCCAGCAGCGTGCCTGCGCCGTCTTCGATGGATTTGAGCTTGGCGAGGAACTTGGCGAACTGCTCCACCTGATAGCGTTCCATCCTGATCAGCCCTTTGATGGCCTCTTCACGCTGTCCGTGGTGCGACAGGCTGTGATAACCGCCACTCAAGCCGAAGGCGGCGGCTTCAAAGTCACCGCCGATCTCCAGGGTGGCGATGCGGGTGGAATCCGTCTGCAAGGCGAGGGCGATGAGGTCATACATCACCGGCAGGTCGGAGACGAAATCCCGGTTCTTCGGCTCCTGCATCCTCGGGTCCGGTTTGGGCACGCTGGCCCACTTCCGACGCAGTTCGATCTGTTTCTCCACGTCACGGATAGAGGTGAAATACTCGTCGAGCTTCTCTTTATCTCGCTGGCCGAGGTGGCGCTGGAGTGATTTCGCATCGCCATTCACCGCATCGAGGATGGAGCCTTTCACATCGAGCCGGTCCATCGACGCCGCTAGGCTTTTGGCATCCTCGGTGATGAAGAGCTTCTGAAACAACTCACGCGGCGTGCTGATCGGTGGCACGCGTGTGCCGCTGCGGGTCCACGACATGAGGCAGCCGCCGTGAATGCCGCTCTCTGACCCCAGCGTGAGCGAGGGGAACCGCGTGGCACCGCCCAACGTCTCGGCCGCTCGTTGATCGACGGTGATGTTGCCCTCCGGCTTGCCTTTCGCATCGGAGGTCTTCACGCCGCTGAGAAAAGAGCTCATGGCAAAGTGGCCGCCTTTGATGCCGTGATCGAGACCCGAGTAGAGCGTGAAGTCTTTTTGATGCGGCTTCAGTGCCTCGACAGACTCGGGCAGTTCATAATCCGCCCCTGTTTTGGTGGGAAAGAAGGCGGGCGGGTAAAAACCGAGCAAATTGCCAATGCACACCATCCGCATCGGACGCTCGGCATTGACCGCTTGGCCCGCGAGACTGCCCACGGCGGCATTTTGAGCGAAAACACGTCCGCCGAGCGATTCGAGCAATGGCAGCGCCATGCTGATGCCGGTGGCTCGGAGGAAATGGCGGCGGTTGGAAGTGGCGAGAGGGTATTTTTGCATGGTCATGGGAGAGGTTGGGAGGTGATGAGCGTGACTTGCACGTCATCAAGGTAGTGAACCAAAGCGGGGCGCGAAGTGTCCTCTGGCGGCACAGCACCGAAGATTAGCACCAGCGTCTCCGATCCCGGCGGCAGGCGCAGCTTCATGGAAAAGGTATGCCAGCCCGATGTACCGGGCGGCGTGTCAAAACGCTGCGATTCCGACACCACGCCATCGCTCTCCACTTTCGACCAAAAGTTCTTCGTGGCCGTCTCCGGTGCCTCATCCAGCGCGATGGCACGGATGAGGTAACGCGAGCTCAGATCGCTGTTCGTGGCGCAGAACGAAGCGGTGACCTCCGCTTCCGCCTCACCGTTCATCATGGCCACAGGCTGCGAGCGTAGATCGAGCATCTGATAGGCCCGAGAGGTATGGTTCTTCACCGGTTTCTGCAAAGGAATCGGCTTCAGCCTCATCATGCGTTCACCCTGCAAAGGCAGCACGTGTCCCTCGGCGGCAACCACGCTGGCGTCATCCATGCCCCACTGCCCCAAGCTATCTGGCAGCCCATCTTTGAGTGTTTGAGTCGCATCCTCCAAGCCTGCATCGAAAGCCAACAGCGGCACTTTGTTCACCGCCGCCCGCTGATTCACAAAACCAAACACCACCGACGTGCAGAGCATTCCAAAGACAATCCCCGCCGCTGCCGCAGTCAGCGGACGCCACCCGAACCAGCGAAAGCTCGCGTTTTTCCGTGATTGATTCTGCACGAGATAATTGACACGACTCGCCAGGTCATCGGCCGCAGTTTCAGCGGACGCTGCCAACGAGATGCCAAGGGCATCGTGCAAGACGAGCCAGCGCGGCGAGGGTGTCTGCACGGCCTTGATCAGGCCTAGCATCCGAATCTCCTCCACACACTGGGCACGAAACGCCGCATCGTATTCAAAGAGAAGAAGCATACGCTCGCTCTCGGCATCGGAAAGATCCCCGCCGCCGGTCCAGGCTTGGAGGAAGGTTTGAAGGTCAGTATTCATGGGTAGGTCTCCTTATTCATACAGTCGCGCAGCATTTGATTCGCACGGTAGTGAAGCTGGTAGATCGCAGGCACGGTAGTTTGCAGTTCCTCGGCCAGCGCGGTGGGGCGCGCGCCCTCGAGTCCAGCATGTACCACTCGGCGCAGCTTTTTTGGCAAGAGGGAGATGCAATGGAGCAGCCGCTCGACACGGCCTACTTCATCGTGGTGAGCCGCAGCTTCAAGTTCCTGCTCCGCGATACGGACAACCTCCGCCTGGAAGCGCTCAACCGCATTGGCGCGGCGCTTCTGACTGCGGAAATGGGTCAACAACCGGTTCCGGGCAATGCCGCGCAACCACGCGCCAAAGTCACCTCCCCGCCTGAAGCTTGCCAGATCCTGCCAAGCCGTCACGAACACCTCCTGTGCCAGATCATCCGCCTCCGCGATATTGTAGAGTTGCCCAGCGAGATAACCACGCAGCATCAGCTCATACCGCCGCACCACCTGCAAATACAAATCAGCCTCCCCGCGCTCGATTTGGTCGAGCAGGTTGGTGAGATCGGTTTTGTCATCATTCATGCGGCTTCGTAATTGGCATTCCTGTCTGATGTGCCGATGCTGGTGCCGATCTCACAAAAACTTTTGCCCGACGGTGGTTTTGTGCGGAGTCTGCATCTCTCCACGCCGCTAATCCTTCACATCGGGGAGGCTTCGATGCTCTGAAGCGCCGATGTCGCTGGCGGCATCCATGCGGCGTGGCTGGCCACTGAAGTCGTCCGCACAGTCGGCGGCGGTCAAAGGCGAACGCAGCTTTTCCGCAGCGCCGACGACATTGGTAAAAGGCGATTTCAAATGCAAATCGCAAGCGGCAGGGTCGGCAAACATTGCGGGAGTCGCTTGGGTGAAGTTGCCATACACCTCGGCCTCTGCGCCGTTGCGTGAGAGGATCGTGGCGTCGGTCAGGTTGTTCGCGATGATGACGCCCTTGGTGTTGGCGAAGCGATACTCGATGGCGTTGGGACAGGTGCCATTGGTCAGGATGGTGTTGTGCAGGATTTTGGTGCCGGGTGAGTTCCAAGCCAGAATCGGCGCGTCGGCATTGGTGATGCGGCGTGAGGTGTAGAAGAAGTTGTTTCGAATGACGCCGCCAGAGTGGTCGCTAGGGCCGTCTTTGGGTTTTTCATTCACGCCAAATTGGACGCCGCGGTCGCAGTCGAGGAAGACGCAGCGCTCCACGATGGAGTCGCGTGAGTCATTCCACATGAGCACGGCCGGGCCGTGCTGGAACCTGAGTCCCGGCTTCACATGCATGTTCCGAAAGACGCAGTCTCGGACGATGTTGCGGTCGCCACGGTGAATGTCCACGCCTTGCGTATAGCCCTTATTCGCGATGGGGCCGATGTCGGTGTATTCGATGAGACAGTGCTCGACGATGCAGTCTTTGGCTCCGATGCGGCCTGGTCCGCCGCTAGTGCCTTTCACGAACTGTTCACCAGCGTCGAAGAGGCGGAGGTTGCGCATGCGCACGGCACGGCAGCCGAATCGGCCATGCAGCATGATGGGGTGATGGAAGAAGTCGCCGATGGACATGTCGGCGACCAGGGCACCATCCACATTGTTGAACTGGAAACAGCTTTGTGGGTTCCCTTCAGGATTTTCCTGCCCCGGTCCACGAATGACAACGTCCTCGCGCTTCCCGGTCGCACCACGGAAGGCGATGTTGCGCAATGGCTCCGAGGTCTTGGCTCCAAGCACGAGGTCGTGGGTGATTCGGTATTCACCCGCGGCGAGCACGATGGTTTGACCCGATTTCATGGACCGAACGGCCTGCTCCAGCTCCGCGCCGGTTTTCACATGAACCACTTCACCCTCGGGCTTGGGCAAAGGTGTGGCGGCTATTTGTTCGAGCAGCACCTTCGCGACCTCAGGTGGGACTTCTGCATGAAGTGGGCTGCCAGCGATGAGAAGGGCGATGCTCAAGATGTGGTTGAAGGGGGAGATCATGTTGTTGGTGCTGTTTGCGGTTCATAGCCACTTTTCAAACCAAGCCCAGGCATCGGCTTGGCGCTCGGCGTTGAACTCGTGCGGGCGTTCTTCGATGATGCCTTTGAAGTGCTCGGGGACACCGGCTTTGGCGTAGCATTTCGTCAGTTTTTCATGAGCGGCACGCACGCCATCGGACTCGAAGAGCGGGTCCTGAATGCCATTGATCACCAGGAGCGGCTTCGGCATGGCGAGGGAGGCGATGTCGGGATGATCCATGAGGCGGTAGATGCCAGGGATGATCTTGCTGTGGCCGATGGTGTTGCGGACGTGCTTGGCAAGTTGGTTTGGAAAGGAACACATCCATCCGCACACGACCGCCGCTTTGATCCGATCATCCAAGGCCGCGAGATAAGCGCTGCGCAGTCCGCCGACGCTGTGGCCCACGCAGCCGATGCGCTGCGGGTCCACCTCGGACCGCGTCGCGAGATAGTCCACCGTGCGGAGGTCATCCCACGCGAGGATACCCGACCACGTGACTCCCGCGCTGAGCAAGGTGCGGCCCATGAGTTGCTCGCTGGCATTGCTGCGCTGGTTGAACTTCACCACCGACTCACTGCTGATGCCTGAAGGCCGCTCCTTCCACTCGGGAGGATCGTCTTCGAGCACCATGCGTCGTTCACCCCAGAAAAACATGTCGATGCTGATCACCACATAACCGCGCCGCACCATCTCCGTGCCGATAGCCTTCTTCCCGTAGGATTCCCGCATCTCGATTAGCGTGGGATGCACGTCATCGCCTTCCAGTTCACGCTCGCGGCCCCACATATAATAGGCCCCATGCGAATGCAGCAGCACCACGGCAGGCGCGGGCTTGGTGAGCGCCTTCGGGATCAAAACCGTGCCCGGCACGCGAAACACCGGTGTGGTGTTGAAGCGAATCTCCTCGCGAATGTAGTCGCCACAGTCCTTCCGCGAGATCACTTCCGCCTGCGGCTCGCACGTCTCCGGCGAGTAGTGCAGCAGCTCCAGCATCTTCGCCCGAGCCTTTGCCTTCCAGGTCGCGAGATCAGCATGCTCGTCGTTGAGAAACGAAAGCGGCACTTCGCCTTGTGTCTTCAACTTCTGGACGAAAACATCCAGCGTCCCCGTGTGCGGCCCGATCTTCGGCGGCGTGGGATTCATCGAGTAACGAATCTCAGTCTTGGATTCAGCCGCGCCCGCATTCGACGAGACTACAGCGGCTCCAGCAACCGTGACAATGAATTGGCGGCGGGTGTTCATGGCTTGATATTTGTGCCCATCCACCGCACCGCATTTTCCACCACGCGGAGCGGCTCGGCTTGCTGGAAGATGCCATAGGTCTCGTGACCGGGACGGAAGTAGAACACGCGGCCTTTGCCGATCTGCCACACGCAGCCGCTGCGGAACTGCTCGCCTTTGTCCCACTTTTCTTCGAACACGACTTCATCAGGCTCCGGCACATGGAAAGGCTCGCCATACATCTCTGTGTGCGGGATGTCCCACTGCGCGGGTAAACCAGCGGCGATGGGGTGCTGCGGCAGCAGCCTGGTGACGTGCGAGGGCATGCCGTCATTTCGATACACAGGGAACACGCACGCTGGCAGGGTGAGTTTCCACACGTTGCCCTCGCCCTTTTCGACAAAGGGCGTGATGCGGGCTGCGCGGCCAACGCCTTTGTAATACGGCGCGTCATTGAGGAACTCCCACTTTGCCGTGGCACGCTCAACTTCCGGCAAAGCCTTGATTGCATCCGCCTTGGCCCGCTCCTGCATCAACCGCACGAAGGGCTTGCCCCAGTGCGTGGAGTGCAGCCCGATGAAGCCGAGTTTCCCCTCCATCACACGCTTCACAATGGCTTCCATTCGGGCATCGTCCTGGTCCTTCACGCGACGATGACACCAGAAGATGAGCACATCGGTGGCATCTAGCGTGGCATCGGAAAGGCCTTGATCCGCCTCATCGAGTTTCGCCGTCTTCACCGCAAGCCCGGGCAGCTTCGCAAGGTGCACCTCGAGCGTCTCGCCGAGGAATTTCTCCCCGTAGCCCTCCTTTTGCTGCGGCTGCTGCTCGTCCCAGACGAGGACGCGGATGGGTTCCGCGGCAAAGATCGGGCAAACAAGAGCACCCAGTAGCAAGGCGATGGATTTCATGGCGGGAAGAGAATGGGGGAACTGCGTGTCACTTCAACTCCACAATCGCCGCACGCATCGCGGCGAGCACTTTGACGACCTCGGCGGCAGGGTCGTAGTCTTTGCGGCCCATCGCCAGCGTTTCAATCGGCACGAAGCCTCGGTAGCCGCCATCGTGGATAATCTTGGCAAGCTTCTTGAAGTCGGCAGGCGGAGTTTTGAGGCTGCTGCCGATGGTTTCCTTGATCTGCCAGTTCACCGCATGCGGCACCATCATCGCGATGTCGGCATAGGGATCGGTGGTGAAGTATTTCCCAGTGTCCACGAGCGCACCGCACCACGCGTGATCAACACGCTGTAGCAGGCTGACATGCTCCGGGCCCGTGGTGAGGAAGTCGCCATGATTTTGCACGGCGACGATGACGCCGAACTTCTCGCCATGCTCGGCGCACTCGCGCAGCGCCTCGGCCATCCATTTCTCCACCTCGTCGCGCGAGGCACCCCCAGCGGCGCCCTGCCAATCCTTCGGGTTCTTTTGCTGCGGACCGGCAAACACCCGCACCACCGGCGCACCGAGCCGCGCAGCGACTTCGATCCAGAGCTTGGTCAATGCCACACCCTCCGCACGCACGGCCTTGTCAGCCGTAGCAAAGTCATTCTTAACTCCCGTGCCGCTGATCGTGATGCCTCGATCATGCGTGTAGCGCTTGATGCGGGCGATGTCGTCGTCCGACGGCGCTTTCGGATAGCCGGGGAAGAAGTAGCCGGTGAGATCCACAGCTTCGATGTCATGCTTCACGCAAAAATCGCACACGCCGAAGAGGTCAATGCCCTTCGAGGAATCGGCGATATTGGCATTGAGCTGTTCAAGGAACGAATACGCATTCAGTGTCGGCGTGAAGCGAGCTCTGCCCGTGCTCGGAAGTGGCGAATAAGCAGCTTGTGCAGACACGCTCACGAATGGCGAAAGCGTAGCGAATCGGAGGAAATGGCGGCGGTTGATCATGGGATGAGTTTCGTTTGGGACTTGGCGGATGTGAAACTGGGTGCGATGACGAGACGGGAGGTCTGATAGGCGAAAGCAGCCAACGACGCCAGCAGCAAAGCGGTGTGAGATATGAACGCGCCCCTCATTTCATTGGTTTGCTTGACCCATTAGCCGCCGTCGCATCCACCTCGCTCACATGGAAGCGCACGCTGACGATGGAGGTGCCTAGGTCTTCCATTTGATAGTTCACATAGGTCGTGGCGACGATGGTTCCGTCAGGGAGTAAATGCAAGCCGGGGTAGAAGCCGTCTTTGAAGGTCTTAAGCAGACTCACGCGATACTGGCCCGGCTTGCCTTGCTTGATGTCGTCGTAGCTGCCAACCCAGGCGATGAAGCCGCCTTTGTCCTTCGATTGCGGCGAGGCGTTTCGGAAGACGATGACCATGCGACCATCGGGCAACGTGATGCCGTGGTGACGGTCTCCCGTGATGCCCCACGGGGCGTCCACGGCTTGCGACCATGTTTTGCCCTCGTCACGGCTGAACATGACGAGACTGGTGCCGCTGCGTTTGTTCTCGCGCATGAGGCAGCAGAGTTCATCGCCATCGGGCGAACGGAATACATAGGGCTCGCAGGGGTGCTTGCCGTCGAGTTTCGTCCCATCGCTGGCCATGACGGGCTCGGACCAAGTGAAGCCGCCGTCGCGGGTGATGGATTGCAGCACTTGCAGCGTGCCACCTTCACCGACGCCACCGCCGCGATGGAACATGCCGAGATGCGAGCCGTCCTTCAGTCGCACGATGCTAGAGAAGGTCATGATGTTCCGAAACGGGTCGCCCTTGGAAATGCGTCCACCGATGGGCGGCAGCTCGCGCCAGGTCTTGCCATTGTCCTCGCTGACGATGCGCGGCATGAAACCTTCGTAACGGCCTTCAATGCGTTTGGGGTTCTCCTTGTCGGTCAACGTGCGTGCGGCAAAAACCCACAAGCGCTCTTTGCCCTGCGGATCGGTGATGCGATAGATGCTCGGGCAGTTCTTGAAGTTGACGTAGTTCGGCGGCAGCGCGTCGTCGATGCGCTTCCACGTCAGCCCCGCATCATCGCTGCGAGCCATCGGCCCCGCGTGGCCGCCATGGCCGAGGTTCCAGACGCAGAACATCGTCCTGTTGTCGGCGAGCATCGCGGTGGTCGGATGCGCGTGATACTCATCAGGCTTCGGCGAACCGCGCGCGATGATGATCTGCCTCTTCGTCTCCTCGGAGAAGTCGATGTGGATCAACGCCTCACGTTGCTGCTTCCAAAGCGCCTTCTTTTCATCAGGCGCGGATTCCCAGGCGCGTTTTGCGGCTCTGGCGGCGTTCGCGACTTCGGGCTTGGCTTGGGCGAAGGCGGCCAGCGGCGCGAGCAGGAGGAGGGAGAGGATTAAGAGTGCGTGCTTCATGCTTCTATCTGCTATTTTTGATTCTCAGGAGTCACCGTCATCTTCGCGGCCCACTTGATGGCTTCGAGAATGTGCTGCCGTACGAACGGCGTGCTGAGCGAGCGCAGGTCATGGCCGAACTCGGTGTAGAAGAAGCGGCCACCGGTCGCGGGTTCGTGCGTCCAGGCGATGGGATGATCCGCGCCCATGGGCTTGCCGTTGCGGGTTTTGAAGTAATCACGCACAGGCGTGTAAGTGGTCTCGTCAACACGCATCAGCACGTTGAAACCAGGTTGTCCGGTGACGGCGCGATCGTGATTGGTCCAGTCGGCTTCGATCCAGAACTCGGCGGGCTGACCTTTGACGGAGGGATGATCCTTCGCAGCAGGATCAATGGTGACCTTGGCTTTGCTGAAGTCGGAGTCGCTATTGAAGTCGCATCCGCCGAGTGAATTCAACCACGGCCACTTCGTCTGATGCACCAGCGCGGCATGCAGGCCGACAATGCCTTTCCCGCCCTTGGTGAACCATTCCTCCACCGACTTGCGTTGCTCCTCGGGCAGCACCTTGTCGAGTTCGTTGGCGTTGTTCAGCACAAGTACGTCGTAGCGGCTCAGTTCCTCGGCGCGCATGTCTTTCCAATGCTCCGTCACGTCCACCTCGAAGCCATTCTCATGACCGAGCAGGACGAGCCAGCGATTGATCTTTGGCGTTTCGGGATGGCGATAGTAGCCAGTATTGGAATAAACGAGCACTTTCAGTCCGGTGCCTTTGGCTGCGGGCGCTGTGGGTTCATGACTGTGGGCGAGACTGGCGAGCAGGAGCAATGAGAGGAGAAGTTGTTTCATGGTTGAGACGGTTTTTGAGACAAAGGAACTGGCACAGAAGAATAACTCCATTCATTCCTCTCGCACCTATTCTTCGGCGGGAAAGTCATGCCCATGCCGTGGCTGAGTTGTGCCATGACAGGCAAGGTGGGATTCGCCGCACCAAGCTCCAGTTTGCCGATGTATTCCATGCTGATGCCATTCTCACGAGCCAACCCATGCTTGCTCAGTCCACAGCGTTCCCGCAGCTCTTGAAGCCGACGCGGCAGCCACTCGCGGATGCGCTCGCCATAGTTGTGGGCGTCGTGGTTGTCCGGCACGGTGGGCATTGAGATTCCTGAGGCGTGCAGCACAGACAGCGGCGCGGGCAGCAGGGCGGTGAGGAGCGCGAGGGCGCGTTTCATTTCGGTTCGGTCTTTGCGTTCTGTTTGCCCTTTCCGCCTTTGCCCTTTCCGCCTTTGCCCTTATTCGGCGCGGAAGAATCTGTCTTGCCGATGGCGGGGCTGAGTTGGACGAGTACGGCTTGCAGGCGCGCACGGGCGGCTTTGGCGTCGGCATTTGCTGATTCGGCGGGAACGGCTTTCTGCGCGAAGGGCGCGTCGCTCATGTCGAACAGCTCGCCGTTGTGCATGAGCTTGAAGCCTTGCTCGCGGGCATACCATTCGGCACCGAGTTGCACGAAGACCCAATCGCGCGGTGTTCCGCGTTCGCCGCGCAGTTGCGGCGCGAAGCTGTGGCTGTCGAAGGTCACGCCTTCGGGCATCTTCGCGTCGGCCAGTTCGGCGAAGGTCGCGAAGAAGTCGCTGAAATCCACGAGGTCGTCCACAACCTGGCCGGCGGGCGCGGTGCCTTTCCAGTTCGCGATGAGCGGCACGCGGCTGCCGCCTTCGAGCAGCGTGTGCTTGTGGCCGTCAATCATGCGACCGTTGATTTTGTCGGGATGCACACTGCCGTTGTCACCGCTGAAAACGATGAGCGTGTTCTCGCGCAAGCCGAGCTTGTCGAGTTCGGCCACGAGCTGGCCGACTTGTTTGTCGGCGTAGGCGATGTCGTCGTTGTAGAACTTTTTCGTGTCCGGCTTGCTGTCGGGCGTGCGATGGATCTGGCCGTGGACGAGATGCGTCGGGAAGTAGAAGTAAAACGGCTGCTCGCGATGCCGCCGCAGGAAATCGAGCGTGAACTCCATGCACACATCGGGGCAATACACCGGCTCCGGCGTCTCGATGGTCTGGCCGTTCTTGATGTAGCTCTTCTCCCAAAACCAACCGGTGCCCGACGGGTCGGTGATCCATTCGTCAAAGCCCCAATCGCCCGGCGTGTCCTTCATCTGCCGCCACTTGCCGGCCATGCCGGTGGCGTAACCCGCCTGCTTCAGCGTGCGTGCGAGCGACGGCTCATCCGTCGCAGATGGAATGTGCGACGAGGTGTTGGTCAGCGCACCGTTGCGAAACAGGTAGCGTCCCGTGTTGAGCGTGGTGCGCGACGGACAGCACAGCGGCGGCGCGAAGCCATGCGTGAACCGCAACCCCGTCGCCGCGAGCGCATCAATGTTCGGCGTCTTGCCTTTGAACCGGTCCGAGCCATAGCACCCGACATCGCTGAGCCCCTCGTCATCGGTGAGGATGAAGAGGATGTTGGGTTTCTTTGCTGAAGAGTCGGCGGCGTGCAGCGCGGCCAGCGGCGCGAGCAGCAGGGCGGTGATGAGTGTGAGTGTGGGTTTCATTTTGGCTTCTTGCGCCCTTTCGCGGGAGTGGTTTCTTCGGAATCGTCGTCTTTGGCGTCGCGTCGTATTCGCTTGGGTTGAATGCTGAACCACTCGTTCCACCGGACACTCATCTGCTCCACGCGTTCCGGAAACTTTGCCGCCAGATTATCGCCTTCAATTGGATCGTCGGGAATTTGATACAGCTCCCAAGGACCGCCGCGCGGATACACCAGTTTCCAATCGCCCTGACGCACAGCCCGCATGGCTCCGAACTCCCAGAACAGGAAGTCGTGCTTTGGCAGAGCCTCATCTTTGAAAGCAGAGAGCAAGCTTTTGCCGTCGGGCGGCAGCACCTCGCGGCTCTGGAAGGTTCTGGGATACTCCAGACCGGCAGCGTCCAGCACCGTCGGGAGCAGATCGATCACATGAGCCATGTCATGCACGATGGACCCAGGCTTCGAAATCTTCCCTGGCCAATTGGCAATCAATGGCACGCGTATTCCGCCTTCGTATTCTTCGCCTTTGCAGCGACGCAGCGGGGTGTTGCTCAGCGCGGCCCACGCGCGTCCATAGCTCTGCCAGGTGTCTTCCGGCCCCGGCATGATTTCGGGAAGATTGCCCACCCGCAGCGGACGACCGTCGCGCGTCTTCTCGTTGAGGTAATTGCCCGGTCTGTCCGGCGAGTATTCCTCCGCGCACGCGCCGTTATCGCTGGTGACGATGATCAGCGTGTTGTCACGGCGACCGGATTTGTCCAGCGCTTGCAGGATGCGTCCGACGCCCCGGTCCATGCATTCGATCTGTGCGGCATAGACCTCCATGAGCCGCTGCTTCCATTCCGGATGCTTTTCATTCTCCCATGCCGGCACGTTTTTCTCCCGGGGAGAAAGTGGAACATCAGCGTCGACCAGTCCCATCTTTTTCATGCGGACCAGCCGTTCTTCGCGGAGTCGGTCCCACCCGACCTGAAAGCGTCCTTTGTATTTGGCGATGTCCTCCTCGCGCGCATGCAGCGGCCAATGCGGGGCAGTATATGCGGCATACAAAAACAGCGGTTTATCCTGCGGCGCGGTATTGATGTATTGCACCGCATTGTCGGTGATCGCATCCGTGTAGTAGAAGCCGGGAGCCATCGACTCCTGCTCGGCGGGTTCGCCATCGCGAGTCAGTTTCATCGGCGCAAAATAACTGCCGCAGCCCATCGGCGTGCCAAAGAAATGCTCGAACCCGCGTGCCTGCGGTGTCTTCCGGGAGTCCCCGCCAATGTCCGCCACCATGTCCCATTTGCCGGCCATGTAGCGCGAGTATCCGCCCTGCGCGAGACACTCCGCGATCGTCGCATCACGACCGTTGTAAGCCCGGATGGCATACTTTCCAGTCAGGAGCGACTGGCGACTCGGGTTGCATTTCGTCTCACTGTAGTAACTCGAAAACCGGAGCCCGCCTTGCGCCAACCGGTCGATGTTCGGCGTGTCAATCTCTCCCCCATAACACCCGAAATCCGAATACCCCAAGTCATCGGCCAGAATGATGACGATGTTGGGTTTCGGCTTGCCCGCAGGCTCCGGCGCATCGGCGCCGTGCAGCACGGCCAGCGGCGCAAGCAGGAAGGCGATAAGGGTGTGTTTCATGATCATGCTATTTCTCCGCCTTCGCAGCCGTCCAATCGAGTGACTGGAGCATGGGATTACCCTTCAGGGGCATCGACTTTCCTTTTTGGATGAAATCCAGCCTGAGGGTGGACACGTTGCTCCAGTCCGGCATGCTCTGCTTCTTGGAATCAAGGAAATCAGCGAGGCCAACGACGACCTTGGTGTCACCAGGCTTGATGAGGACGTTTGCCACGTAATCCTGCGGCGGTGCTTTGACGTCTGTGAGGTAGTGGTTCTTCGTTATACGGAATCGCACGCCATAGCTATCGGTAACGCCGGTCAGAGTCAGCCGCAGTGCGCGATCTTTGCCGGGCAGCCTCATCTCGGGGTCGCGGAACTTGTAGGTGATGACTCCGCCAATAGGAGAATCGCCCCAGCCACGCTCAAAGGATGGCAGTAATTCATCACTGGTGGCCAAGGTCTTCAAGTTTTCCAGTTTCCACTCAGAGGGCAGATGCACCTGCTCCCTGGAGGTGATGGTATAGGTGGAAGTTCTGCCATCGAAGGATTCGCGTTCGGTACCGAGCGGATAGGTGCAGTTGGCAAAGACAAATAAAGGCAGACCGCTATGCAACGGCAGGTTCGCGGACCAGGTGTCGCCCTCGTGTTGCACGCTGGAAGCGAGCTTCCAGAAGCGTGACTGCGGATTCGGGTCATAGCTGTAGTAGATGTCGAGTGCCTTGAGTTGACCGGGCTGATCAGGCTTCACGGTGAACACAGCGGCGTGGGTCTCCGTCTTCAGCGCGAGGCTCGACTCGGCGGTCTTCGGGATGTTGATGGGCTCGCCTTTGAGGTATTTGTCGAACCATTGATTGATCATGATCCACTGTTCCGACCCGAGATTGTGGCTGTAATGCATCTTCAAGCTGACCCGCCAGTCTTTATGTGTCAGTAAGTCCATACACGTGTAAGCGCGGTCAACAATCCCGTGAAAGTCGTCCGATGCCGTCAACACAAGCACGGGGACTTTGACATGCGGATAGTAGGACTGCGACTCCATGGTGTTGGCGAACAACTCGGCGTGACCGCTATAGGGGGCAGCGCTGGGCCGATTGTGGGCGATTCCGGGGAACTCGCTGGAGATGAATCCCGTGCCGCCGACCATGGGCACCACCGCTTTCAGCCTCGAATCGATGGCAACATACGAGGTAATGTTGCCGCCCATCGAGAAACCAGTGAATCCGATCTTCTCGGGATCGACCTCCGTTTGTTGTTCAAGAAAGGTGATCGCGCGGCGGCCGGCGTAGGTCAGAAGGAACCAGTTGCCATTCCGCGGACTAACCACCGAATCAATCGTGTGCTCGTCCGGCAGGAGATTACTTTTCCCACGACGAAACGCCTTCGGATAGAACTGCGGTCCTTGGCTGGGATCGACATTCCCCCAGTCCGTGTTCTCCTTAATCCCCTCAACCATCTCGCGGCCGCCCCAGTTGATGTCCACCGTGGCATAACCCTGTTTGGCAAAATTGAGGCCGCGCTCCCGATCCGCGCGTTGTCCACCGCCATGCGCCCATACAAATGCAGGCGCCTTCTTCGCGCCCTCGGGGAAGCAATAAAAAGCCGCAATCCGCGAGTCTGCGCCTTTGAACGTGCCGACTTTGAAGATGACGTAGCGGCAGACCACGCCGTCTTCCCTCCACTCCTTCACGACCTTCGTTTCGAGTGCGTCTTTGCGAGCATCAACGTCCTTCCATAGATCCACGACGTTCTGTGGCACGTTGTCAGCCGTATAAGCGGTAAGTGAGTCGGCGGCGTGCAGCGCGGCCAGCGGCGCGAGCAGCAGGGCGGTGATGAGTGCGAGCGTGTGTTTCATGGTGGATGGTTGCTTTTCAATGCGGGGCTGACTCTGGCTTGTCCGACGTTCTGATAATGAGTGCATCAGCGGACAGAGATTCGCCGGCTTGGAAGAAGTCCGCGAGTGCTGGGATAGTGCTAAGGGTGGCGTAACGATGCTTCGTTGCATCCGCCTTCTCGCGGGGCATCACGTAGCCGAGGAGCGTCATGGATTTCGCAGGGCCTTCGTAGTTCACGTATTGCACGCGGTTCTGGAAGGCAGCGTGTTTGGGATCGCCTGCGGGGTAGGGATTAGCGAACGGTTCCTTGCGATTGAGCAGGGCGGGATCGGTCGTGAGGCGATAGCGACCGGTAGCGGCTTCTTGCAGGAGAAAGAGCGGCTTCGAGTGTTTCACGGGGCGGGCGTAGAGCCGGGCAATGGGTTTGGCATCGGGAGTCGGGGCATCGGGAGTAGGGACGAATTGATCTTTGTCCATCGGCTTCACATAGAGCGGGAGCAGGGGCGTGTCGGCCTCGGTGAAGTCCATCATTTGATAGTCGGCAAAGGATTCCAGCTTGCGTCCGGCATCGGCCACTTCGGATAGCGTGCCGAGCACCAGGAAGACGCGGCGGAAGAAGCATTCGCCGGGCTGAATCATCACGCGTGAGGAAACATCCATGACGGTGTAATCGCGCACGCCATGCCGTGAATCGCCTGCTCCATAAACGGTGGGTGATTTTTGAAAACCTGGCGTCTTCGCACGCTGGAGTTGCTGTTGCTCCGGCCAGTGAAGATCGCGACCAAAGACGAGACCCAGCGAATAGGCGGCAGGGTTCGCGGCATTCTGCGTGGCGGCTGCCCAGCCGCCCGTCTTGGCGATGTCGCCATGAGTGCCCGGCATGTCGATGCTGAAGGGCGTGTGAAAACGATAGCTGCCGTCGGGCTGTGAAAGGACCAGTTCGGGGAAGACCGACGTGCGCACACCGCCCCAAGGTGTATTCAGGCCATTGAGCGGGAAGTTACCGAAGTTGAAACACAGATAGCTCATCTCGATCACGCCCGCGCCGAGATCGCGGTACTGCGTGGTGAAAAGCACATCGCTGCGATGAATGCTCGCCGTGGGCACCTGGCCCCAGTTCATCACCGCATACGAGCGTGCTGCCGCATCCTCGAGCGTGGCCAGCAGCGGCGCGTAGAAAGGCTTTTTCGGCGAGAGCGGCTGGTCCTTCTTGTCCACATACATGCCCGACTGATGAATGTAGGAGTTCGATTCCTCGCGAATCTTGCTCTTCCCCAGCTCGGGCATCCGGTCGAGCAAGTCGGTATTGATCGCCACCATCTGCCAGACTTCATCGACAAACGGTGCCAGCGCACTCTGCGGCGGCATCGCTTCACCGAAGGAACTCACGACGGAGTAAATCTGCCCGCCCTTGCCAAGACGCAGTTCCCAACTTCGCTCGCTGGTGGACTTGTGCGTGAGGTAAGCATGAAACACCGCCCGCTCATCCACGCCCTCCGCCCACTGCGAGCGTGTTGCTCCCGGACGAAACTGCCGCGACACGACGAACTCGCTCGGCTTCTCATAGAACGTCGGCGCTTTCGATTCCGGGAACACATCCAGCAACGGCGACGCAGCGGGTGGAGACTCTGCGAGCGCGGCCAGCGGCGCTAGCAGCAGGGCGGTGAGAGCCGAGCAAAGCGAGACAGTCTTGCAAGCTGGTTTCATCAAAATGCAGGCAACGGTGAGGATGAGTTTCATGATGCGAGACGAGAATCACTCCTTCGATTTGCCGCCGAGCGGCTCCGGCGTGCCTTTGTCACCGCCGTGCTGAATCATCACCGGGAAGAGATCTTTCCACCACTTGTCATAGGCGGCGGCGAGTTTCGCGGTGATGTCGGGCTTGGTTTTGGAGAGGTCTTGCGCGCACTTGATGTCGGCGGTGAGATCAAACAGCGACCAGCGCCCTGGTTCGGTGACGCCCCAGTGAAAGGCTGCGTTCTCCTTGGTGTAGGTGGCGCGCTTCGTGCCGCTCTGAACTTGCCGTAGTGTGGTGCATTGGCTGCCGTATTTCTCGCACTCGGGGTTGCTGCACGGCTCGCTGCGCACGAGCAGATAGTTCGCAGTTTGCACTGCGGCCATGGCGTATTTGTGATCGGCGGCAAGCCCGCTCGGCCAGCGTCCGACGTGATGAAACAGCAGGCGATCATCATGCCACGCGAGCGGCTTTGTGGATTCGAGCAGTGGACGCAAGGAATAGCCTTCGAGCTTCGGCGCGAGTTCGGCGGGAATTTTCGCACCGGCGATTTCGCAGAGCGTGGGCAGCACGTCGAGATGCGCGGTGAGGTTCTGCACGGCATGAGGCTGCCATTTGTCCGGCCATTTCCAGAAGGACATAGCGCGCGAGCCGCCCTGCCACGCGGTAGCTTTGCAGCCGCGCATCCCGGCATTGTAAACATCGAGCCCGTGCGTCTCGCCGTTGTCGTTCATCCAGATGATGATTGTGTCCTTTTCGAGCCCGCGGTCGCGCAGATGCTTCGTGATGCGGCCGAGGTTGTAGTCGAGATTCGCGACCATGCCGAGGAAGTCCGCTTCCTCCGGGTCCACCTTGCCGACGAATGGTGCCTTGAACGAATCCGGTGCCTTCACCGGTGCGTGCGGCGAGTAAGTTGCGAGGTAGCAGAAGAAGGGGCTGCCTTTTGCTTCATCAATGAAAGTCATCGCTTCATCAAAGAGAATGTCCTCGCGATAACCGGTGCGTTTCTCCCGTTTGCGGTTGCGGATGATGATTGGATCAAAGTGAACCGTAGCGGCACCCGCATTCGTCGAGCACCAATCGAAGCCACGATTCGCCGGACCATACGGCCCGTCATTTCCGAGGTGCCATTTGCCGATGAACCCAGTGCGATAGTCGGCGGACTTAAGCAGTTGCGGCAGGATGACTGCGTTCACATCCATGTGCTCGCGCGGCTCGGTCGTGTGCGTGACACCGCTGCGAAACTCGTGCATGCCAGTCATTAGCGCAGCCCGCGTGGGCGAGCACGATGGGCTGACATAGAACTTCTCAAACCGCACACTCTCGTCGTGCAGCGCGTCTTGGTTTGGCGTCTTCAGCAAAGGATGCCCGTGCCGCGCGAGGTCGCCGTAGCCCTGGTCGTCGGTGAGGATGAAGAGAATGTTGGGTTTCTTCGTCGGCGCGTCGGCAGCGTGCAGCGCGGCCGGCGGAGCGAGCAGCACGGCGGTGACAAGGATGAGCGTGTGTTTCATCGTTTTAGAGAGAAAGGATGTTGATGATTAACGACTCCTCCCGCGAGCAATGTCCGCCTTGAGCACAGCAAAAAGTTCCTTCGCTTTGTCGGGCTCTTTCGTGAAGACATTCGTGGCCTCGCCGGGATCGGTGCGGAGGTTGAAGAGTTGGAACTTGTCGTTCGGCCCTTTGCCTTGGGTCTCGACGACGTGATCCGGTGTGATAGTGCCGTCCTGCACGGCATAGACTCCTGCGGGCAGGATGAGCTTCCAATCGCCATCGCGGATGGCGAGCGTGTAGGAGCCGTAGTTCACATGCACCATGCCGTTGCGAATGGGCTGCGCGGGCTTCTCGCCGCGCAGCAGGGGTGAGATGTCGAAGCTGTCCTCTCCGGCATCGTTCGGGAGTTTTTCTCCGAGCAGCGACGCCATGGTGGCCATCACGTCGGTGAAGCAAATCAACTCGCCGCACGAACTCCCCGCTTGGATTTTGCCCGGCCAACTCGCGATGAATGGCATGCGATGTCCGGCATCGGTGAGCGCGCCTTTCATCCCATTCCACGGACCGGCGGCGCGGTGACCGAACTTCTCGATGTCAGCCGGATACCAGACGGGGCCGTTGTCGCTGGAGAAGACGATGAGCGTGTTGTCCCGCTGCTTCAGCTTGTCCAACGTCGCCAGCACCTGGCCGATCATGGCGTCCACGTTCATCACATAGTCGCCGTATTGACCCGCGCCGCTCTTGCCCTTGAACTCGCTCGCCGTCGCCCACGGCGCATGAGGCGCGGGGATGGCGTAGTAGAGGAAGAAAGGTTCCTTGCCACCGCTCGCTGACTGTTTCGTCAGCCACGCATCCGCCTCGCCGCCGATGGTCGAGAGGACGTTTTCAAACTTCCAACCCGGTGCCGCCAAACCTTTGCGCCAGTGCGCGCCTTGCGTCTCGGGATTCGTCACGCCTTCCCCCGGATGATCCGCTATCGTCTCCGTCGGCGCGACGACGAAGCGCTTGTTCTCGATGAACGCATAGGGCCCCTGTTCCGGCGCATCGAAGCCGAAATAGTAATCGAAGCCAAAGTCCACCGGCGACATCTTCAGCGTGCCATCCGCCTCGGCCTTCGATGACATGCCCTGATGCCACTTGCCCACGCAAGCCGTCGCATAGCCCTGCCGCTTCATCAGCGTGGCGAGATTCAATCGCCCCAGCTCGTGTTGAAGCTGAGGCTGCGGAAAATGCTTCTTCTCCAGCGCACTGAGTTGGGCTTTACCGGTCCGCTTGGCCGCCGCGTTATTCCAATTGCGATACGGCATCCGCCCCGTGAGCAAGCTATACCGACTCGGCACACAAATGGACGCCCCCGCATGAGCATTCGTGAACTTCATGCCCTCGCCTGCCAGCTTGTCGATGTGCGGCGTCGCGATCTTCGACTGCGGATTGAAGCACTGCGGATCGCCCCAGCCCATGTCATCGACGAGGATGATGAGGACATTGGGATGCTCGGCGGAATGGGTTGAACTACAAAGGGCGCAGAACGCGACAAAGAGAATGAATGACTTCATGGAGTTGTTTCGGTGATCACAAACTGAGCGCGGACATCATCGATGTAATGCAGCGTCTTTGGCCCCGCATCGTCCGCCACGCCTGCGCCGAGATGGATAACGAGGCTGCGGGCACCGGTGGGGATTTCCATCGAGACTTTGAGTGTTTGCCAGCCGTGCTCACCTGGCTTCACCGTGACGGTGCGGCCCAGATGCTGCAGCACTTGGTCTAAACGACTGTCGCTATTCCAAATGTCCTTCACGTCCTTCGGTGCCTCCGCGAAAGCCGCCAAGCGTATCTGATTCCGATCCGCCCAGTCCGAGTCCATGCCATGAAACGAAGCCGTGACCTCCACCATCCGTGACTCCGTGCTGCTTATCAGCGGAAACTTGGCAAGATCTACGATGCGCTCCGCAGCACAGAACTTCCGACCCGCAATGGGAGCCAACCGCGCCATGTGCTGGCCTTCTTTGGGAGATATTGCCCCATCCGTCGAAACCACCGCTTCGAAATCACCCGACCAACCGTCAGCGTCATTCGGAAACCCGCGACCAAAGACTGCTTTCACATCTTCAAACGTCTCGTTGAAGAGCGGAACCACTCGGTGTCGATCCATCCCCATCCGAGGAACGGCATAGGCAAACACCACCGAAGTGCAGAACATCCCAAACACAATCCCCGCCGCCGCAGCGGTGAGCGGACGCCAGGAGAACCAGGCGGAGCGTCGAGGCACGACCACCGACGGCTGCGATGCCCGCTCCCGCTCGATCTCGCACAGGCCAGCATCAATGCCTGTCTCGACGATCAGCTTCCGCCGCAGGGCCCGATCACTCGCCAGCAGACGATCCAGCTCCGCGACCTCGGCATCAGTCGCCACGCCATGCAGATAGTGTTGAATGAGTTCGTTCGGGTTCATCTCAAAGAGCCTCCTTTTGCAGACGGGTTTCAATACACGCCGCCAGTTTTTCCCGCAGCCGCCCCAGCAGCTTGTAGAGCGCGTTGGCCGACTTGCCCGCCTGCTCTGCGAGCATCGTCACGCGGCCTTCACCTGAGTAGGGGGCCAGCAGCAATTCCTGATGCGGCGGCGAAAAACCCTCCAGGCATGAGCGCAACGCCCGCATGGACCGCTCCCGCTCCTCGACATCAAAAGCCTCCGCCTCCTCCGCAAGCAATTCCAGCACCCCGTCGCTAAAGACATGCCGGTCACGCCGAAGCCGGTCGATGACCGAAAGACACTTGAAGCGCACCACCACCTTCGCCCACGGCAGAAAGCCCGCCTCGTCGCGGAGTTGATCAAACTTCTCCCACAGCGTCACGCTCGCCTCCTGAATCACTTCGTCCACCAGATGCCAATCCGGAAGCAATGATCGCGAATAAGCACGCAGAGCCGGCTCGTTCCGCATCAGCAGCCGCACAAAATCGCCCTGCGTCAGAGCGGGCGGTGGGTTCGGAGATGGTTCAGAAGGCGTCATGCATGAACTTATTTGCTATCCCGCCCGAACCTGCCGATTTTTTTCAATCTCTCGATTTTTTGTCCGCTCGCGAGATCCTCACCCGGCAATTCGGTTCACTTTCATCCTGCCGATAGCATGTCGGCTGCTGCCACTCTCACGAGCCGGTGTGGATGCTGCAAAAAGCCAGCACTTCCCGGAGTTTCAGCAATTGCCTCGGCAGCCGCTCGCGGATGCACTCGACGTCGTCGTGGGCGGTGGGGAGGGAGGGTTTCACGCCAAACGTCTAATGCATCGTTGTGATGAACGGAGAAGGCTCAACGTCATTCTTTGCGGGCTGTTTTGGGTCCGTCGTGCTGCTGGTGAAAGAAATCAAAGTCCGCGTGACCGCCCTCTGCTGCCGATGACAAGTTGTAAGAAAACAGGCCAACCTTGGTGCCTTCATACCATGCGGTGCGATAGGCATAGTCGCGATCACCCAGCGGCTCGTAGTGTTCGCCGTCGAGGCTATAAAACATGGTGCCTTTGTAGTGACGGTGTTCGAGTTTCAGCCAAATGGCGTCTTGTTTGAGTTCGGGACCATCGGTGAATGCGCCGGGGCCGCTGGTGGCGGTGCCTTTGGCGAAGCGGAGGCGTTTGATGCCGCCCTCCTTGACGACTCCGATCCAAGTATAATCATCGATCATCGTGCAGAGACCAGAGCGTTGGCCATCAATCATGGTCGTGGTATCGAGCTTCGTGACGATGTCGGACTCGGCTCCGTAGAGGCGCTGAACGAGCGTGTTATAGGCAAAGAGAAGATGGTCATCGCGATAGGTGACCTTCGTTCGGCCAAATTGGGAAACACCGCCTTGGGTGTTCAGATGCCGCGCCGTCAATCGCAGGTGTCCCGGCCTCGCGGAGAGCGACCAGCCCAAGTCGTCGGGGTCGTGATTCCAGGCCCATTGGCCGCCGAGCGTGGTCGCATCAAACTCGTCGGATGGGTCCGCAGGGTTGATGGGTTGAACCGGCAGCGCGGGCTTGGCATAGGCCTCAGTGAGGCCCACGGGTTCGCCGATGCCATCGCCATCGGTGTCCACACCAATCCAAGGCCAGCCGTCAGCCGACCAGCCCGCAGGTTCAAGGTAGAGGCGGCGGCCATAAGTGGCGAAGAGGTTGTAGTCATGGTGAAGGAAGGCCCAGCGGTCACCACTGACCTCGACGAGTGATCCCTGCGCGGCGTTGATGTCGGCCTTGCCTGCGTGGAAAATCTTCCGGCTCTCGTAGGGTCCGTAGATCGACTTCGAGCGATAGACATATTGCGCCTTGTCCTTGTTCTTACCAGTGGAGGCGACGGAGATGTAGTAGAAGCCGTGGCGTTTGAAAACCTGCGGTCCCTTGGGCGGGATGTCATCGATCAAGACCGTGCCTTGGTCCACGATGGCATCGAAGGTGTCGTTCAGACGGTAGATCCGCAGCGCCCCCGGATTGCCAAGCAGGAACAAGTAACCTTTGCCATCATCATCCCAAAATGGACACGGGTCTTCGAAGTCGCCAACGATATTCTCCGATAGGCTCACCGGCTCGCTCCACGGCCCTTCCGGCGCAGACGCCTTGCAGACAAAGCCCCGGTATTTCGTGCTCCAATTGAACAGGTAATACCTGCCTTGGAAGAATCCCACTTCACCATCCTGCGATCCGGCGGAACATGCTTTGCCAGGGAACGTGAAGTCCGCATGAACGCCACCGAGTCGCGAGTAGATGCGATCAGTGTGAGTCCAGTTCACCAGATCCTTCGACGCCAACAACGGCATGCCCATGAAGTGATGCGAGGCGCAGGTCAGATAGAAAGTGCCGCCAGCCTTGAACACACATGGGTTATTGAAATCCGCCCACAATATGGGATTGCGATAAGTGCCGTCTCCTTGGTCGCCCCAAGCAGGCTCTGCAGCGTGGAGCGCGGCCAGCGGCGTCAGCAGCAGGACGGTGAGGTGTGTGAGAGTGTGCTTCATTGAATCGGAGGTTTTATCAAAGGCAGATGAGGATTCGGGAAGGGAGCGAACGCAATACGGCCAAACCTGTGTCAGATTTCGCAGCGAACTCGGACGTTGATTCCCAATCCTTTCGCCTCACTTCTTCGCCGCTGGCACAGGCCAGTCATCGGTGCGGAAAGGTGTTGCAGGCAACCCCGCGCCATTGGCGAGGCTGTAGTCGGGCCAGTCTTTCCACGCGTAACGAACGGCGACAGGCTGGGCGACCTCGGCACTGCTGACGACGACGGTGTCGCCGACGATCTTGGCTTCGGCATGTTTCCACTGCTGATCGGCGGCGGCGATTTCGAAGCCGGTGAGCAGATCTCCCGTGATGGATCTCAGACCGCCGTTGGTGTGCTTGAAGGAAACGGTGATCGCATTGGCGCTGATCGTCGAGCCTACGGGGAGCGGACCGCTGAGGGCGGAGACGTTTTTGCCATAGACGGTGCCGAGTGCCCAGTAGGAGAGGCGTTTGCCAACATCTTGCTTGTTCTTCGGATGGATGTCCTTCGCATCGCCGAGGTCGATTGTGATGGCCATGCCGGTGTTGGGCAGGGCGAGCGTCTTCAGCATGGATTCACGCACGCGCGACCAGCCTTCGCCGGGCGCGGTGTAGTTGGGCAGTTGCACCCACGCGAAGGGCACTTCGTCCTGCCAAAGCGTGCGCCAGTTCGTGACGAGCTGCGTGAGCTGCTTGTGGTAGAGGCCGGGGTTGCTGCTGGCATTGCCTTCGCCTTGATACCAAAGCATGCCGCGCAGCGTGTAGGGCACGAGGTTGACGACCTTGCCATTGAAGAGGCCCGCGGGGCCACCTTTGAGCTTGTGCATGGCGAGCGGGTCCTTCGGCGCGGGGACGACGAAGGGTGTGCCATTGGCCTTGGCCTTCTCGGACGCGGCTTTCCAAATGGCGAGCTGCTTTTGGTGCAAAGCAGGAGCTTTCACAGGATCGAACTTCAAAAAGGCATCAAGCCGCGTGTCGTAGTTCGCTTTCGTCTCGGAATCGGAAGACTGCACCTCCGCAGCAACCCATGATTCGATGGGCGTGCCGCCGACAGACGTATTGATAAGGCCGACGGGCACGCCGACTTCTTTGTGGATCTCGCGACCAAAGAAATACAGCGCCGCGGAGAAGCCCCCGACTGTGTCCGGCGTGCAGGTTTGCCATGCTCCTTTCCCCTCGGCCTGCGGCTTCTCGGCCGGGCCAGAGCTTTCACGATAATGACGAATCAGCGGGAACGTCGCCGCCGCCTTCTCGGCATCGAAATGGTAACAACCCGCCACAGTCATCGCCATGTTGGACTGCCCGGAACCGAGCCACACTTCACCCACGAGCACGTCTTTCAGCTCGATCTCATGCCCCTCCTTCCCCGTGACGACCAGCGTGCGAGATTCGGCACTCGCAGCGAGCGCATCCAGATTGAGTGACCACTTGCCATCCGTGCCCGCCGTGGCCGATTTTGATTGCCCCGCAAACGCAACTTTCACCGTCTCACCCGCATCCGCCCATCCCCAAATCGAGACGGACTTCTCCCGCTGAAGCACCATGTGATCCGAAAGCACCGAGGCCAGCCGGAAGTCTGCAGCAGAAACTGCGGCCAGCGGCGCGATCAGTTGGGCTGCGAGAAGGAGAATGAATTTTTTTTGCATTGGGTCAGAGTTGGTTGGTTCAAATAGTCAAACGCGGGGCCTGCTGACTCATTTCACTTGAAACTTCATGATTACCTATGTCCCAAGCTGAAGACGACCCAGATCCACCTCCGCCGAAATTGGCGACGTAAAGGTTAAGATTTCTAGATTCTAGACCTCATCCATTGGCGCTTTCCCCTCTCTCACGCTCTGGAAAAATCAGGGTTTGGCAAATCAGTCGAAGTCTTTGCGATCTTCGGCTATTGGGTTGTGTCTGGACCCCTGGCATCGAGCACCTGACCATCCTCGAGGATTCGGGCGCGGAGCTTAGCCTGATCGACTCGCTGAACTGGCAAGCCATCATCAATCGCCAGAGCGGCTGCCGCGGCAGCACTTTGGCTGGTGACCATGAATACCGGTTCCATGCGGATGCTACTGAAAGCGGTATGGCTGGCGGAGAGCGCGAAAGTAACCAACAGATTTTCACATTCACTGGCCTTCGGAACGATGGAGCCGTACCCGATTTGATACGGTCCAAATCCACCGCGTCCACCCGCCGTCTTGCCTTCGCGGGTGACAACACCGTCCTTCACGATGCGGCGGACTTCATGCGTATCGGTGCCGTAGGAGCCGAGGCCGATTGAGTGAGGTGCCACCTGTCTGCCATGCGTGTGATGCTCCGTGAGAACGAGGTCACTGACCATTCGCCGTGCCTCGCGAATGTAAAGCTGATGCGGCCAGCCGCCGTTGTCCGTGAACTCGTCCTTTGGCAAACCAAAGCGTTTCACATCATCCCTCACCTTCCGGGGAACACGCGGATCGGTGGCGAGGAAATGCAACAGACCGCGATGGTAGTTCTCGTGCTCCTTCGCGATCTCCGCCCGGCGTGCGTGATCGGCATCGGCCCATGCGTGGCTGGCTCCGGGTAGGTTGCCGCCAAAAGTCGCCGTATTGAAGTCCCACTTTTGATTGGGCAACTCGTCGTACTTGGAAAACCAACGCAAGTCCATGTCATCGCCATTCGCTAAGCAGGCCTCAATGAACCGAACGACGATTTCATAACGCTTCGCGTCATAGTCCGCGGGCGGCGCGATCGGCAGACGGTCCGCCGACGTGCTCAGGCAAAGCCGATAGCAATAGGCCTGCACGCCGGAAGCAGGATCACCGGGTTTGCCGGGTTCGCCTTCGTTGATCAAAGGCAGCAAGCCGCTCGTGGCGTCGCCTTTTACCACATAGGGATCAATTGGAAAGTCCCGGTCCCAGACCCCCTGCCCGCCATTCACGCGGCCATTCGACCCTGGCATCAGATGACCCGTTCTCGGCGTGTATTTCTCCGTGTAGTGAATGCCGTTGTAGGTCTCTCCATACTTCGAGTTTCCCTCGCGCATCAGCGTGTAGCTCACTCCGGCCTTCGCCATGAGATCCCCCTCATAGGTGGCATCGATGAACATTTTCGCTCGAAAGACGGAGCCCTCATCGGTCACCAAATCCGTGATGCGGGCGCCGTCTTTCCTCACCGAGGTGAGTCGCGCCCGAAATCGAACGTCAACCCCGGCCTCGCGCAGCATCTCGTTGAAGACTTGTTCGGCGACATGGGGTTCGATCGAGTAAGCCCCGCCCGTTGCCGGGCCGCCGTTTCCGGAGAAGGGCTTGTCCCATTCCAGCTTCTTGCCGTAGCTGCCGACCAATCTTGAAAAATACTCCCTCGCGATGCCGCCTACGGTGCGCGGATCTCCAATATCCACCGCGCTAAGACCACCGCTCGTCATTCCGCCAAGATGCATCCCGGGTTCTGCAATCACGACCTTTCTTCCCATACGCGCCGCCTGCACTGCCGCCGCGACTCCTCCCGAGGTGCCGCCGTAAATGCAGATGTCAGACTCGATGACCGCTGCCCTCACAAGGGTTGTCGCGAGGAGAAAGCACACAAAAACCTTCATGGCTTGGTGACCCAGTCGAGGTTGAAGCGGGCGCAGACAATGTTGGTGTCGGCTTCGTAAAGGCAAAGCACCGTGCCATCTGGCAAAACGGCCAAGTCGGAGTAGGCAGCTTTACCTGAGTCGAGCACTTTTTTCACAGGCCAACTCTTGCCGTCGTCTTGACTGAGTTTGATGCAGAGGTTCTGTCGTTTGCCTCGTCCAGCGGGGACTTCCTTGCCGTACTTGTCGTGGGCGAGGGTGTGCGGATTGGAGTAAATGAGTGTGCCGGGCCTTGAGGGATAGGCAACGATGCTGGCCATGCAAACGGGCTCCCAGAGTTGATCATGGAAAACGGGCTGGGTCCAGCCTGTGGCACCATTCGGACTGGTGGTGATGAGCTTGCGATTCATCTTCGATACACTGCGCGAGACGAGCATCACACGGCCATCGGAGAGTTCGGTGATCATGGTTTCATTGGGATTGCCAAAGTTGCCTTCGTTCGGCAGGCAAAGTTCACCGGCCTGCCACGTCTTGCCGTGGTCATCACTGTAGATAGAGCCAGCTGCCGAGGGCCCATGATCACCTGCTTTGCCATAAGCAAGCCAGATCGGCACGACAAGACGACCGCTTTTGATCTGAATGCCGTGACCAGGCCCAGTAGCGATCACCTTCCAATCGTACTTCGCACGAAAGGGCTCGAATGATGCCGTGATGTCTACAGGCTGGCTCCACGTGACGCCGTCATCGGTGCTCCGCATCGAGTAGCACCTGGCGTAGTTGATGCAGTAGAGAAACTCAATAGCTCCCGTCTCACGATCCACGACGGCGACCGGGTTGTTCACCGTTTGCTCTTTTTCACCGCCTTCGGTTTTGCGTGGGTTGCCCTCCAAACGTGCGCCGTGATGGGCGATGTGTTTGCTGGCCTCCCACGTTTTCCCTCCATCGGTTGATCGCCTCAGGTGGATCTCGATCTCACCCCAGTCGGAGCTGCTGTTCCGGCGTGCCTCCGAGTAGGCGAGAACGGTTCCTTTTGTGGTAGCTACGATGCCCGGAATGCGATAGCGCGCGACGCCGTTCAGGCCGGGTGGAAAAACTTCTGATTTCTCGAATAGAACTTCATCAGCACTCAATTGCAACGCCGAGAAGACCAAGAGGGTGAGGATTTTTTTCATGGAAGGAGATTGTGAGCATCTCATGGATGAGTGAGCCAGTCGAGGTTGAAGCGGGCAAGCGTGAGACGTCCGCCGGCAAAGGCGGCAACGCCTTTGCTGTCTCCACTGCGGCCGTAAAAGCAGAGGATGGTACCTCTGGGAGTGACGGCGAGATCCGAATACATGCTGGGTCCGTCTTCTAGAAGTTTGTTCACCGGCCAGGTTGTTGCCTCATCGCGGCTGAGTTTGACGCTGACGTTTTTGCGGGTGCGGCTTTTGCCAGGCTCGGATTGACCATTACCCACGTCGAGGTTGTGGGGATTGGAGAACAAGATCACACTTTGGCCGTCGTGGTTATAGCGGACGATCCCTCCCATGCAGATGGGTTCGAGCAGAGCTTCATCAAATTTAGGCGTGCTCCAGTTTGTGGCTCCATCAGGGCTGACAGTGATGAGTCGGCGATGAGCCCTGGATTCGCTGCGTATGTTCATCATGACGCGACCGTCATTCAGCTCGATCGCGACGGTCTCGTTCGGATTGATCCACTCCTCAGTACAAGGCACGGCGATGTCCCCGGCTTTCCACGTTCTGCCCTGATCATCGCTGTAGATCGTGGCGGTCACGCTTGGACGGTGCGCATTGCCGCCTTCTCCGGTCGAGAGCCAAACGGGCACCACGAGGCGGCCTGTCTTGAGCTGGATGCTGTGATTCGGGCCAGTAGCGAGCACCTTCCAGGCGTACGCTTTTTTGAAGGCTTCAAAAGTGGCGGTAAGCTCGATCGGATTGGACCACGAGAGGCCGTCGTCCTCGCTACGCTGATAAAAGCAGCGTTCGTATTCGAGGCAAAAAAGCATGTGCACGATGCCGTCCTTGCTGGCAATGAGGACAGGGTTGTTGTACGTCACGTCATTGGGATCAACGTTCTTCATCTTCAACGCGAAGGGGTTCTTGGTCTTCGGTCCCGGGACATCGGCGATGCTTGTCGCTTCGCTCCAAGTCTTGCCATCATCGGTGCTGCGGCGGAGTAGGATGCGAATGTCATCCCAGTCGCTGACGCCCGCTGCGCGCTTGCGGGCCTCACACCAAGTCAGCACCGTGCCCTTGGCCGTCACGACGATACCGGGGATATGGTAGAGACTGTAGGCCGGATTGTCACCCACGATGAAGAGGTCCTGTTTGTCGATGAAGGGTTCTGCAGCCCGGGCGAGGCCGCTGAGGACAATCAAGAGGGCGACGATGTATTTCATGGTTACCATTCCCCCTGGCGTTGAAATTGAGCCTTCGCATTTTTTCCGAACTGCGCTCCAGCTTCGGCAAGATTGGCGAGAATTTGATCGGCACTCAGTCCGGCACAGCCACGGGCAGCGGGGATGACGGTCTGGCATTCATTGGCATCCATAAACCGCGCGGCTTCGAGAATCTGTGGCTGCGCTTCGGGCTCAATGACGATGAAACCGTGCTTATCAGCATGTATCAGATCCCCCGGACTTACCTTGCGACCAAAAACCTCGACCTCGCAGTTCCACCGCACCGGATGAACATGCGCATGACCCACACAAAGGCGGCGAGCGAGCGCCTTGAAGCCAGCGTTGGCCATTTCATCAACATCGCGAATCGCTCCGTCCACGATGGTGCCCACACAGCCAAGTGATCGATGCATGTTGCTGTTTACCTCTCCCCAAAAAGAACCAATCACACTCGGCTTATCGAGATCCTGCACACAGACGATCTTCGGCCCAGGAATGCTGGCGACGTATCGGCGATAGTCGTTCCAAGCATTCGGATTGGCCTCGCGATGTAGCTTGCTGCTCGGCTCGATCAAAACCGTGACCACATAACCCACCATCGGTCCCATTTGCGGCATGAAGTCACGAGATTCTTCCAAATTGAAGCCATCAGCAGCAGGATCGCGTTTGGTGATTTGTTCCCAGCCATTGTAAAGGGTGGGCGTATTCCAGCGCTTGAGTTGCAGGAGGTCGGAATGGGGTAGCATAATGACAGCAAGTTAGGGTTTCACCCATTCAAAGAAGCCCATCTCTTCGAGTTCCACCCCCAAAGTGACAGCTTGTTCGGCATCTAGATTACCACATGGCAGCCGTGCGGGACCAACATCGACACCGAGCATCTTCATCACAGCCTTAGCCGCTCCCATGTATCCGCGAGCGGCGAGCTTTTGAATCGTAAGGACGGAGCGCATCTGCTCCTCTCGTGCGGCGGTGAGGTCGCCGCGATGGAAGGCGGCAATAAGGCGATTATAAATAGGCGCCGCAAAGTTGAAAGAGCTGCCAACGGCTCCGGTAGCGCCGAGGGCCAGCGCACCGAGCATCATTTCATCAAATCCAAACGGAATATCGTATTGACCGTCATCATAGGCACGGCAGAGCTGATACTCCATGAGATTGCTGCTAGTGAACTTGATGCCCGCGAGATTCGGAATGCGATCTCCCGCTTGAGACAGAAACTCGGAGGGTGAAAGCGACAGACCGGTCATCGTCGGGATCTCATAGTAATAGAACGGCAACTCTGGCGCGGCGGAGGCGATCTGCGCCATGCTTTCGACCAATGTGGCGACATTGCTCGGCTTAAAATACGAAGGTGCCAGCGCACTCACTGCCACCGCACCGAGTTCCTGCGCCAACGCAGCAAGGTTGCGCGAGTCGGCCAGACAGTTTGATCCCACGTGTACGATGACATTGAGCGCTGAACCGCTTGTGGCCTCAAACCATCGCACGGCCAGCGCGCGACGTTCTTCCAACGTCAACGAACTGCTCTCACCCGTTGTGCCTCCAATGAAGGCATGAGTCACGCCCGTGGCCAATAAATGTACCGCCTGCTTTTCAACGATTCCAAGATTGAGTGATCCGTCCGAGTGAAACGGCGTGTGGGTAGCGGCAACGAGTCCTTTTATGCGGTATTTGATCATAATGTCACTGCTTAAAACGTCGGAAAATTCGCAATCGCGCCGTTGTTATCGCTGTTTTATTTTAGAACAGGTCAAGGAGACGTAGACTATGGCCATGGGGCATCTGGCGTGCCTGCATTGCCTTCTGGAGATGTAAACTCGGCTCGGTTGTCCGAATTTCAGCCCTTTGCCTCCGGATGGATAGCGACTATACAGAGGTATGTCTTTTACTTCACTTGGTCTGTCTGCCTCTTTGGTCGGAGCGGTAAGCCAATTCGTCAAACCTACCCCGGTTCAGGCTGCAGCCATTCCCCTCATTCTTCAGGGCGGCGATTTGTTGGCCACGGCACAGACAGGTTCGGGGAAAACGATGGCATTCGTGCTTCCGTTGCTTCAACATTGGCTTACCAGCGCAAGGCAAAAGCCACTGCCCATTCACACTCTGATCCTTGTTCCCACTCGCGAATTGGCAGCTCAAGTGGCCGCAACAGTTCAGAGGTTCGCGCCTCATCTACCGAGGCGAGTCAAAGTCGTGACCGCCGTTGGCGGTGTCTCAATCAATCCGCAGATGATGTCACTGCGGGGCGGAGCTGACATTGTCATCGCCACGCCAGGCCGCCTGCTGGATTTGGTTGATCAAAATGCGCTCCAACTATCGGGTGTCGTTTCTTTCGTGCTAGATGAAGCCGATCGAATGCTTGATCTGGGCTTCGCAGGTGAATTGGAGCGGGTGCTCTCTTTGCTTCCAAGGAAGCGGCAAAACCTGCTGTTTTCCGCGACATTTCCCGACGTCATCCAAGCCCTGGCCAATAAGCTCCTTCACAATCCCTCCCGGGTCGAGATAGAATCCCAGAGAGATGAGATTCCAGACATCGTGCAACGGGCCATCGAGGTGGACGAGGCTCAACGCACTGCTTTGCTGCGCCATTTGATCAAGTCGGAGGAGTGGAATCGGGTGTTGGTCTTCGTGTCCAAGCAACACTCGGCTGAACATGTCGCGAATAAACTCCGGCGACATGGCATTAGCGCCTTGGCTTTCCATGGCGAACTGAGTCAAGGCGCTCGCAACCACGCTTTGACCTCATTCAAAAACTCGCTAATTCATGTTCTTGTCGCCACGGATCTAGCCAGTCGGGGATTGGACATCGTCGAGCTTCCAGTGGTTGTGAACTACGATTTGCCGCGGTCGGCGGTGGACTATACTCATCGGATCGGTCGGACGGGTCGAGCGGGAAACGCAGGAGTTGCTGTCAGTTTCATTTCAGCTGAATCCCACGCGCATTTTTGCCTCATTGAAAAGCGTCACCAACTTGCCTTGCCTCGCGAGTGCGTTTCAGGTTTCGAGCCTCGAAATCAAGCTCCAGCGAGCTCCGGGACAGGCGGTATCAAGGGGCGCCGCAAGAGCAAGAAGGACAAGCTTCGTGAAAGCGGATTGCGTTAGGCATGCTAGCAGACGGCAAAAATGGCTATTCCGTGCGACCAAGCTGCCTCACTTACGGCTTAGTGTCTCTCCAGGCACACCGATGGGCATGATCCGAATTGATTTGCCTGTAAAGGTAGGTCTTGCCACCAAAGAAGCCAATTTGCTAGCCATGGCTTGTGGATTGCGACGATACCGTGTCGGTTCCGGGCTAAGCATGGCAAGATAGGGCTCGTCATCTCGACAGATGACTGATAACTGTCCAGGCACCGAGATACCCTGTCGTAAAAGGAAACTGATGGCAGTGACACAATGCTCAGGATGAAGAATGTAGAGCCCGGTTGGACGTTGTGCAGACTGCAATAACTGTCCTATTGCTCGGATGACTCCCTGAGGCTCGTTCGGATATTGGATATCACGCACCAGGTTGCCAAGGGCGCCTTCCTGGAATCCCGCAACACTTTCCGAATCACCGGCATAGGCATCATCAGGACGCAAAATGGCCAGGTCGCGATGACCATACGCAACGAATCGTCCCGCCGCATGACGTGATACAGCTCTGAAATCAGCATCAACCTCCGGCAAGGTGATTCCCGTGTGCCGCGAACCGGCCAGCACCACTCTTAGCCCCCCATCTTGAAACCAACGCTGCATGGCCACAGTTGACCGATGAAGAATCCAAACGGCTCCCGGCGCATCTGCCGTCAGGGAGCTTAGGTAACCGCAGGGTCGTTTGCGATAGGCGGCGGGTTCGATGCGCAACTCAAAATTCCAGCCGAGTCTCTCCAATCTTTTCTGAGTCTCCGTGATCCATAAGATCGTGGACGGTGTGAATTCTCCCACCGGACGGGCTAGGATCAGGAACACTCGGCGCCGATGTGGACCTGTCTTGAGTGGTTGGCCGTTGATCGCACGGCGTCGGCCATTGGCTCGAGTTAGTCTCCCTTCGCTTTCTAAAGTGGCTAGGGCCGCTCGCACAGTGTTACGACCCACCTGCAACTCCGACGCCAAGTGGATTTCACCCGGCAAACTCGAGTTCCACTCTCCGCTATCCAATCGCTCCCGCAGGACTGCAGCCGTTTGATCGATTAATGAGACTCGCTGGGGCATCATACTCAAACTGGAATGAGAGCGCCACCCGCGCCCCTTCATTGCTTGATCTCTTGGGGGTTATCTCTGAAATGAGCATTCCTGGTCATGAAGAACCCGCCTTTGCAAACGCTCGAACAACTCGAGTCACAGCGGCGGCATCCGATGCCAATAGTCAACCAGACTGCATGATCTCGGCCCATTCAGCAAGTGTGTACTTGGCAATAGATTCCGGCGTATGAAACCGGAGCCAAGTGATCAGGTAGAAGCGTCGGCCCCGAGTCCACTCGATATTCTCAGCGACACTCCCAACCCTTGTCCTCCAACGCAAGCTTTGTCTCCTCAGACTGCGGTGGTAGCCCCGGGATTTAACGTTTCCACTGCAATATCACGTTCAATGCCCGATGCTGGGAACGAGCAGCGTCCTCTCCGGATTGAACTCGGCAATCATGGATCTCCCAATGCTCGCGATCCACTAAGACATAGTCGATACGCATCCAAGGTCTGCCCAAGGCGGGCCAAAACGACAAGTCCCCAGGAAAGGTATAGCCCAAGCCCTCGCCAGCGACTCGATGAGCATCCTGGAGTTGCTTCGTCAATCGCCGATATCGAGGTCCAAAATCTGGAAGGTTCCAGTCGCCAAGTACAATCGTCGGAATCGTTTCAGCCTCGATTCGCTTGAGCAATCCTTCGATCACCAGTTTTTGTTCGTCCCAGTAATGGCCGATCGTAACACTAGAAGAAACATGCGCCGGAACTCCCAGCAGCGTCCATTTCCACATCTTGAGAGAGCCATACTTGGAAAGTGCATCCCGGGGAGACCGAACATGAACGACGTAAACCGCAACAGGCCCACCAGGCCCATCCACCTCAAACCGGGCAGCCGGCAAATACTGCACACGAACCGGTCCACCTGTGGGCACGTCAGGCTTAACTACCTGAGTCCCCTTGAACGGATAGCGACTCGCCAGGGCATGCTCGCCAATCCGCATGAGGTAAGGCAAGCCCCCGATGGTAGGCGTACCAACGCCTAACTCCGGACCATCTCTTCCACGCAAATCCGTCAGGCCGATCAAGTCAGGGCTCTGTTCGACGATCCACTCCTTCCATTTCGCCGTATCTTGATCACCTCGATTGACAAACACAACCCTGAGCGGCGCACCCGAATCCAGCGCCTTTCCCCTCCAAGACCCGCCGAACAATGAAGCATGATACCCGATCCCAGTAGTAATGCATAAAAACAGAAGGCGGCGGCCCCACCACCAGCCAGGAATGCTCGTCACTAGCAAAGCTGGACCCACCAAAATCTGAGGCAAATAGGTCAAGGGAGCTGCGAGCAGATGGGCTTGCGCAACAAAGGTGCGAAGAAACCAAAGAAGCATGATGCCCGCCCAAAATGTCCAGGCAAACAATCTCCACCTCCGGATGCAACTTCGCAGGGGGAAGGATTCGTTCTGTTCACGTGTCGTCACAATGCTCATCCTGCCCAGAATTCGTTACCCCGCAATCCATCGGCAATCTTTGTCTGCTTACCCTTGCTTGGATAGTCACCGGCTGCAGCGATCCATTGCCAAGCCAACCATTGGCCATTTCGCTCTCTCGCATTGAGCTGGAATCTCAGTGGCAAGCCTCTGGTATTCCCGAACAGGGACCGGCAGAGGTCGCCGAAGGTGTGTTAAGAATCGGTGAGGGTACTCCCATGACAGGCATTCGATTCGTCGGCGATTGGGAAGCACTCAAACTTCCCTGGATCGACTATGCATTGACCTTTGAGGCGCGCCGGGTCGAGGGACAAGACTTTTTCGCCACCTGCACCTTTCCAGTTGGCTCTCCCGACCGCTGTGTGTCGCTGGTGGTCGGTGGCTGGGGTGGGGGACTCGTCGGCATCTCCTGCATCGACCAGCTCGATGCATCGGAAAACAATACCCGAGGAGAAATGGCATTCAAAAATGGCACTTGGTATCAATTTCGGATCGAAGTTCGCGAAGACGACCTTCAAGTCTGGATCAATGGAGCCCCAATGGTGAACGTCTCCATCAAAGGCCGACAGCTAAGCTTGCGCTCTGGCGATATCGACTCCTGCGCACCCTTGGGATTCGCCACCTGGCGAACCGTTGGCGAGATTCGCTCAATCGTGTTCCAACGCCTTTGAATGCCGAGCCAGGAAGGAACTCCACTTACCGGCGGTGAATGAAGGACGCACATTCGATCTTTTGGTCTCCCTCCTTGGTTGGTCCTATTCCTGCTGTCTAAGTTTCGAATGGAACACACGCCAACCTACTTTAGACACACCAAAATCATAGCCACTCTAGGCCCGGCGACTGAATCCAAGGAAATGCTGGCCAAGCTGATCCTCGCTGGTGTTGATATCTTGCGCCTTAACATGGCGCATGCCTCCCATCAATGGGTGGATGATGCCATGTGGTTCATTCGCGAAGCTTCCAACGAAGTCGGTCGCCATGTCGCAGTCATGATGGATGTTAAGGGCCCAGAAATCCGCACGGGAAAAGTCGATACCCCCATCGACCTCACCGCCGGCAGCCTGTTCGAATTCCACATCGAATCGGCTGAACCAACCGGCGACGTGCCCTCTGTCTCGGTGAACTACCCAGGCTTACCCCAAGATCTCGAAATCGGCAAGACTGTCCTCATCGATAGTGGCCTGATTCAGATGCGTGTTGAAACCAAGGATGACACCCATATCCGCTGCCGTGTGCTCACTCCAGGAACCCTGGGATCAAAACGCCACATCAACCTCCCAGGCGTTTTCGTCAACCTGCCCTGCCTGACCACCAAAGACGAACTCGATCTTCAGGCGGGTGTCAGGGCTGGAATCGATTTTGTGGCTTTGTCTTTCGTTCGTCAGGCTGAGGACGTCCGCACCCTTCGCCGCTACCTCGACAGCCTCGGCTCCTCCGCCAAGATCATCTCCAAAATCGAAGATCAAGCCGGAGTTCGAAACATGCATGAAATCATCCTGGAGTCGGATGCCATCATGGTCGCGCGCGGAGATTTGGGCATCGAAATCGACTACCACCGTCTCCCCCTTGTCCAAACCGAACTCGTCGCCATGTGCCAGGCGGAAGGCAAACCCGTGATCATCGCCACCCATCTTTTGGAAACGATGATCTCCTCCCCAATGCCCACCCGCGCTGAGATTTCCGACGTCTCCAATGCCATCCGAGAGCAAGCTGATGCCATCATGCTTTCCGGTGAAACCACCGTCGGAAAATATCCCCTCGAGACCGTTCAGGTTATGAAAAACATCATCGAAAGCATCGAGCCCTCCGTTAAGGGGGTATTAAATCGGGCCATTGAACTTAAGGAACCCAAGTCCAAAATGCTTCGTTCCGCCGCTGTCTTAGCTCAAGAATTGGGCGATTCCGCCATCGTCGTCTTTACGCGTAGCGGTTTCCTCGCCTACGTCCTCGGAGCCCTGCGCGCTCGCGGAGTACCAATCTACGCCTTCACTGATGTCGAACCCATCTTCCGCCAGCTTCTTCTTCCTTGGGGTGTTGAACCCTTTCTCATGGCCTTCTCCGACGATCCCGAGCAAACGATCGCCAATGCCCTCGCCATCCTGAAGCAAAAACACTGGTGCAAATCAGGCAGTTGGTTGGTGGTCATCACCAACGCACTCGCTAACGAAAAGGTGATCGACACGCTGCAACTACGCCAAATCGAGTGACCAGAACACGACCTTCAAGGTAGGCAGTGCCCAAAACTCGGGATCCGCCTATGCAAAAATGGCTTGTTATTGATCTGACCGATGGGCCACTATCCCGATTATTTCAATCCATTAAGCGATACCCTCCTACGCCTCAATGTCATTTCTCTGCCGAACGATGTGGGTCATTACCGGTTCCTTCCTTTCGATTCTCGCATCGGCCCAAGAGCCCATGCCCGACCCCATGCCTTGTGATGACCGTCATCAAATCGTTTTTGAAGGTAAAGTAGGGGATAAGGCGGCAGTGCGGGCTGTAATCAATGTCTCTCCGGAAGAGGGTGGCGGATCGACGCTGACGGGGACTTACCACTATTTGACGCAGGGCAAAGTCATTCATTTGTGGGGCAATCTTGACGGTGATCGCGGCTCCCTGGAAGAAAGTGCACTCCGTTACGGAGACCCGGTGTCTGGACGGTTTGAAGGCATCTGGTCATTCGGCGAGTCTCCAGGAAAGGCTCGCTTCGAAGGCAGTTGGACCTCGGGAGACGGACAGAGAAGATTGCCCTTTACTATGGTTGAGGTGTCGGGAACAGGAAATCCCGGCTTGGAATTCCACTTCTTCGCCGAGGAATACTCCCGAAAACAAGGCTCTCTAGCCATGCATCGCGCGCACTCACTCGCGTTTCCCCAGCTTCGCGGCGAGGGCAAAATCATTGATCGCGTGAACGGGTTCATACGTTCGTTGGCCAGGCTTCAAGTGGACTCGGTCGAAGAAGAACCAAAACCGCCAAACCAAGAACCCGTGCCCACGTTGAGGTCCCTGGAAAAGGCCGTTCGCGCCATTTTGCCATCAGATGAAGAACTCAAAGATTTGGAAGTCGGTCACTTTGAGTCTCTCACTTTCGAAGAGGATTTTGGGGTCATGTTGAATGCCATGGAGGTGTTTTCGATGCGCATGCTTCACAGCGAATACACCGGAGGCGCTCACCCAAACTCCAGCGCCGGGCATGTAACGTTTGATATGAAAACTGGGGAAGAACTCACCTTGGATGACCTGTTGAAACCAGGTTGGCGCGACCCTCTCACTGATCTGGCAGAGGCCCAGTTGCGTGCGCAATACGAATTGAAAGAAGGCGACGCACTCAACGACAAAGGACCCTTGTTTGAAAATGCCTTCGAATTGAACGGCAACTGGTTCTTGTCGCCAGAAGGTCTAGGCTTTTCGTTTGATCCCTATGAAATCGGCCCCTACGCAGCGGGCTTTATCGAGCCTGTGATTCCTTATTCCAAACTCAAAGCTTGGGCCAAGCCGGGCTCAGCGCTCGAACGAATCGTCAGCCATTAACACGGACAAATCGTGTCACTAGACGTCCAAAGGCTTGAACGCAACCGCCCAGCCTCCAGGAGCCCCCTAAAGCGGAATTCGTCGCTCTCTCGGGAGTTCGAAACCAAAACATGCTGGTACTCACTCCAGTACCTCATCTCGTCCTCCGCATTTTTCATCCGAAGTTCAAAAGTCTCTGCATCCTCGGTCGCACGCCCGGCAAGGCGCTGGCGCAGTTCGCCGAGACTGGGTGGTAGGATGAACAAATCCAACAAACACCGCCGTACCAATTCATCCTGACAGGCTCTGATTTGGATGGCTCCTTGAACATCAATGTCAAGCAACACGTCAATGCCCTGCCTGAGGTTTTCGTTCACATGGCTTTTGAGCGTCCCATACCAGCGATCATGAACACGTGCGTGCTCGAATAGCTCACCCCTCTCCACTCGCGCCAAAAAGTCCTCCTCCTCCAAGAAAAAATAGTCAATCCCATCAGTCTCACCCGGGCGAGGTTTTCGCGTTGTGCATGAAACCGAGAAGACAGCCTCTCCCGAATCGCAGACCTTTCGGCATAAAGTAGTCTTACCCGTGCCGGAAGGCCCGGAAACGACGATGAGTTGACCAAGACGCTGGGTGGGAAATGTCACACCTAGGGGTTAGCGGGGCGGGGCCGGGTTGCAAGGGAAACGAGCAAGGGAAGCCGGTTGCTTCCAGTTTTGGCCCGATTTCCGCTCCCTCCGTCCCTCATAGCGGCGGTTGACCAGGCAGTTCGGCCCCCGTATGCAGTAGCTGCCCCCCCCCCATGTGCCATGTTTGAAATCCCCCGTTCCAGCGGCATTCTGCTGCATCCCTCCTCTCTCCCAGGTCGATTCGGAATCGGCGAAATCGGACCCGAGGCGATTCGTTGGCTTGAAACACTGGCTTCCATGGGTCAGCGACTCTGGCAAACGCTGCCTCTTGGCCCAACCGGCTATGGCAATTCACCCTACCAGAGCCTTTCGAGCTTTGCCGGTAACCCCCTGCTCATTAGCTTCGAATCATTGGCCATGGATGGCGTTTTACTGCCTCAGGACCTCGTCATGATTCCCTCGTTCCCCGAAGGAAATGTCGATTTCGGAGGGGTCATCGAGGTGCGCACCGACTTTCTCAAACTCGCCGCACGGCGCTTCATCGTTCAGTGCACCAAAAGTCCCCTCATGCGAAGGGCCTTCGACGTTTTTTGTGATCGAGAAGCCTCTTGGCTGGATGACTTCGCCCTGTTCGTTGCGCTCAAGGAGGAAAACCGCCACCGCGCCTGGGTCGAGTGGGCACCATCCCTGGCTCTGCGGGAACCTGCAGCCATGGCAGAGGCCATGGTCCGCCTGGAACCCGAGGTGGAGGAATGCAAAGTCCTCCAGTTCTTCTTCCATCGGCAGTGGCAAAAGATTCGTCTTCGGGCCAAAGAGTTGGGCATCACCATCATCGGCGATATTCCCATCTTTACTGCTCATGACAGTGCGGACGTCTGGGCCGCCCCGGAATTGTTCGAATTGGATGACAAGGGCAACCCGGTCGTCGTCGCCGGTGTTCCACCAGACTACTTTAGCGCAACCGGACAGCGCTGGGGCAATCCTCTCTACAAATGGGAAGCCCATCAGACAACGGGCTTTGCCTGGTGGAAAGAGCGGATGAAAAAAGTCTTCGAACTCGTCGATGTCGTGCGCATCGATCATTTTCGCGGTTTCGCCGCTTATTGGGAGATCCCAGGCACAGAACCCACCGCCATTCACGGTCGATGGGTCGAAGCTCCCGGCGACGCACTTTTTGATGCTCTTCGCACCGAACTTGGCGACGTTGCCGTGATCGCTGAAGATTTGGGAATCATCACCCCAGACGTCGTCGCCTTGCGAGAGCGCCAAGGATTTCCCGGGATGAAGGTCATGCAGTTCGCCTTTGGAGCAGACTCCCTGGCAGAAGAATACATCCCGGAAAACTACCCTGACGAATGCGTCGCCTACACAGGGACCCATGACAATGATACCGTCCTCGGGCTTTTCCGCAGTGAGGCGGGAGGGGACAGCACACGCACCCAGGAACAAGTGGACGCAGAACGTCGAACCATTTTGGGTTACACCGGCACCGACGGAAGTGAACTGAACTGGGATTACATCCAGCGCGTCTGGCAATCCCGAGCCCGTCTGGCCATCGCTCCGCTCCAGGACGTGATCGGTCTGGGCAGCGAGGCCAGAATGAACGCTCCTGGAAAGGTTGGCGATTTCTGGACCTGGCGATTTTGCTGGGACTCCCTTTCCGAGGCCGCCCAGGATCGCCTTAAAAGGGTGACTTCGGCCTCGGGACGTTAAAAACATACTTTTTACATTATCACTCTTTCCATAACTGCCATAATTTGCTATTTTGTGACTGTCGGCTATGAACATCGTCTACCTCCTCTTCGCCTCCACCTTTGTGGCTGCTACGTTTTCCCTTCATAAGGAAGACGAAAGTAAGCTCCTAGGGTCCTGGACGGACGGCGAGGTCAAGGTGGCGGTCTACGAGGAAAATCCTGAGTCTCGATACCCACACCGGCTTGTCATCGAATCCGACGGGAATGCAATCCGGAAGTGGGGACGCTGGGAAGCTGGCTCATTCTATGGCGCAGCTATTGGGACCATCCCCAACCCGATGAGTGGCGAGTCTGAACTCGTCAGCACCGAAAGACCCCGAGGACGCATGACTTGCCTAGCCCTCCACGCTCACGGCGTTCCAGTTGATTTGGAACTCAATTACGAGATGGATTTCCGAAAGCGCTGACTTATCGGGCGCTAAAAGGTGATCCGGCGATTACGAGCCGTGATCGGCCAAACTTCCGCTACCCGGCCATCTCGGACCACTACGGCCTCCCCGTGCAACGCCACCGTCGGGCAAACATGCCTTGGCACCCCATGTAGCACCTGTCCAATGCGAAAACGCTCGGACTGCCCCACATCCAACACCAAATGCTCCTCGCTCTGCATCACGACTGGCACATCACCCTCAAGCTCCTCAAATCGCACTCGCGGATGCGGATTCTCGGCTGCCACTGATTTGTATCCCAAATCGACCGTGATCTGACTGTCACTAGGCCTGGATATCACCCGTGTGAGCAAAACCACCGCCGGCAAAAAACACAGATCACTCGAATACTTGTCCGAATAACCAAAATCCCAAAGCACAGTCGTGCCCGGACTCAGCGTGCGATCACCATATCTCGCATGAATGCCAAAGGTTGGCGATCCCCCGCACAGGAATTCCTTCACGTGCAGCCCACTCTGCTGCAATTCTGCAACCAAAGCCTCAACCCCCTCAAACGCGCTCATGCATCTTGCTTCTCGATCCGCCAAACAGGCATCATGAATGTGCCCATCGTAGGCATGCACCCCAACAAACTGCAGCCCCGGAGTATCCTGGATGGATTTCGCCAAAACAAGCGCCTCTTCTCCCGGATGAATCCCCGTTCGGCCCATCCCACAATCAATGTCGATAAAGACGCCCAAAGTCACCTTTCTCTGCTCCGCCGCCGCCGCGAGAAAGCGAACCGTCTCCTGACAATCCGCAATCGCAGAAACCGCGACCCCAGGAAAATGCGACGCCAAAGCTGCCAGTCGGCCCGCATTCGCCTCGCCGGCACACGGCATCGCCAGCAAGACATCCTTAGCCCCCGCAGCCGCGCACATTTCCACCTCGGCAATAGTCGAGCACTTGAATCGGGTAATCCCCAACTCCAGCTGCCGCTGTACCAATGGAGCCAATTTATGGGTCTTGACGTGCGGCCGTAACCTCTCCGGCCCGCCCGCCATTTGTAGCATCAACGCAAGATTCGACTCAATCCGATCCGCATACAGCAAAAGTGACGGGCTGGGCAAAGCCTCCTCGCCTTCGACATGGAACCAGGGCCTCATAAAAACTCCAGCACGCCCGTCGAATTCACACACTCAGCAATTCACCAACATCAAACATTGAACCGCCACTCGACGACATCGCCATCCTTCATCACGTATTCCTTGCCTTCAATCCGCAGTTTGCCCACTTCGCGTGCCTTCGCCTCGGACCCATAGGCAATTAGATCGTCAAAATGCACAATCTGGGCGGCAATAAATCCGCGCTCAAAATCCCCGTGAATCACCCCCGCAGCTTGCGGTGCTTTCGTCCCCTTCGTGATCGTCCACGCCCGCGTCTCTTTCTCGCCCGTGGTCAAATACGTCTGCAAACCAAGCAAATCGTAGACGCTCTTGATCAACCGCGAAACCCCGCTGTCAGACACCCCCAGATCCTTCAAATACTCGGCCGCCTCTTCGGCATCAAGATCCGTCAACTCACTCTCAATGTTCGCACTGATCACCACCGCCGATGTCCCATAAGCCTGCGCCGCATAGGCTCGCACTTTACTGACCAGCGCATGATTGTCCGGATCATTTGTCGCAGATGCCAGTTCACTTTCCGAAACGTTGCAGGCGTAAATGCAAGGCTTCGCACTCAGCAAAAAGAAGCCCTTGAGAATCTTCTTCTCGTCATCACTCAGATCCATCGTGATCGCAGGCCGACCATCATCAAAATGGGGAATCAACTTCTCACACAGGGCAATCTCCGCCTTGGCCTCCTTATCGTTCTGCTTCGCCTTCTTCTCGCCTCGCTCCTTCCGGCGGGTCACTGCTTCAAGGTCGGCCAAAATAAGCTCCGTATTAATGACCTCGATGTCACGAATCGGATCAATACTCCCCTCCACATGGTGAATGTCAGAATTCTCAAAACAACGCACCACATGCACGATCGCATCCACCTCGCGAATATGACTCAGAAACTGGTTCCCCAGTCCCTCACCCTTGCTCGCCCCCTTTACCAACCCGGCGATATCCACAAATTCAATCGCCGCCGGAATCAGCTTCTGCGAACCTGAAAGCTTCGAAAGCGCCTGCAATCGCTCATCCGGAACGGTCACCATGCCCTGATTGGGCTCGATCGTGCAAAAGGGATAATTCGCCGCCTCCGCCTTGCGAGTGCGAGTGACGGCGTTGAACAGAGTGGATTTTCCGACGTTGGGGAGGCCTACGATGCCAGCGGTTAGCATAAGGCGGGCATCCTAGCGGGGTATCGGCGGGGCGCATCTGGAAAATGCAAACCCAGCCGAAGAAGAATCACCCTGCCCCGCCCAAAAACTCCCAAGACAGATCACGCCTCAGGCCACGTTGAATCCCTTCCTCCCCAACCACCCCCATTTACCCCTCCCTCATGAAGCACATCCTCCTTCTGCTCATACCCTGCCTCCTCATCCCTCTGCCAAACACGGCAGCCGAAGCCAAACGACCGAACATCCTGTTCATTCTCGTCGATGACCAATCCCCTTTCGACCTTAAGGCCTATGACCCAAAATCACCGCTGGACTCCCCCAATCTCGATCGCCTTGCCGCCGAAGGCATGGTCTTCGAAGGAGCCTATCATATGGGCTCCTTCAGCGGCGCCGTATGCACGCCATCCCGCCACATGATCATGAGCGGACGAACCGTTTGGCACCTCCCCATCGCCCCCTGGGGGAAAAAAACCTGCCCACCCAACTTGGAACAAAACACCATCCCCGCCGTCTTCAATCGCGCCGGCTACGCCACCATGCGCACCTGCAAACAGGGCAACAGCTACGAAGCCGCCAACAAACTCTTCACCGTCCGCCATGACGCCTCCAAACGCGGCGGCGATGATCAATCCGGCAGCACTTGGCATGGCGACCGCGTCATGGACTACCTCAACACCCGTGAGACCTCAAAGGACACCAAACCTTTCCTCATCTATTATGGCTTCTCTCACCCGCATGACACCCGCGACGGTCGCCCAGAACTCCTTGCCAAATACGGTGCCACCAATCACACCGACCCCGAAAGCCTCCCCTCCCTTAACAGCAAACAGCCCCCCCTCCCTCCCA
>CANETF010000007.1 GCA_947440575.1 Verrucomicrobiaceae bacterium
TGGGATCACCTTGGAAGAGGTAGAGCTGGCAGAAGAAGGTGATGGAGGGCTTTGTGTTGGGGGGGCGGGCATCGAGGAAGTCAGCACTGAGTTCCAGCACCGCATCGCCGTCGGGGCTGAGCGTGTGACGCAGGGGGCGGAGATCGACGTGTTGGAAGACATCGCAGGAGATGGCTCGCCCAGTGGGATCGCCCGAATCACTACCGGGGGCGATGAAGCGAAGTTGGCCGTTGGCGATGGAAGATTCGTCGCCGCTCCAGACGCCGGTTTGGTGGGGGAAACCTGTTTGGAGTCGGGGCTCATCGAAGCTGCCGTTCAAGAGGGAAAAGAGGCGCTCGGTGGTGGTTTTTGGGGATGAAATGGCCCAGACGAGAGAGGCGCTGAAGAGGCCGATGACGAGACCGGCGGCCAGGGTGGTGAGGGGTCGGGTGAACCAGTTGGAACGGATGCTTTTTCCCTTTCCAGCGGGAGGGCAGGTGGGGGTTTCGGGTTCACACTGGAAGGCTTGTTGGCGGAAGCGATCGTGCAAGGCGAGTGAACGGAGTTGGGTTTCGGCAAAGAGTTGGCGCTTGGCGGGATCTGCAAGCATCGCTTGTTCCAGTGCGATGATCTGATCTGGCGAAAGAGCGCTGTCCTGGTAGCGCATGAGGCATTCGAGGAAGTGGGTGTCGTTCATGAGGAGGCCTCGTTTTGGATACGTGAGCGCACACAATCGCCGAGGGTTTTGTGCAGACGGGCGAGTGCTTGATAGACGGTTTCGATTTTCCGGCCCATGATTGAGGCGACTTCGGTGCAGTTTCGGCGCTCGAAGTAGCGGAGGCGGAGGAGTTCGCGATTGTTTGGGGTGATTTGTTCGATGCAGTGATTTAGGGCGTCGTGCAGGGTGTCGGATGGGGAAGGGGCGGGCCAGTCCGAGGAGAGCACTGCGAGCATTTCGTCGCTAAGGCCGATGTAGCGGCCATCACGAGCGCGGAGGATGTCGATGGCGCGATTTTTGCCAGCGAGTCTTGCCCAGTTGAGGAGATGGGCGGGGGACGCGAATTCAGAGCGACGGATGGCTTTGACGCAGACTTCCTGGAAGACGTCTTCAGCGAGGTGAAAGTCGCGAGTGACACTGGCGACGAAAGCGGTCAGGGGCAGGCGTTCGGCGAGCAGGATGGAGGCGATTTCCTCGGGGGGAAGCATGTCTAATGGAATACGGGAGGGTGGCTTAAAACTCGACAGGGGATCGCAAAAAACCATGAATGAGGCTTGCGTGAGTTGGATGAAACATGAGACGATGGTTGAATGAAAAGGGCAAAGCAATTGATGGACGGGAACTCACCCAAGACGACGAATGGTTGGAATCGTCGGCAGTTCGGTTCGGTTTTGGCGGGTGGAATGGCGGGGTGGTTGGTATCTGGAAGTCCGGTGCGGGGGGCTCTTTCACCGATGGGGGAATTGATTGATTTTGGGTTGGTGACTTACATGTGGGGGGCGGATTGGGATTTGCCGACGTTGCTGGCGAATTGTACGACGGCTGGCGTGACGGGAGTTGAGTTGCGTGTGGAGCACGCGCACGGGGTGGATGTGTCATTAAGTGCGGCACAACGGGAGGAGGTTCGGAATCGATTTGAGGAGGGGCGGGTTACACTGCTGGGAATAGGGACGAATTTTGAGTTTCATTCTCCAGATCCGGCGGAATTGAAGAAGAATCTTGAGGGAGCGAAGGCCTTTTTGAAGTTGAGTCATGATGTGGGGGGGAGCGGGGTGAAGGTGAAGCCGAATCAGTTGCCGAAGGAGGTGCCGGTGGAGAAGACGTTGGAGCAGATTGGAAAAGCGTTGGCGGAGTTGGGCGATGCGGGTTTGGGATTTGGGCAGGAGATTCGGTTGGAGGTGCATGGTGGAGTTTCAGATTTGGGACACATCAAGACGATCATGGAGGTGGCGGATCATCCTGGGGTGAGGGTCTGCTGGAACAGCAATGACGAGGATTTGAAGGGGGAGGGGATTGAGGCGAATTTTGCCAAGGTGCAGCCTTACTTGGGGAAGACGGTGCATATTCGAGAAGTCAACGAGGGGGCATATCCTTACACGACCTTGGCTGAGTTGCTGGTGAAGGCGGATTATCAAGGCTGGGTTTGCTTGGAGGCGCGGACGAAACCGGCAGATCGGGTGGTGGCCTTGGCGGAGCAGCGGAGGCTGTTTATGGAGATGGTGCAGAAAGCGCGGCAGGCTGCGGGTTGACCTGAGCGAGGGGTGGGGCTCTGTTGAAGCCTAACTACTCTAATGCGCATCGCCCTCTTTGATCTGGATCACACCCTGCTGCCGCACGACACGCAGGCGCTTTTTTGCAATTATGTGATCAAGCATGAGCCGTGGCGGATCTTTTTGCATGGGTTGTTTTTGCCGTTCGCGCTGCTGCGGATGGTGCGTTTGGTGAGCACGGCGACAGCAAAGCGGGCGTTTCATTCCTACCTGTGGGGAATGCCGGTGGAGAAGTTGAGGAAGTATGCGAGGCAGTTTGCGGGCGAGAGCGTGGACGGATGGATGTATCCGGATCTGAGAGCAGAGTTGATGCGGCATCGGCACCAGGGAAGGGTCACCATTTTGAACACAGCGAGCCCGAGTTTTTATGCGCAGGCGATCGCAGAGCAGTGGGAGTTTGACCACTGGGTTGCGACGGAGGTGGTGATCGGGAAAAGAGTGCCTTGGTTGCCCAAGCTGGAGGGGACAAACAATAAGCGGGCAGTGAAGATTGGGGCGATGGAGCGTAAGGTGCCGGGTGTTAAAGATCAAACGCCAGCCGACAAAAAGGACTCATGGGGATACAGTGATAGCTGTGCGGACATTCCGCTGTTGGAGTATTGCGGGCACCGGATTTTGATTCACCCCGGGCGCGAATTGAAGGAGCACTTTGCGCACGATGCTCTGACGGTGGAGTTAAAACCGAAGCGTCCCTACCTGACCAAGCTAGGCAATATGGTCTGCGCTGTCAGGCAGGTGCTGGGTGTATATCCGGTGCGGCGTTAGAGTCCCCAGCCGCCGCGTTTGCTTTTTTTGGCTTCGGCTTCGAGTTTTTTGAGGTGACGGTCGAATTCGGCTTTCTTGCGGCCGTCCGGGAGATCCGTGCCTTCGGTGTAAATGCGGGACAGACCTTCGCGGGTGAGGGATTCGGAGAGTTCCTCTCCGGTATCTTCAAAGAAGATGAAGGCATAGAAGCGACCGCTTTCGAAGACGGGTTGCCATCGAGTGACGACACGGAAGGGGCGACTCTTGAGGAGGTGCTCGGTGTGAGCTTTGGCGTTGAGACCGATGGAGATGGTTTGGTCGCGTGAGAGTTTGCCGAAGTAGCGGCCTTGGTGGTCGATTCGTTCGCCGTTGTACTGGTGGAGGCGTTTTTCGGGAGCGTCGACAAAGTAGAGTCGAAGTTCGATGACCTGGCCTTGGTGAAGGATTTTGAAGCTGTCGCCATCGTTGTTGCGGTCTTCGTGAAGCTTGCAACCAGAGAGGGTTTCGAATCCGGAAGAGGATTTGGGTTTGGGCGATTGCTGTGACTTGGTCGAGGCCGGGGGGGGTGGTTTTGACGAGGAGGGGGATTTGGGGGCAGGGAGCGAGGAGGGGGTTGAGTTGGGCTGTGGCAGCCGGTTCTTTTTGAATTCCTCACTGATTTGAATGCCAACCAGGAGGGCGATGAGGCTGATCCAAGCGAGGTTTTTGAGGCGTTTTTTCCACATGGGTGCCACCGATGCACAGATTAGGCGGGTTTTGAAGTGTTTTTGGGATTGCTTGAGATGTGGAGATGGGCAGAATGGGCGGAGATGTGGGATTTTGAATTTTTAGCCAAAGTTGCTCAACGGAACCGGGTGCAGGTTAGCGTCCTGGTTTTTATGGCGTGTTTCGAGGGGGCGGGGTTTGGTCAGGGGACCGAGCCGGCTCAGCCAGCGAGTCCGGCAGTCGAAAAGAAAAAGGCGTTTCAATTTGAGGACGGTGATCGCGTGGTATTGATCGGAAGCACTGTGATGGAGAGGGAGCAGCGGTATAGCTGTTTTGAACCCCGGTTGGCTTTGGCGTTGGGGGACAAGGTGGTGACGGTTCGGAATCTGGCATGGAGTGGTGATACGGTGTTTGGGCACGCGAGGTCCTATTTTGGTCCTCCTCAAGAGGGACTGGATCGCCTGAAGGCTCATGTTGAGTTGCTGAAGCCGACGGTGGTGGTGCTTTGTTATGGCAGTGAGCTGGCGTTTGAGGGTTTGGCTGGGCTACCCGAGTTTTTGACGGGGTATCGGAAGCTACTGGATTTGTTTCGGGCGAAGGTTGCTGAGGTGCGATTTGTGATTGTAGCGCCGCCACCATTGGAGTCGCTGTCACCGCCGTTGCCGGATTTGGAGAAACAGAATCGCAATCTGTTGAGTTTGAGGGATGCCCTCGGGAAGTTCGCGCAGGCTCAGGATGCGGTTTTTGTGGATTGGTTTGGTGCGATGGGCGGGATGCCCAAACCGGGGCGGACGGCGAATCCGTTGACTGAGAACGGGGTGCATTATCAGGCGAAAGGGTATGATCGCTTAGCCGAAGCCTTGGTGACGGGTTTGGGATTAAAGATTCCTGAGGTGGGACAGGGGGAAATGGCTGCTTTGAAGAAAGAGGTGGGGCACAAAGACGAGCTGTTTTTCAATCGCTGGAGACCGCAAAATGAGACCTATTTGTTTGGTTTCCGAAAACATGAGCAGGGACAGAATGCGAAGGAGATTCCGATGTTTGACCCATTGATTGAAGCGGCGGACAAACGGATTCAAGAACTGAAACGAGCGGCGTTAGCGACGGCATCGCGCCTGTGAGAGTTGAAAGAAATGTCATTTGAACGGTTAAAATGTTTATGAAGAATTTCGGTTGGTTGGGATTGATGGTGGTAGGGATGGTTGCGCCAATGAACGCAGCACAACCTCGTGGGTTGACGGATATTCCGAGTGCGGAGGTGGAAGCGGAGAAGGCGGCGTTTGTTGTGCCAGAGGGTTTTGAGATCGAATTGTTTGCGGGAGAGCCGATGATTCAGAAGCCGGTGCAGATGAATTGGGATGCGCAGGGGCGGCTTTGGGTGGTGAGCAGCACAACCTATCCGCATATTGAGGTGGGGGCTGCTGCGGCGGATCAGGTGGTGGTTCTGGAAGACACTGATGGCGACGGGAAGGCGGACAAGAGCACCGTGTTTGCCGAGGGATTGCATATCCCGACGGGATTGATTCCGGGTGATGGCGGGTTGTATGTGGCAAACTCTACCGAGTTGCTGTTTTTGAAGGATACCAATGGAGATGGCAAGGCAGATGAGCGGACCGTTTTGCTGTCAGGGTTTGGCACCGAGGATACTCATCATCTGCTGCATACGCTGAGGTTTGGACCGGAGGGATTGCTTTATTTTCTTCAATCCATTTACATCCACAGCCACGTTGAGACTCCTTATGGGGTGCGACGGTTGATGGGTGGAGGGGTTTGGGAGTTTCGACCAGAGACGCGGCGGTTGGAGACGCTGAGCAAAGGCTTGATCAATCCATGGGGATTTGAGTTTGATCGATGGGGGCAAAGTTTTGCGACGGATGGGGCGGGCAGCGAGGGGATTAACTTTATCTTTCCGTTTTCGGTTTTCGCGACCTCTCCCGGGGCGTCTCGAGTGCTGAGGGGGATGAGCCCCGGGCAGCCGAAGCATTCGGGTCTGGAGATCATTGAGGATCCGCATTTCCCGGAAAGCTGGCAGCAGACGCTGGTTTGCTGTGATTTTCGCGGTAATCGGGTCAATCATTTCCAACTGGAACGTTCCGGGAGTTCTTACATCTCCAAGCAGTTGCCGGACGTCTTGGCGTCGACTCACCGCGCGTTTCGTCCGATTGACGTGAAGACAGGACCAGATGGCGCACTCTACATCGCTGACTGGTACAATCCGATCATTCAACATGGGGAGGTGGATTTTCGGGATCCACGTCGTGACCATGTGAACGGACGGATTTGGCGATTGAAGGCGAAGGATCGGCCGCTGTCGCCGAAGCTAAAAATCGCGGGTGCGGCGACGGCGGAGCTTTTGCCGATGTTGCAAAGTGATCGGCGCTGGGTGCGGCAGTTTGCGAGATTGGAGCTGCGTCAGAAGGGTGCGGACGCGGTGGTGGAGCCGTTGGGGGCGTGGGTGGCGGGGTTGGATTTGACGAAGGAAGCCGATCAGCATGCGCTATTGGAAGGCGCGTGGGTCAGGGAAGGTTTGAATTCGTTTTCGCCTGAAGTATGGCGATCCATTTGGAAGGTCAACGATGCCCGGGTAAAGGCAGCTGCGTTACGCATTTTGTCGCATCGATGGAAAGAACTCGAGGATGTGGAGACGGTGCTCAAGGAAGGCATTCAAGATGCTGATCCCCAGGTGCGTTTGTGGGCCATGTCGGTTTGTGCCCTGATTCGCAAGCCCTCGACGATCGAGATCGCACTCATGGCATTGGAGCAAACGATGGACGAGCCGTTGGATTTCCTGTTGGAGCAGATTTGCCGGGATCAAGCGGATCGATGGATGCCTGCTTTTTTGGATGGCAAAATGACGTTTGGGGGAAGTTCAAAGCAGATGGTGTATGCCTTGCGAAGCACCGGGCGAGCGGATGCGTTTTCGGCGCTGTTTGCTGCCATGAGCGAAGGTCGATTGTCTGCGGAAGAGATTGGCGTCGTGCTCAAGGCCGCGGGGTCGGCAATGGATGTCAAAGTGGCCACTGAATTGGCTCAAATGGCGAGTGAGGAGAAGGATTCAGTGAGGAAAGTGGCGATGTTGGATGCGCTCATTGTTGCGGCTGGGGCAAGGAAGATGGTGCCTGAAGGAGGGGTGAATTGGGTGGCTGATTGGTTGAAAGAAGATGTTCCTGCGGTGGCGGAGAGGGGAGCTCAACTGGTTGGATTTTGGAAAGCGGAGAGTTGCCGGCCGGTCTTGGAGGGTTGGTTGGGACGTTCTAACCTTGGAGGCGAACTTCGTATCGCATCCATGAAAGGGTTGGCGATGCTTGGGGGGGAATCGAGTAAATCGTTGTTTGATCGGCTATTTCGTGAGCAGAAGGATCCGGCGAGTCGCGCCTTGATGGTGGAGGGCCTCATGCAGATGGCACCGCAACTGGCGGCGAATCGGGCTGCGGAGTATCTGGCAGAGGTTCAGGCTGCGGAACAGGTGGCGCCGGTTATGGGGGTGTTATTGCAGAGTAAGAAGCTTCCTGCGTTGCTTGCCGGGGCACTGGAGGGCAAAAAACTGACTACCGCCGTTGCGGCTGAGGCGATTCGAATGGCAGCCACGCGGGGTATCACGGGGCCGCTTGGGGATGCTTTGAAGAAGGCAGGAAGGGTGAAACAGATGGATCGTGCGTTGAGTCCGGAAGAAATGGCGGGGCTAGTGGCTAAAGTTGCGTCTGAGGGGAATGCGCATCGGGGTGAGGCGGTTTATCGGAGAAAGCAGCTGCTTTGCATGACGTGTCACGCGATCGGCGATGCGGGGGGAGTTCTGGGACCGAATTTGGTGAGTATTGGAGGGAGTGCTCCGGTAGACTATTTGATTGAATCACTTTTGGATCCGAGCAAAAAGATCAAGGAGGGCTATCACATGGTGATGATTAGCACCAAGTCGGGGCAGGTTTTTTCTGGAGGATTGGTTAAGGATAGCCCGAGCGAGGTGGTGATTCGAGATCCGGCAAATCAGATGCAGACAGTGCTCAAGGCTGAGATAGCCAGTCAACAAATGAGTCCTGTTTCCATGATGCCGGCGGGATTGACGGCCAGTCTGAGGGAAGACGAGTTTGTGGATTTGGTTCGATTTTTGTCGGAGTTGGGAAGGGAAGGGGACTTTAAGGTCAGTCCGAAGCGATTGGTGCGGACTTGGCAGGGCATGAGCGTGATGGATCAGGCAGCGGTGGATCATGTGCGGCATGTTGGCTTGCATGTCCTGAATGAGGACAGTTACGCCATGCCGTGGGAGCCGTGGACGAGTCTGGTTTCGGGGGAATTGCCGATCGATGAGTTGGTAACGGCGCAGAAAATGTATCCGTGGTTTCCCAAGATTGCGCGCTTTCGACTCAAAATGGCTGCAAGTGGGCAGGTTAAGCTGGGCCTAAGCGCGGTGAAAGGCGTGGTGCTGGTCGTCGGAAACGAGATTTTCAAGGAAGTGCCAGCTGAGATTTCGCTGAGTTTGCCTGCGGGGGTGACCGCCATTAGCGTACTGGCGACGAAGGAAGCCTCAGATTTGAGCCGACTTCAGGTGGAGATCCTTGAGGGGGCTGCGGAAGTTCAGCCGTAAAGGCGCCGCATCGGATCATGCTTTGCGGTGGCGGCGGTGATTGAGTGGGGATCATCAGGGAAGGGACGATTTGAGGTTTTTTGAAGTCATGTATTTACATTGTGAACGGAATTTGATAAAACGGGTCACAGATTGGAGAGGGCGAGAAAACGAGCGATCCTGATGAATGAATCATCGGAGAAAGTGACGCCAAAGCCCAAGCCATAAGGCAGTTCGCATCAATTTGAGGATGCAAAAAAGCCGCATTTTATCGGGAATTTGAATTCGAAGCTTGCCAAAAAGTGGCAAAATCAGGTAAACACATTGTAAATCAGAGAAATCCAGCCCCAACTGCTATGAAACCGAATATTCAACCTGTCGATCGCAAGTTTCAAAGGCGTCAGAGAGCCATTGCGTTGATCACCGTTTTGTCGGTGCTAGCGATCATGACGATCATGGCGGTGGCGATGTTGACTTTGTCGATGAACGAGACGAAGTCGGCGAACAAGTATGCTGATGGAGAGAAAGCTTCAGCCTTGGCTGACTCCGCTGTGAGTTTGGTCATGGGGCAAATTTGGGACGCGACTAAACAGCAAGCTGGAGCCGCAAGGGCAATATGGGCTTCGCAACCTGGGGCGATTCGACGCTACAATTTGAACGGAGGCTTTCAAACGGGCTATAAATTGTATTCAACGGATACGATGGTGGTTAATGGAGGTGCAGAAGCGGCGATGATAGCTGATGTGCCGCCGGCTGAGTGGGCGACGTTGCCTGGGAAGTGGGTAGACCTTAATGAGCCTGTCATCCGGCCCACGGTGGAGGGCGGAGCCGCGAATGAGGTTATCTTTCCGATTATTGACCCGAGAGCCTTTTGTCAGAATCAACTGCAGGCAGATGGGTCTGCAGCACTCGGTAGTCTGAATGTGGAGGGATTTTGGTATGACGAAGATTTTGCAGGAGCCAATCAGGCTGCCAATCCGCTGGACAATGAAGCTAGGCTTCCAATGCCTGTTCAGTGGTTATACTTGCTCAGGGATGGTACGATTGGTTGGATGACTGGGAACGGAAATAGCTACCAGTTTGTATCTCAAGGAGGTGGGCAGCCATCCGAGGAGAATCCCATGGTAGGGAGAATTGCATTTTGGACGGATGACGAGTCGTGCAAGGTTAACATCAATACAGCAGGAGAGCCGACGCCTTGGTCCTTGCCGGTGACTTATCACCAGAGAGATTACCAATATGCGATGTTCCCGCCAACGCGTTACGAGTATCAACGTTATCCGGGCCATCCTGCTACGGTGGCGTTGAGTTCGGTTTTGTTCCCGTACACTGACTTTGATACCTACGGTCGAACGGCGCAGCAGAGGGCGTTCATTGTGGCACTGAAAGAGCGCATTTACGACATCATGCCAAAGATCAATAATGGCGGATCACAGGCGGGGACTATTCCATTCTGGGTGCAATCTGATCCCAATTATTATGCGGGACCGTTAGCACTGACCCGTGTAGATATCGCCAATTCGATGAATGAACGGCTTTATGCGAGTATTGACGAGCTAACCTTTTCGCAATTGGTGGTGAGTGGCAATCGCCTGACTCAGAATTCAAGGCCAGGAGCGCTCCCTGTTTTTGGGATTGATGGACGAAGCTATGTCAATGGTGGTGCTGCCGCACCGGTTATTCCTGAAAATCGAGTGATGGATCGGTTGCGCTTCTTTTTGACTGCGCATTCGCGAGCTCCGGAGGTGAATCTTCATGGAGGGCCACGGGTTGCGATTTGGCCAGTTGCGAATGAGGTATTGGGCCCTCAGTTCCGGACAGGATATGACAACGCCATCACCTTCTGCAGTTCATTGGGGGGGGCGGCTAATAGTTACATTTTTCGGCGTCAAGATTCGGACAGCATGAGAGTGGATGCTGAGATTCCAAGGAATGCTCAATTGTTGAACTACCTTTATACTTTGATGAATCGTCCCTATCCCTCGGGTGGGGCTGCTGCGGCCTCGTTTACTGCGAAGTTCGGGCCCCAGAACTCTGCACAAGTCCTAGTTGAAATTTTCGACTATATCCGCTCTACAAATCTGTATGATGGGGCTCTTGCTCCCAGTAGGAATGAGTTATTGAACAACAATCTCTATCGGTTGATCCTTCCTAATTCAACAGCGAACAGCGGAAACGGTGGGACTATTGTTAGTCACTTTGACCGGTTTGTGAAAAGGGACGAGTTGGAGAATGCTGGTGTGCGTAGGACATACACGAAAGACCGTGCGTCTAGCCGGAGAGTGCTAAGGGATGATGACAATAAGATCCGTGATGTGGAGGAGCTTACGAATACAGCGTTTCCCGGGCATGGCCAAGTTGTGCCAGCGAGAGCGACTATCGCGGGGCAGACCGTTCAGGGTTTTGGCCGATTTGTGACCTTATCCGAGATTGGGCTGCATTTTATTTGCACCGCTGATGGCACGCCTGATGATGGGTCCTGGGAGATACGGCAACCTGGGCAACCCAATCCGCCGGTCCCGGCGCCAGCGTGGCCGGTGATCGGTGGTCGAGTGCCGAATTATGGATCAATCTTTGATCCCTACAGCCCTGATTGCATCTACAGTGGGGGACGGACTTCTACGAGGCTATCTGACCGACGGCTAAGCCCGACGAACGATCACACGTCTGTGCTGACTTGGTCGCAAGTGAATGGAAGAGGGACTGGGGATATTGGAAATCGTCCTGCGCGTTGGTTTTCGAATTTCCCGCCGTTGCGTCGGCGATTGGTGGGGGGGCTTTACGGTGTGCCGGCTGGAGCCGGAAGTGGCCCAAGGTCGACTGGGGCTCATCCTGGGTATGATCCAAGGAACTGGAACTACACACTGGATCCTGATCGTCCTCTCCGTCCCGGGGAACGGCGTGTGCAGGGATCAATCGGGTTGGAGCTAACCGTTCCGGCCTCAGGTTACGTTGGGATTTTTCCTGAGTTCTGTGTTAAGATATCGGGTTTGGATAAGTTCCGGCTTCTAAATCCTGTGAATGAAAACGATACGAGACTGTTTAAAAGCGGAGATACAGTGGTGTTGCGGAGTGGTTCGGCCATGTTTAGTCCTGGCAATAACAATAACAACGGAGCTCGTGTGGTTGGAGGCAGTATCAGTCCAAGCAATATCTCGGAAGGTCGGCGCGCGAGAAAGGTGCGGTTGATGGAGGATGACGCAGGTCGCGCGGGTGTGCCGAATGGACCGACAGAAGATCCGATGACGGGCAAGAGCTATTTTTACTCGAACTGTTTCGATCTTTTGACAGACTTCTTCACTGTGGGAGAGACCGAGATGAAGATTGGAGGCGGCAGTTTGAACGTTGAATTGTATGCCGGGATGGACCCAAGCGATACTGACAAACTGGTGCAGGTCTTTGAGATTCCATGGCCATCACAGACGACTGTTCCGACGCCACAGTTGGTGGTGGTCGGAGTACCTGCGGAACGTTATCAGAATGCAAATGGGCAAGTTTACACGATCAATCGAGTCGAAGCTCCACACTGGTGGTCGTTTCACCGAGATGGGGCTTTAGGACGAGGAACACCAATGGATGATGGGAGAAGAAACAGTCATGGCGGACGGCTGTATGAATCTGGGGGTGGGCACAATGAAAGCCGTCGGGATCTGCCTCGGGATCATGAGTTGATTTGGGGGCAGCGTCCATCGGCCGGAACGGGATCATTAGGGAGGTATACGGATCTCTTGTTCCGACCTCAGCAACCAGAGAGAACACCTGGGGTAGGCGCTTCAGGTTACATTTCGCCGGACGTTCAGCGGCCTTATGGTCAGGATAGTGTATTCAGTATGGTCGTGAAGCATGGGGATACTCGCTTGACCGCGTGCCTTCCCGTGGTGGGCCCTGAGCATTGGACGACGCACCCACGATTTGGAGTTACTGGTCAGTATATGGCGCATAGCTTTGTTCGACACAATAGCAACGCTGAGGCTGGATTTTCGACAGGTGAGGCAAGCAGTGCCACACGACTGGTGCCGTTTGCACCCTACGGAGACGCTGTCCGACCTGACTTGGCAGCAACACGAGAGGCCGCCGCAGCACAGGCATTTGGAGATTTCGATCAGGGTGTGGGGCCGCTTAGGGATGGGGCGTGGATTAACAAAGCTGACGAAGGAAATACTGGAGTGGCGGCCGATGACAACAAGTATGGTTCGAGCGGTTCAGAAGTCAGACGGATTGCGACGGCATACTTTGATGACAATTTCATTTCTTCGGAATCTGGAGAGGCCTTTATGTCACCCAATCGCATGATCTCGTCGGCTGTGCTGTTTGGTTCCCTGCCTGCGGCCGTTCACAACGATGGGGCAACTGGCAGAACGCCATGGCGAACGCTGCTGTTCCGTCCATTCACCGCGCCACCTGGAGGCGGAGGGGCGCAGGGTCACCCTGGGTCGCCGGGTTATGGGGTGCCAACACAGTTCAACGGGGTCAATCCTGCGGACCATTACCTGCTAGATCTGTTCTGGATGCCGGTGGTTGAGCCATACGCGATCAGCGAACCGCTTTCAACGGCTGGCAAGATCAATTTGAATTACCAGATGCTACCGTTCCACAACTACATTACCCGGGCGACTGGATTGCATGCGGCGCTCAAGGGTGAAATGTTGACTGCGATTCCCACGGCAGATGCAGGCACGTACAAGCGGAATCCTACCGGCGCGCAAAGCATGTTGCAGGTTCAAGCTGAGTTTGGTCCGTATTGGGAATATGCGAAATGGTCGGAAGACCCCGCCTATGCAGCTCAGCGATACCAAACAGATTTTGACAGAAATCATCAGGTGAAGCTTTGGCATCGAAAGATCGAGGTAGAAAAGCGAGTGGCTGGTGCGGTGCAAGGCACCCTGGCGCAGTTCCAAAATCGCTTCAATTTCGCCATGGCCACCTCTTCGCCGGGTCCAACACAGGGGTTGTTTCGCACGGCCAGCCAAATTTGCGAGGTGCATTTGATGCCGCAAACAATCGGAGGTACAGCGCCGCCTAATGCATTGGACGGACCTGCCGCTCCACCACCAACGGATGGGTCAGACCCTGGGGCAGGTGGGGGTGGTGGGCAGCGGCCAGGAGGGGGTGGGGGCGCTGGACGTTCGTATCAGCCTGAGGCTATGGAAAACTTCTGGCAGGCGAGGGCCATCACTGGTGACAATACCAAGGAACGTGTTTATGCCAGTCTTTATCCGAAGTTGACAACTCAAAGTAACACCTTTCGGGTTCACTATCGCGTGCAGGTTATTCGGAAAGCTCGTTCTGTGAATCCAAACACATTTGATCCGAGAGCGGACACCGTGGCGAGTGATCAGAGAGGTTCAGTTTTGATTGAACGGCGAATTGACCCGAGAAATCCGCTCATTCCGGACTACGCGGCAGTTCCGGGAGCAATGGACGGAAATCCTCTGGATAATTTTTACAAATTCAGAGTGTTGGAGCAGAAGCGTTTTAACCCCTAGTTCTGAGGAACTCAACTTATGAAAACCAACAAGTGGACACGGGTTCATGCCTTTTCAGGACCGGGTATTAGGCAAGGCTTTAGTTTAGTGGAGGTGGCAATGGCGACCGCTATCGCCGCCTTGGGGATCGTTGTTATTTTGGGGATTATTCCTGGGGGATTGGAGTCCATCCGCAAGGCAGGTAATACTTCAGCTGAAGCCAGGATTGTTGCTCAGATTGCGGGCGAGGTTCAGATTTCTGACTGGCTGGGAGGTGCGACAGGAGGGATACCCGACAACCCGACCAACATGGCGGGTCTAGTCGCATTAACGAACAAGAGGTGGTTTTTTGATGATCAGGCGGCGCCGTTAGATGAAAGTGCAAGCAACTTGGATGTCAGTTTGAGTTATGTGGCGAGGGTGCGGTTTTCGGATACAAACGGAGGACGTGTTGTGGCACCAGGTGGAGCGGATATGACAAGTACTGCGGCACTCGTTATTGAACTGGCTGCGGTTCCTCTGCAGGATTTCAATTTTGATGATCGGAATGTTTTGGGGCAGATCAGCGCTCATCCTATCATCGTGACCCGACAGTTTTAAGACTCATGAAATTTTTTCCTGCATTTGTAGATCCCAGAGAAGGGCAGTATAAATCCTCTCGTAGCTGGGTTAGTCGGGGCTTTTCCCTTGTTGAGGTGATGGTGGCCATGGCCATTTTGTCGGTATTGATGCTCATCATCTCGCAAATGCTTGGGCAGATGCAAAGGACGTGGTCATCATCAGTCAGTAAGTTGTCCCACTTTAGGGATGGACGCCGAGTATTTGACGTGATGAAGCGAAATCTGTCGCAAGCGACTCTAAACACCTATTTGAGATATCTTTATACGGCGGGCGGTGCCAATCCCTTCACTCCGTTTGCGTCTGGCGCCCAGGCTGCTGAGGTTCCAGGAGTCGTCCCAAATCAGTATGTGAGATTCTCAGAGTTGCAATTTATCTGCGGTCCGTCACAGCAGGTCATTCCGGGTGCGAGGGGAGCATCAAATCCTGGGCACGCGTTATTTTTCTATGCACCGTTGGGGTTTTCATCCACTCAGTCTCACTTGCCTAGTTCGTTGAATGGAAGGGGTTACTTCGTTGAATTTGGCGGCGACGGTTCATTCCGCCCACCGTTCTTACAGGGCCGAGTGGAGGAGCGGTTCCGATATCGACTGATGGAATATCTGCTGCCAACTGAAAACATTACCGTTTACGACAATTCGGTTCCTTTTGCTACCTATCTCGCTAGTTTTACCCAGTGGGCAGAGGGTCCTGTGCAAGCTTGGTCAAGGCCGGTTGCGGACAACATTGTAGGGTTATTTGTGTCTCCTAAGTCGCCGACAACCGCGCTGGGTGGCGGAGCTGGGGATGGCCGTTCGCTGGTAGCGCCGAATTACTTTTATAACTCCGCAGATCCGGCGTTTCTTAGCGGTGGTGGGCAGCCCATTACTTCCCACCAACTGCCCCCAGCCGTGGAGTTGGTGATGGTTGTGATTGATGAGCAGTCGGCGGTGGACTTGGCGAGGCGTGAGGGAAGTGGTTCGTCGTTGAATTTGGACTCGCTGGGTGTTTTTGCTGGGAACGCGAGTGAGACGGGTTTCCGGCAAGATTTAGATAGACTGCAGCAGTTCATGAATAGCCAGAAAGTTAACTTCAGGGTCTTTACGTCGACAGTCGCGCTTCGGAATTCCCGGTGGAACGGGTAGGTAGACGAAAATTTCAGATTTCAGACTATGAAGAATTCCATTTCGTTTTTAAACTCGCTCAGGCGACAGGCCTTCACCATGATTGAGATGCTTGCTGTCATCCTAATCGTTGCCATTCTTGCCGGCTCAGCCACGTTCTACATCGCTGATACCATGTCCGCACTTCGGATGACGATGACAGGAGAACAACTACTGTCGATCTTTTCTTCAGCGCAGCAAACGGCCTCTTCAGAAGGACGAGTTGTAGAATTGAGATTTGTGAAATACCAAGATGCAAGCAAGCCTGGTTCATTGCCACTTTTTCGTTCGGTCGTTTTGTTGAGACACTATCAGGCGGGTGAATCGAGTCCTGATCCTGCCGATCAAGGAGCTCCATTAACGGCCCCTTTGTCGATTGTTTCTGGAGACCGAGTTGACGCTGCCTCTGGAATTGTCTTTTCCCAGGACAGGTCGATGTCGTCACTGCTGGCAGGATCTGGAGCTTCTTCGACCGGAGGGAATGCCGGAATGGTGAAGGTCAAGGGAAGTGATGGACAATTTCGGGAATGGACTTTCCCACATCGGATCGCTGAGTCTGTGTCAGTTTACATACGTCCGGATGGGACAACCAACTTGGATCCATCGCAGCGGTGGTTTGTGACGGCATTGTATGAGCGATCCGAGGAAGCGAGCGATAAGGCGTCGGTAAAGAACTTCTATTGCGTTCAGATAGACCCTGCGAACAGCCGGATCGTCTCCTATCGACCTTAATATTGTTTGTTTGTTCGTTTGGTGTGAACCGATGAGGTTGAAAGGAAAATGAGTTCAGGAAATGCCTGCCAGGCAAGTTGGAATGTCGCTTTGTAGACTTGTACCTGCCCTCCATCAAATATCGTCAAAAATAAATTGAACAAAGCCCCCGACCCGATGGGTCCAAATCATTAGCCATGAAAAGTTCTTTTGTCCCCCGAAGCGTTGTACTAGTGGTAGGCTGGTCCACGATGGCATTGTCCGTCCGAGGTCAGAATCAGTGGCAACCGGGGGCACTAGGCAACTGGAGTACAGCTGCTAGATGGAGCGTCGGGGTACCCAATGGTCTGGCGGGGCGTGCCGACTTCAACGTCAACCCAAGCAATGGTGTCAATCAGGTGATCAACCTCGATTTGAACGTGAATTTGAATTTGATGAATATTGGGGAAACGGACGACAGTAATGAACTCCAGACCTATACGATTCAGGCGGTGAACAATCAGACCATTACCTTTAACAACGGAGCTTCCATTTTCAATCCGATATTGACCAAGACAGGGGGAGCGCGGGATGTGATTGATGCGTTAGTCATTGCCGCGGAATCTACCGATTTCGCGATCAATGCTGGAGTTCTTCAGGTAGGGGGTCCGAATGCATCATCCGGGCTGAACATTGGACTGGGCTCCGGCGATTTGAAGTTACTGACCAAGACAGGAGGCGGGACTCTGGATCTGACGGGAACAAATAGCATCCTAGCAGATGGAGCCTTCGAGGCGAGGGCGGGCACAACCATCTTCAATGGTCTGGTCAATCGATTGGGAGGTAACATTGGAATCCTTGGTGGCAACGTGAATTTCTTGCGAAGTGGTGGGGCTTACAGTTTCACCGCGGCAACAGCCATCACAAAAGATGGCGGGGGATCGATCACGTTTGGCCCGGATTCGGGCTCGACTAATTTTTTGATGGGAGGGGATTTAGAGGTCTTGAATGGAACAGTCAACATCGGACGCGATGGGGGGGCGGCTCAAATGACGATGGGTGCGGGCAATTTGCAGGTAAGCAGAGGAACGGTGCGTTTGCAGAATGGGAACAATACGGGTGGAGTGACAAACCTTGTTGGAGGCGGGCTAGTTCCTTTGTCCAGCACGCTAGTTGCAGGGAACATAGTTGACCTACCAAGCACGGCTGGTTTGCACGTTGGAATGAGGGTTTTTGGCCCCGGGCTACCGTCTGGTGCGACCATCACGACTGTGAATGCGGGTTCGATCGAATTGAGTTCGGCACCGCAAGCTGGGAGTAACATGGTCTTTATGGCGGCGCAAGGAAGGCAGGGCGTCGTCGCGACTGGAGGTCCCGGCGGCACGACGGTCACGATTCCTTCCGGAACTGGGGGATACGCAGTGGGCATGGTGCTGAGTGGCGTTGGGGTGCCTGCAGGGGCCGTCATTACCGCGGTCAATCCAGGCTCGATAGAAATTTCGGCACCACTTACGGCTGCTGTGTCGACGGTAAGTGCTTTAGCCAGATCGGACATTTCCATGACGGGTGGAACCATAGAAATGTTCCAAACAGGCAATGCAGAAGGAACGGTGAATGTGGATGCTTCCGTCGGACTTTCCCTGGCGCAGACAGAGATTTCAAACAGTGTTGGTGGAACCGTTACGGCAGGAAGTGCGGTGGTTTCAGTCGACTCGTCGGCGGGGCTGGCGGCTGGTATGCTTATTGAGGGACCGGGCATCGCTCCGGGTACGACTATCGCGGGAGTCAACGTGGCGGGACCCAATACGATTACACTGAGCTTGCCTCCGACTGGATCTGGTGCCGGGGCTCTTACAGTATCGCTGCTAAGCACCTTCAACATTTCTGACAATCGCGGGGCAATCCAGAATCACACGCTCTTCTCCATGAATAGCGGTTCGGACTTCAGCATATTGCGCTCCAACGCTAATGCTTCGGGACTTACGGTGGGGAACAGCTCGGCGAGTAATGACGTATTCAATGCAACTGTGAACTTTTCAGGGTCGACTAGTCGGCTGACTAAAGTGGGTGGCAATACCCTGACTCTGGGAGGCCTAGGCGCGAACACCAATTTGCGGGTGACGGTGAATGGTGGCAGCTTGATCCTTAACAAGACGAGTGCTCCAAATACCAACGCGATCTCAGGACCCTCGGTTGTTGGTGATGTGGACGCTGACATTGAAACGATTCGGATTCAGGGTAGTTCGCTGGTTTCTTCGCCTGGGCTGACGAATTTCAATGATCAGATCAGCAGGGGATCGGATATGACTGTTAATGCGACAGGGGTTTTGGATCTGAATGGGTTTTCGGAAGGGTTTAACCAGTTGATTGGGGCGGCGGCGGGAGGTTTGGTTACTAACACGGCGACTGGGACACTGGCACGACTGACGATTGGGGAAAACAATGGAGGGTCGACCTTTTTGGGGTCAATCAATGCGGGTGCAGCTGGATTGGGGCAGCTTGAGCTCTACAAGGCGGGCACCGGGACGATTGTCCTGAATGGGGCCCACGATTATACCGGGGCGACGGTGGTAGGTGGCGGCACCTTGACCTTGGGTGGTACAGGCGGCGCGATTTTGGGGACAGGTTCGATTACGCTAGACGGAGGGACTTTGTTGCTTAACAACGCCACGAACAATAACACGAATCGGCTACCAAACTCTTCGATCACCCTGTCGAAGGGTGGTGTTTTGTCGGTGAATAACAATAGTGGTGCGGTCAATGTGGACGAGGTGGTCGGTGCGCTGACGGTGAGTTCGGGTGTTGGCGCTGTAAGGTTGAACCGGACCAATAATGTGAACAACATTACGCGAGTGAGTCTTGGAAGTTTGAGCGTGACGAATGGGGCCCATTTGGTGGTGTCTGAGCAGAGCCCTGTTACGTTCTCCGGATTTGCTACGAGTTTGGTTAACGCGAGTTCAGTAAATTCTCAGGTCACCGTCGGGGTGGTGCCAACCTTGCTTGGTGGTGGAGGGGCGGGAGGGACTTCGACGATCAGTGTGATTCCTGGTGCCTTCGGCGGAGTGAAAGGCGGAGCGACGGGCGACTTTCTGACGGTGCAGAATCTGCTGGGTGCAAACTACATTCGTCCGTTGCTAGCTTCCGAGTATTCAACGCTCACTTCGGGGGCGCAGTCTGCGGCAAACAGTGTGGTGACGGCGCTGGATACGCTGATTGCTCAGAATACCTTTGCCAACGTTCTGAAAGTGGCGATCGGAGCCAGTAACTCGACTGTGAGTGTGCAGGATGGTGCTATTCTGAAGCTTGGCGGGAATGCCAATGCTGCGCATGGAACCATTACTTCGGGGGCGGGTATGATCGCGAGTTCTTCGTCCGCGACTGGCGTCACATCGATTGTGGGGGGAACTTTGGACTTCGGGATCCGGGAAGGGCGGATTCGTGCCAACAATGATGTGGTTATCAGCTCGGCGATTACCGGCCAAGCCGGTCTATCCAAATCAGGAGCGGGATTGCTGGAACTGGTGGGTGGTAATACTTACTCCGGGCTGACCTCTGTGCTTGAACAGGGAGCTAATGGCGGAGCTCTAGTGTTGGACAGTCGAGCGTTAGGGGCGACTGGAGTTGGCAATGGGACGCAAGTGATCCAGTCCAGTTTGCTGTTGGGATCCGGGGTGACGATTGGCTCAGGGTTGAGTTCCGGCTTGAGAGAAGACCTAGTGTTGGAAGCGGCCACGACTCTGAGGTCGCAGTCCCGGAGCAACACGTGGTACGGAGACATCAGTTTGTCGGCGGGTTCCTCAGCTGGAGCGGGGTCAGCCATTTCGATCACGACTCGCGACGGCAGTGCGCTCACCGTCATGGGAAACGTGACGGGAACGGGATCGGCACTCAACGCGACACATGTGGATTCGAATACGGCGCGCCGATTGGACCTGACGCAACAGACTGGACTAGGCAACGGATTGATGTTCTTCGAGGGAGCGCTTTCAGATCGATTGGGCGCGTCCGCTTCTGCGGCGGTGGGATTTCAGGAGAGACTGCACCTGCGTGTAGCAGGGCAGGACACGGCAGGAGTTGCTAACAACGAGTTCAATGTGTTCATCAAGGATGCAAGCAAGGTAAGCGGGCAGTTGGATTTGCGATCCGGGGTGGTGCACTTGGGATCAGGTTTCGGTTCTGATTTGCCACCCGGGACGGTCGATACTTTGTTTGTGCGATTGAAAAATCTTGGCACGTCGGATGCGGTGGGAGTGGAGGATCAAAATCAAATCGGCGCGCTTCTATTCAACACACCTGGATCAACCCTCCCTGTGAATAGCATCAGTTGGGGCGATGGGAATGCGGGATACCATGCCAGTTCGTACGGTATTATTGGCGCAGATATCACCAGTGGTAAGATCACCATTGGGACGGGAGTAGGGACGCTTGATGTCACGCCGGAAGCGGACCCAGGGATTGCTGCGTCAAGAACCGGGGTGACCATCAATAATGACAATCCCCGAATCAATGTGGGTAGCACAACAGGTTTACGCCCTGGCATGTTTGTAACGGGAACGGGAATTCCCAATGGATCCTATTTGGTGCGGGTTGTGGATTCGAGCACGATCATTATCAACAGTAATCCGACAGCGACGAATTCCAATGTGACGGTGAACTTCAACGCAACGCAGCGATATGCTGATGCCCGGTTTTATGCCCGGGAAGGAGGAACATTGGAAATGCTGATGCGGGTATTGGATGATGGTGGATTCAGCCTCGAAAATGAGGTGGCGGGACTGACGAAGACGGGGCGTGGTACTGTTGTGATGGGAGGATCCGGAGGGACCGGAGACATTGACGGGGGAATCAATCTGCACGGAGGTACACTGGTTTTTGACTATGGAGTGAATAATACCCGAATTGTGTCCGGTGGAGCGACTCAGGCGCCACTCACCCTCGCAGGAGGAACTCTGTTCATGCAGGGGAGCAGTAACAGCGGAGCCTTTACGGAAGACATTCGGGGCTTGATCTACATGAGACCTGGGAGTTCGACGCTCCGTGTTCAATCGAGTGATCTCACTAACGTGACGGTCTTGAACCTCGGATTGAGTTTAGGGTTAGGGAATACCGATCTGGGCACGAACATCACCGTTCGCGAAATGCCGCTACGGTCCTCCGGGAGTTCGATGAATTTTTGGGAAGATATTTCGCAGGGTGGGGCGTCTACCATTAACATGTTCATTCCGACCAGTTTCGAGCAACATGGGGCAAATTTTGCAAACTTTGCCCTTCCATGGGCGCTTTATGCCAACCAAAACACGGGCGGAATGTCTCACTTTGCGGTGGTTGGAGGAGATAATACTGTTAGGAGCGCCTTGGCTGCAGGCGCCTATGATTTCGTGGACAATGCGTCGTTTTGGGGGAACCTCATTGCTGGAACGGTGACGGAAACCAGTGGTACCGGATTCAACGGAACGACTCCAGTCATCAGTGAGGCGAATGGCCAATTTTTTAACAATATTCGATTTGCGTCGAATACGACCAACACGCTGACCATCAATAGTGCAGGACTTTTGTTCCAATCGGATGTTGTGGGTGGCGTCTTGGGAGGGGCAATATTGGTGAGTTCCGACATAACGAATACGGCGGTCCAGAAGACCATCACTGGGGGAGCGTTGACCTCTGCACTTCAAGCGAACTACTACGGCACAACGGCGTCGAGTCGTGACTTGTTGGTTCACAATCATGGTGCGGGTTTGTTTCGGATCGTGTCGAATGTTGCAAACAACATCGCTGCCAGTAATTTCACTGACCCATTGAACCTGGTGCTGGGAGGGACCGGCACGACACAAATCGTGGGTGCCAAGAGTTATACTGGGAGGACCTTTTTCAATGAAGGAACAGTCTGGGTAGAAAATCCGAATGATTTAGGTGCGGTTCCAGGATCTGTGGATTCAGGTAACTGGAGTTTTAATGGTGGGCGATTGAGGGTTGCTTCGTTTACCAATCCGTCTGGAACTGCCGTTGGTGGGGCAGGAGGATTCACGATTTCGAACAACCGAGGAGTGACGATTGGAGGCAATGGGGCGTGGATTACACTCGAAAATGCTGGGACGCGCATGAACTTGGGCGGTTTGATTGTATCCGAGACGAATGCGCCTGAGTTTGCTGGGGGCATCACGCGGACGACCAATTTGGGAGTAGGGGATTTGATTTTGGAAGGTAATGGACGGTTAGTCGTTAGTAATCAGGGAAATAGTTACAATGGTCTGACAGAGGTTCGCGGTGGCGTGCTGCAGGCTGATGTGAGTCAGACGAAATCCATGGTCTTGGGAAGTAACATTACGACCATCGACGGGACGATTGTCTCACCAGGGGCGCGACTGGATATCCTGAGTTTGGGAGCAGCGGCATTGCAACACTCTACAGAAGAGTGGGTGACCCTGAATGGGGGGACGCTGGGCACGGCTGCGGGGCATGTTGATGTGAGTCTTGATGGGGTGATTTCGATCAATGCAAGTTCTACGGTTGAGGTTGGATCGGGCGTTTTGCGGCTGAATCGCGCATCGGGCGTGGTCAAGGGATCCGGGAATTTGATCAAGACCGGAAGTGGGACTTTGGTGTTGGGACAAGGTAATTCGGGATTCAGTGGAGCGATTCAGGTTCGATCCGGGACGGTCATTGGAACTTCGCAGAGGCTGTCAATGGGCACCGGGTCAACAATCGAGTTGGGCGACAGTAGTGTCGCTAGCGGACCTGCGGCCAATCTACTTTTGAACAGCCTATCGACATCGACTCAGAACTATGCTTCTGAATACTCGATCGATCAGAGTATTCAGGTCAATGCCAGTGTGAATGATGGGTCTGCTCTTACGTTTCAAGAGAAGAGACTAGGAGCCCGAGCCTACTTTGACGCGACGCAGCCGTTAAGGGGAGCTCAATTTGATCGATTCAGTTTCAACGGGAATGTGAGTTTGGCTGATGATTTGATACTGAGCTATACAGACAACGTCGCAAATCCGGGGATTTCAGGGGGCGGACGTGATCAGACTCTAGCCTTCAATGGCAATTTCAACGGTTCAGGCAACCTGAGGACGGAAATCAACTACGAAGGCAATACTGCAGCTAATCAGAACGATTTGAGAGTTTACTACCTTTTGAATGGCAATAACACAGGCTGGACGGGGCAATTGACGAGTGGGAACGCTTCCAATGATGCTGACCTAACGCACCTCATACGAGTCGGGCAGGCATCTGGATTGAATTCAGGAACACAAGTAAACTTGCGCTTTAACGGTGTCTTACAGGCGGGCGGGAAGAGTGTTCAGATGGGGAATTTGAACATTGTTCCAACGGGGATCGCGACTGGAACTGGTGCTGCGTCAGCGGGTATTGTGGTTGAGAATGCGAGTACTGAGGCTGGAACGTTTGTTATCCACCAGACAGCGAATGAAAGCTGGGATGTGCTGTTTCGGGATGGCCAGTATGTGGGGGCGTATGCGACTCCTGGCACTGCGCTGGTCAGCCAGCCTTTGACTGTTGTTAAGGCAGGTGGAGGGGTTGCGACACTGACTCAAGCAAATACCTACACTGGCGCAACCCATGTTGGGACGCCAAATGGGCCAGAAGGCGGCACACTGAGAATCTCTACAGGTGGTTCGATTTCGAGCAATAGTCCAATTACGGTCTTCGGAGGAGTGCTGGAATTGAATGGAGTGAACCACACGGCTAACCAGGTGGTAACACTTGGTGGCGGTGCTTCGGGAACGAAGTCAGTAATTAGGACGGGGGCTTCCACGTTGACGCTTGGTGCGGGCAGTAACATTGCTTTCGATGGCTCGAACGGCAGTGCTGGCGGTGAGGTCAGTGGGACAGTTCAAATGGGATCGATCGCAAGAACTTTCACCGTGGCGGACAGCATCGGGGCGGCCATTGATCTGGATGTGAAGGCCACACTTCTTGGGTCTAGCGCGGGTCCACTCATCAAGACGGGAGCTGGCACGTTGGCGCTGAGTGGAAATAACAACTTTACCGGAGGGGTGACCATCAATCAGGGGGCACTTTTAGCGAACAATACCAGTGGATCTGCCACAGGTCTTGGTGCTGTCGTTGTGAATCCTGGCGGTGTGCTAGGGGGGACGGGAACGATTGCCGGGGATGTCACACTCAGTAACGGAATTGACGGTCCTGATAGTGGAAGATCCATTCTGGCTCCCGGAAGCCCGGCCATCAGCAGTGGGATAGAGCTTTTGAATTTGCAGGGGAGCGTAACCATTGGTGAGAATGCTTTGATTGACTTTTATTTGGGTCAAACCGGGTTCACCCAATTGAACTTCGCCACTTTGGGCAATGTGCCCAATTCAACGAAGTTTCGCATCAATCTTATGCCTAGCTACACACCGAGTGCTGGGGCCAGCTTTGATTTGATCGATTGGGCGGTGTTCGCCAATGCAGGCGATACCAATTGGGTGGATAATTTGATTTTGCCCGTGGGACCGGTTTGGGACAGCTCACTGTTCAGTACGACTGGTGTACTGAAAGTTTCGGGTTCGACGACACAAGTGAGTATCATCACCCAGCCCGCTGCTCTAGTGACAGTGGATCCAGGCACCCCAGCTACTTTCTCTGTGGTTGTCGCCGGAACTGAGCCATGGATCCTGCAATGGAGAAAAGGTGGGGTTGCTATTCCAGGTGCGACGGGTCTGAGTTACACCATCCCTGCAGCAGTCGAAGCAGATGAAGGACTTTACAGTGTGGAAATAACGAATGGTGGGGTTCCGGTGGTGAGTTCTGATTCGAACTTGGTGGTCAATAATACTCCGCAAATCACGGTGCAACCCGCTGCCTTGACTGTTCGGAACCCGGGAACGAGTGCCACCCTTTCGGTGACAGCTCTTGGGGCGACCACGTATACATGGAGGCGTGATGGCCAACAGGTGCAAACAGGTCCGTCTAATACTCTGGCGCTGACCAGTCTGGCAGAAGTGAATCAGGGGACCTATGTGGTGGAAGTGGCGAATGGGGCGGGTTCGGTGTTCAGTGATGACGCGGTATTGGAAATCAATGATGCCGTCGTGATCTTAACTCAACCCGAGGGCTTTCAAGTTCCGCGAGGAACGGTTGTAACTTTCTCGGTTTCCGCAGCAGGAACGGGTCCGTTGACTTATCAGTGGTTTAGGGGGACGACTGCAGTTGGTACGAATAGCCCGAACTTGGAGGTGACGGCAGCGGTGGGAACTTTTGGGAGTTACACGGTGCGTATCAGTAATGTTGTGGGTCCTTTGACGAGTGCGGCAGCAAGCTTGGTTGAAGTGGGAGGAGAGGTGAACATTGTGACGCAGCCAACACCTCAAATCGTTCCAGTTGGAGGCACTCTGACCCTAACATGTGTGGCCACTGGTGGGTTGCCTCTCAAGTATCAGTGGCGACTCAACGGGAAGAATATCAGCGGGGCGACTTCATCGACATTCACTGCGACTAACGTCGCGACCTCGCGTGCGGGAAGCTACAGTTGCTTGGTGAGCAATGTGATTGGAACGGGTCCTTCGAGCGCGACGAGTGCCGCAGTTGACGTGGGGGTTGTGAATACGGCTGCCAGAAAGCTGATTCTAAGGGAGGGGACGAGTACGACGCTGAGTGTGACCGCAGCGGGTAACGTCAGCTATCAGTGGTTTAAGAACAATGGTTCTGGGGAAACGATCATTCCAAGCGGCACTTCGAGAACACTGACTGTGAGCAATAGCCTCATGGTTAGCGATAAAGCGAACTACTATTGCCGCGTTACGCTGATTGCAGGTGGATTGAGTCTCGATGGAGGGCTGAATGATCTGACGGTGTTTAACGCTGTTCCAGACATCAATATGACCGGGCATTTTACCTCCACTATCATCAGTGAACCTTACAGTTTTCAGGTTCCACTAGCTGAGGGCCCGAATCCACCGGCGCCTGATCCAGCGAGGACGCCAACGAAGTGGGTGGCAACGGGTTTGCCTCCAGGGCTGACGATTAATAGCGAAGGTTTGGTCTCTGGAAGAGCTACAGCAGTTCGATTTGGGCCGGACAAGATCACTCCCATTGCCTACCTTGTGAGAATCACGGCCTCCAACTCGGTCGGATCTGATTTTGTGGCGGACCGGGAATTGCTTGTGCAACCGCTGCCGGGTGGGGTCGTTGGTGTGTTTACGGGTCGTGTTGCAAGAGCGCCTGCACTCACACCGCCAGTGACTGGCTTTGTGGGGACGAACTTTGGATTGGGAGGTCGGATTGACGTGACAACGACGACGAAGGGCACGTATTCAGGGAAGTTATTGCTGGGTGCGACAACCTACAGTTTCAAAGGGGCGCTGAATACGAATGCGCTCAGTCCTAATCAGTCGACCGCGACCACAACGATTGCTCGCAGCAAAACGACACCCTTGACTTTGTCCTTCACCCTTGATGCTGTGGACAACCTCTTGAAGTTGGGTTCGGTGACGGATGGGACGACCACTGCGGCCATTGATGGATGGCGGAGCACCTGGGTCAAGACAAGCTTGGTGCCGCTTCCCGCGTCGGCCTACCAAGGGTATTACACGTTCGGACTGGACATCCCCAACTCCCTGAACGGGACGGCGACTCATCCGAACATTCCTCAAGGGATGGGATACGGCAGTTTCACGGTTGCTGGAGCTACAGGTAAGTTGAGTGTCGCTGGACGGCTTTCGGATGGAACCTCCTACACATCGGCGACATTTGTTGGGCCCACAGGACAGATTTTGATCTTTAGGACGCTCTATGCGGCGAATGCTCGTGGTTCTGTGTTGGGGCAGTTGAATGTCACACTGGGCGGCTCAAACGACCTCAATACGCTTGCTGGCACGGTAAATTGGTGGCGCCCTGCGACGCCCGGCACATCGGGCAGAACTTATGCAGCTGGCTTTGATCCAATGGATCTGACCGGGGTCGGTAGCCGCTATACGCCGCCCGTTTCACCGAACGTTGTGATGAACATCAACGGTCTTTTGCCGGCCAATACTGCCAATAGCCGAGTTAACCTAGTGGAAGCTAATGTGGAAAGTGCTTTGCCGGTGCCATCCTTTGTGGATTTCAATGTCAATCCGACCCACAAGGCTCTGGCCGTCAGTTCGAACGGACGTGGCCTTACGCTAAGGATCACATCGAAGACGGGCGTTGTTACGGGTGGATTCAGATTGTCGGAAGCGCATCCGGATGTAGCGAATGGGGGCACACCTGCGTTGATTAGCCGGTCTGTGAGCTATTTTGGATTGATCGTGAAGGATGGTCTCGGTGAACAGGGGATTGGATACTTCATGCTGCCTCAGTTGCCGACCAGCGCTGCGCAAAGCAACGCCAGAACGCCGATCTTGAGTGGTCAGGTCACGTTCACCAAACTGCCGTGAATCAAAATGGAGAGTTCTTAGTTCGACTTGATTCAGCTAAATCGTTTATCGTTGATGCCATGAGACTAACTACTTTCTTTTGTTTTTGCATCTTGACCTTGGTGGTAGGCTCTTCTGCATATTCTCAGATTGTCGTATCCAACACAAATGACGCAGGTCCCGGATCGTTGCGGCAAGCGATCAATGATGCGAATTCAGGAGGTGTTATCCAATTTGCACCAGGGCTTTCGGGCCAAAAGATTCGGCTAACGACGGGTGCACTGATAGTCGACAAGAATTTAACGATAGATGGCGCGGGTTTAGCGACATTGATTGCCATTTCAGGAGATGCTGATGCGAGTGATTCGGCGACAGCAGGGGATTCTCGAGTGTTTGAAGTTTCTGCGGGTATATCACTCGTATTGGAGGCCCTTCGAATCACGAGGGGTGCAGCGCCAGTGGGGATCAATGATGGGGACGGGGGTAATGGTGGTGGCATTCTCAACTTGGGAAATTTGACGGTGAGAAGGTCGGTCATTGATCTAAACTCTGCAGGAAAGGGTAATGGAACTGGAAGTGGCGGGAAGGGGGGGGGGATCTGGAGTTCGGGGAGCCTGACCCTGGAGCTTTCGAGTGTTACTGGAAATGCATCAGGAGACGGAGGATTTGGGGGGAACGACTCCGGAGGGAATGGCGGGGGGGTCTACAATGCTGGGACATTAGAAATTGACAGTTCGACATTCGGGAACAATACGGCAGGGGCAGGAGGAAATGATGGTGTTGGAGGATATGGGGGAGGTCTTTTCCATGATTCTGGCAACGGGGTGGTTCGGAGAAGCACCTTCAGCGGTAACAAAGCCGGGAGTGGTGGTTTGGGCGGGGGTAGTGGAAGTGGTGGATTTGGAGGCGGAATTTGCAACCAAGCGCCGCTCGAAGTGATCAACACGACGCTGGTAGGGAACGAGGCGGGTGAAGGAGATGCAGGGGGTGCCTTTACAGGAACAGGAGGGAATGGTGGTGGGATTTTCAACCAGGCGAGTCTTACGCTTAAGCACCTGACAGTGGCGGGTAACAAGGCAGGTGATGGAACTGATTTTGGTGGAAATGGAGGGGGAATCGCCACCGATTTGGCTGCTGGTGTGGTGACGTTAACCAACTGTTTGGTAGCCCAGAATACTAGTTCAGGAGGCGGTCCCGATCTGTTCAAGAATGGTTTTTCGACGATCAACCGTTCTGGAGTGAACCTGATAGGAAACAACCAGTCCATTACGACCGTATTCCCAACGCCAAGTCCATTGAATCAGCCAAATACAAATGGAGATTTGGTTGGAACGAGCGCCAGTCCGATTAACCCACTGCTTACGCCGTTGGGGAGTTTTGGTGGGCCGACGCAGACACGGATTCCCCTCCCGGCATCGCGCGCAATTGACCCTCCAGGCGGGCAGACGACTTCCGATTTAACAACGGATCAAAGAAGTGGAGGCCGGGTTAGAGACGGGGATACTGTCCTGGGTTCGGTGGTGGACATTGGAGCGATCGAGTATGAGAAGGATGTTGACGGAGGGGCTGGAAGCCTAGGGTTTTCGCAAAATCCGAGTTCTGTTCCGGAAGGGACTGGTGCTGGCTTGGTTGGAGTTGCCCGGACAGGGGGAAGTCGAGGCACTGTGACTGTTCGGGTAGATAGCAGCAATACGGGGACGGCGACATCTTCGGATTTCAATCCAGTGACCAATCTTGTGCTGACGTTCAACCATGGGGAGGTGCTCAAGTTTGTGCCAGTAACGACTTTACCAGACCCTACTGTGAGGGAGTTGAACGAAACATTTAGTATGATCTTGAGTGCTCCAACAGGAGGAGCGGTGCTTGGAAGTCCGACGATAGGGACCGTGCGGATCGTGGATGCGTTTGATCCGGTAAGTCCAGGTTTGACCTTGCTCACACCGATAAACAATCAACTGTCGATTGAAGGGAATGGGCCGGTTTTCAATATCAAGGGTACGGCGAGCGATAACCAGGGAATTGAGAGGGTCGAAATATCACTCGATGGTGCGGCTTATCAGGCGATTGGGATTACGCTTGCATCGGATTTTAGAACAGCAACTTTCGATGTGCCTTTGACAGTGAATCCAGGAATTCATACGATTCTTGTCCGGGCGCTGGATACTCGGCTGAGAAGTTCAGCGGTGGTGAGGCGGGTCTTTACTTACAAGGTTGAGCGGTCGTTGGCGGTGGCGGTGAATGATTTGAATTTTGGGGGGGTATCGACTGGCTTTGTGCCGACATCGACCCGAAATCTGGGCTTTTTGTATAGCATAACTGCAGTGCCGAAGGCAGGCTCGGTATTTGATGGTTGGACGGTGAGTGATATGGCCGGGACTGGGGTCACTGTAGCTTCCGCAGAATTGCCGAGGCTTAACTTTCTGATGCAGCCGGGTTTGTCTTTGACGGCGAATTTTCGTTTGAATCCTTTTGTGCCCGCTTTGATCGGTTCTTTTGAGGGGTTGGTGTTGCCGGATGTGGGGCAGACTCCAGGGGTAGAGACCGTGGGGCATTTGACGGCGACGGTGAGTAGCAAAGGGGGGGTGACAGGGCGACTGAGGGTTGATGGTTCGAATCTGAGCTATACGGGGACTTTGGATAACTCTGGGTTTACGCGATTCGGAACGACGAGGTCCAAGATCTTGACGATCAAAAGGCAGGGGAAGGCCGATTTGGAGCTGGAATTGAAGCTGGACATGACAGGGGCCAGTAAGCAGGTTTCCGGAACACTGACCCGAAAATCGAATGGGACGACATTGACGGTTTCGAAGATTGCGGCGAAGCGGTCTCACTACAGTAACGCTTTGAGAGCGGATGCCTCATTAGCGGGTGCCGTGAGTCAGAGGTACAATCTGATATTGCCAGCCAAGGCGCAAGTGCCGGTCTTGGCGACCAACCTCTACCCGCAAGGGGTAGGCATTGGCAGTTTGGTGGTGAAACCGGATGGTACTGTGAGCTGTGGTTTGACCTTGGCGGATAACACAGTGATGCCAACGTGGGCGGCGAAGTTGACGGAGGCCAACACCTTGGTGGTGTTTGGTGCGTTGTATTCCTCGAAGGGGTGTTTTGCGGCGGAAGTTAAGCTGGATCCCACGCAGGCTGCGACGGATGCGGCAGGATTGGATGCGCTTTGGTGCCGCCCGGCGATCGCGACATCGCAATGGTATCCGGCCGGTTGGCCAACGGGGCTCAATGTGGATGTTTTTGGTTCCAAATTCAGTGTGGTGACAGGGAGCAGTGTCGTGCCTGCGTTGGGTGCTGAAGATTTGGCCAATGGCAACGTGGATTTGACCTTTGTGGGTGGACTGACTCCAGGAATTGCAAAGCTGGTGAGTGTCTCAGTTACGGATAAACTGACGCGTGTGCCGGCTACGGATGCGAGTTTTACGGCTGCTATTACTCGCACGACCGGAGGTGTGAAGGGGACGGTTGTTCATCCTGCGACGGCCAAAGCAGTGAATTGGCAGGCCATTTTGTTCCAGAAGGCGGGTGTTCATCGGGGTGGGCATGGCTTTTTCCTTTCCCCATTGCCAAAACCGGTAACGGGCCTGGGTGAGAGTGGGGCGGTGCTGTTTAAAGCCAAATAGGACCAAGAGAGAGGTCTGGATCGGATTTTGCGGGGGTAGGCACCTGATCGAAAAGGCATTTTTTAGGTGACAGAGGGGAAACGCCTGCTTTGATGGCCCATGGGCGAAATACCTCCTTTAGCACTTAGTTTTGATGATGTATTGGTGTTGCCTGGGCTGAGCCAAGTGCTGCCGTCCGAGGTGCGTTTGGATGCGTGCTTGGGTGCCGTCATTCCTTTGAACATTCCGGTTTTGTCCTCTGCCATGGATACGGTGACGGAGTCGGAGTTGGCGATTGCTTTGGCTCGAGAGGGGGGGCTGGGGGTCATTCACCGGAATGCGCCGATTGATCATCAGGCAGAACAGGTGGCGAAGGTGAAGCGGTCGGAAAACACGGTGATTCAGAGTCCCCACAGCGCCCGGCCGGAGACTCGGCTGGGCGACTTGAATCGGCTGATGCACGAGAAAGGTGTGAGTGGATTCCCGGTCGTTGACCCCGATGGGAGATTGGTGGGCATGGTGACGAGTCGGGATATGTGGTACATTGAGGACGAAAACACGCCGGTATCAGAGATCATGACGCCGTTGGATCGATTGATCACGGCGGCGCCGAATACGAGCTTTGACGAGGCGTTGAAGATTCTTTACACTCACCGGATTGAGAAGCTGCCGCTGGCGGATGCGGATGGGAAGCTTGCGGGTCTGATTACGAAGCAGGACATCATCAAACGCCAGATGTATACCAGTGCGGCGAAGGATGGAAACGGGCAATTGCGGGTGGGAGCTGCTGTTGGGGTAGGTGATGACTGTGTGGAGCGGGCACTGGCGCTGAAGGCGGCAGGGGCAGATGCGGTGTTTATTGATGCGGCGACGGGGCATACGACACGTGTGATGCAGGTGGTGGAACGTTTGCGCGGGGCTTTGGGGGATGGGTTTCCAGTGGTAGCGGGGAATGTGGTGACGGCCCAGGGGGCATTGGATCTGATGTCGGCAGGTGTGACTGCTCTGAAGGTGGGGGTGGGGCCGGGGTCCATCTGCACGACGCGGGTTATTTCGGGAGTGGGAATGCCGCAATTCACAGCGGTCCAACTGGTGGCCGACGTGTGTCGTCCTCGGGGCGTCACCGTGATCGCGGATGGCGGGATCCGGTATTCAGGCGATATTGTCAAGGCTTTGGCAGCGGGTGCGGACTGTGTGATGCTTGGGTCATTGCTTGCAGGAACTGCGGAGAGCCCAGGGAACATGGTGAAGTCACAGGGGCGGACATTTAAAGAGTATCGGGGCATGGGATCCTTGAAGGCGATGCGCAAAGGGTCGGGCGATCGATATGGTCAGAATTCGTCTGGCAAGTTGGTGCCGGAGGGCGTGGAAGCGCGAGTGCCCTTTAAGGGGCCGCTTTCGGATGTGGTGTTTCAATTGATGGGCGGGTTGCGATCTGGAATGGGATATGTGGGCGCTCAAAATTTGGATGAGCTTCGCGCAAAGGCCCAGTTTGTTCGAATAACGGCAGGTGGGCTCAAAGAGAGCCATCCGCACGATGTCGTGATCACCGAAGAACCGGTGAACTATGAACCCGCCAGTTGATTCTTTTTCTCTTTTTTGACCTCATGAATGACAACGAAGTTGCCGTGCTCGATTACGGCTCACAGTATACCCAACTCATCGTCCGCCGGGTGCGGGAACTTGGTTTTTTGGCTCATCTCTATGCTCCGACGCAATTGGCGGGGTTGAAGAATCCGGGGGCGATCATCCTTTCAGGCGGGCCGCGAAGCACTTCGGAGGTGGATGCGCCTGATGTGGATTTTGAGGCTTTGCAGAGTTTTGGGGTGCCGGTGCTCGGGGTTTGTTATGGCATGCAACTCCTGAACATTAAGCATGGGGGGACGGTGCGTCCGGGAGTGACTCGGGAGTATGGTCCGGCGAAGCTGATCGTTAGTGAGGCGGGGACGCTGTTTGAAGGCATTTCACACGAGTCTCAGATTTGGATGAGTCATTCGGATACGGTGAGTGCCTTACCAGAAGGGGTGTCGGTGATCGCGACGAATGAGGATGCGGTGCCGGTGGCACTGCAGTTTGGGGAGCGATGCTGGGGGATTCAGTTTCACCCGGAGGTGACGCATTCCCATGAGGGGGCACAGATTTTGAAGAATTTCTTAACGCGATCCGGGGCCCAGTTGGCGCCTTTTGATATTCAGGCGTTCAAGGCGGAGATGCTGAACCAGATTCGTGCGGATGTGGGAGATCGGGAGGTTGTTTGTGGTGTGTCTGGTGGGGTGGATAGCACTGTTTTGGCGGTGTTGTTGCATCGTGCGGGAGTGAAATTGCGGTGCATCTACATTGACACGGGATTGATGCGGAAGGGTGAGACGGCTGAAGTGATCAAGCAGTTCATTGATGTGGGAGTGCCGATCGAGGTGGTGGATGCCAGCGAGGCGTTTTTGGGCAAGCTGGCTGGAGTGAGTGATCCGGAAGAGAAGCGCAAGATTATTGGGGGGGAATTCATCGAGCAGTTCTGGGGGGTGGCGGACAATGTGGAACTGCTGGCTCAAGGCACGCTTTATCCTGATGTGATTGAAAGTGCTTCAAGTGGGTCTGCGGCGTCGAAGATCAAGACACACCACAACCGGGTCGATCGGATTTTGGAACTCAAGAAAGAGGGGAAGGTTCTCGAGCCTCTGGCGGAGCTTTTTAAGGACGAGGTGCGAGCCCTGGGGGCGAGTCTTGGGATTCCACATGAAGCGCTGTGGCGTCATCCGTTTCCTGGGCCTGGGCTGGCGGTGCGAGTGCCGGGGGCGTTGACGCCTGAGAAACTGGAGATTGCCCGGGAGGCAGATGCGATCTTTATCGCCGAGCTTCGCCGGAGTGGTTGGTATGAAAAGGTCTGGCAAGCCTATGCGGCATTACTGCCGGTTAAAACGGTGGGAGTGAAGGGGGATGAGCGGTCGTATGAGCAGGCCATTTCTCTTCGTGCGGTGGTGAGTGAAGATGCCATGACGGCCGATTGGGTGGAGTTGCCTTATGAGGTGCTGCGTGCAGCGTCGAACAAGATTCTGAACTCTGTCAAAGGTATCAATCGGGTGCTATACGATATCTCGACCAAGCCGCCGGCAAGCATCGAGTGGGAATGAAGCTAGTATCCGACTTTGGTCGGAGAAGAGCCTCTGAAGAGCGAATGGTGCTTGCGCTAGGGCGAAGTGCAGCGTTTTTGGAAAATGACATGGGTCCGAAAGAGCCGGGCGGCGTTGCGTCGCGAATTGCAAGCGCATCCAAAGCTAACCACATTTGGCAGTGGATGGATTAGTGGCGTGGTGGGGCTGTTGCTTGGAATTGGATCGCTGGGATTGGTTTTGGTGCTGCGTTTTCCGGGCGTTTTTGGCACTGAAGAATTGAAAATGTTTCGGGAGGCTGGTTCGTTCCGGGGGGTGGTGTTTGGGTTGATGGTGATTGCGTATTTGAGCTCATTGCTGAGTCTCGTGCTTCGGGACAAGAAGCTTTTGGGAGGGGTTGGGTTAGCGCTGACGTTGTTGGCCTCTATCCTGGGGGGAAGTCGTGCCACGGCAGTGATGCCAGATTTGACGCCAGTGTCCTTTGGTTTGGATTTTTTTGTTTTGCGAATGGTCTTCACGGGGCTGTTGTTCATTCCGTTGGAGAGCTGGTTTCCGAAAAAGGCGGATCAGTCGGTGTTTCGGACGGAATGGCGGGAGGATTTGTTTTACTTCTTGGTCAGTTCGATGCTTGTCCAAATCATCACTTGGCTGAGTTTCGGTCCAGCTCGGGCCTTGTTTGACGTGACATCAGGATGGGCTGCGTTTCGGGCTTGGGTATCGGACTTGCCATTTGCTTTGCAAGTGGTGGCGATCATGTTTTTGACTGATTTGGTGCAGTACTGGCTGCATCGGGCTTTTCACCGAATTCCGATCTTGTGGCGATTTCATGCGGTGCATCACTCTGCAAAAGCAATGGATTGGATGGCAGGTGCCCGCATGCACTTCTTGGAGATTCTGGCACTGAGGGGGACGACGGTGCTGCCGATGATCATGCTGGGCTTTGCCCAAGAGGCCGTGAACACCTATGTGTTTATCGTTTATCTTTGGGCCACTTTCGCGCACTCCAATATCGGGTGGGGATTCGGCTGGTTAGACCGGTTTTTTGTGACACCGAAGTTTCATCATTGGCATCACGGCATTGAGAAGGAGGCGATCGATGTGAATTTTGCGATCCATTTCCCTTGGCTGGACAGACTATTTGGCACGCATCACATGCCGAAGGATCGGTGGCCGGAGGGCTATGGGATATCCGGACATCCAGTGCCCAAGGGTTATTGGAGGCAATGGTGGTATCCGTTCAAAAGGAAGTGATGAGGTCCGACTAAAGTCCGATAGCGGCTTCGAGCGATGGAAGGCAGACTTGTTCCGCAATGAATGCCCATTCTACTGATTCCCGTGTTTGCCATCAAGGTTCGCTGACAATCGATTCAGCGACTCGGGATCCTTTGGCAGTGCTTCTGCTGAGCACAGACATTCTGAGGGAGTATGGGGGACGGTTATCCAGCGGAATGTTGAAGGAGCAGCGCGAAGCCATGCACTTGGCGGCGGTGCAGTTGACTTCGGCCATGAGCGGGAAAGCGACGGGTCGCTGACCTTTTGTGGTAGGAATGGATCATTGTTTTCGTATCCATTGGCTGCGCCCAATGTTTTCGAGAAACTTCCTTCTATTTATCACCTGCCTTTCTTCAGTTTGTGCTGAGGAACCGGCAACAGAGTCTGACTTCTATCGCATTACGACCTATACCACGCCAGGTGAAACGGCCTTGGAAGTAGGATCGGTGGAGTTGTTGCCTGGAGGCCGATTGGCTTTGGGAACGAGAAGAGGCGAGATTTGGACGGTTGAGAATGCCATGGAAGCGGATGCATCCCGAGCCAAGTTCACTTTGTTTGCGTCTGGATTGCATGAAGTGCTGGGTTTGGCATTCAAGGATGGCTGGTTGTATGCGACAACGCGCTATGAGGTGATGCGGATCAAGGACACAACCGGGGATGGACGTGCGGACGCTTTTGAGCCTGTGACTGATGCTTGGGGGGTGTCGGGCGACTACCATGAGTATGCTTTTGGGTCGCGTTTTGATAAGGATGGGGATCTATGGGTGGCGCTCTGCCTAACGGGATCGTTTTCGAGTCAGGTGCCGTTTCGGGGGTGGGCCTTACGAGTGAAACCGGATGGCAGACTGGTGCCCACGTGCAGCGGGATTCGCAGCCCTGGTGGATTGGGTTTTGACGCGGAGGGGGCGGTGTATATGACCGACAATCAGGGCCCATGGCGTGGTTCTTCGACGTTGCAGCATTTGGTTCCAGGGAGTTTTCAGGGGCATCCGGGTGGTAATGAGTGGTATGCGATGGCTGCGGAGATGGGGCCGCGTCCGGTCGATCCCATTCCTGAGGCGTTTAAGGGAGCACTCAAGAGGGGGGAGGTGCGTCCTGGTGGTGACCCTGGTCGAATGGTTCAAGAGAGAAAGCGGATCAAGGAACTGTTGCCCCCTGCCGTCTACTTGGTGCATGGCAAAATTGGGAATTCGCCCACCTTTATTGCCTGTGATGAAAGTGGGGGGAAATTTGGTCCATTTGATAACCAGCTGTTTGTGGGAGACCAAAGCCATAGCAATGTTAGCCGTGTGTTTTTGGAAACGGTTAAGGGCATTCGGCAAGGCGCGGTGTTTCCATTTCGGGGTGGTTTTACCTCGGGGCTCATTGGGGGACGAATGACCCCGGATGGGGTGCTTTTCACTGGAGGAAGTGATCGCGGTTGGGGGGCGCGAGGGGGCGAGCCGTATTGCTTTGAGAAATTGGAGTGGACAGGAAAAGTTCCGTTCGAAGTGCACGAGATGCGGGCTACGGCGGATGGCTTTGAATTGACGTTCACTCAACCTTTCGATTCGGCGACTACAGGGAATGTGGCGAGCTATTCGATGCGTGCGTTCACGTATGCGTATCGCGAGGATTACGGCGGGCCCGAGATCGATGAAGTGACTCCGAAAATCGAGGCGGCAGTCGTGTCTGAGGATGGTCGGTCAGTCCGGTTGAAAGTGACTCCCTTGACTCAAGGGCACGTGCATGAACTGCATCTTGACGGGCTGAAGAGTGCGAAGGGAGCAGCTCTGCTGCATGCGGTGGGGTATTACACACTGAATGAGATACCCAGCGCACTGTGATTTGACAGGATTTTTACAAACGCATGACTTCAGATTGACGCATTGATCGTTGGGTGATGTAGGATATCTGAGAGGTAAAGAACCTCTAAATTTTCAGAGCGTAATCGTTGCCGGTTTGGCTGTTGGGAACAGATTGCAAGTGAAAGGCGGACCTTTGTGGTTCGCCTTTCTTTTTGGTCACTAAGCGAGATTTTTCGCTGGAGTACGTTGAGCGAACCCTTCAGCATTCCTGCGATGTCCTTTATCATTGCCTCCTCCACCGCTTCTGACCTGTGGCCCTTCTTTGTGCTGATCGTTAGTGTGGCTTGGATTGTGGTTGGAATTGGGAAACTTCGATTGCATGCCTTTTTGGCTTTGATCCTGGCAGCGATTATTGCTGGCGTTTTGGCTTCGTTTTTTCCAATGGCGACCATTGATTCTTCGACGGGCGAACCAGTGATCAAATCCTTGGTCGATGTGGTGGGCTTGGTGACGGCGGGTTTTGGCAAGACCGCGGGAGGGGTGGCGGTGTCGATTGGGTTGGCGTCCATCATTGGGATGGCCATGATGGAGAGCGGGGCTGCAGACAAGGTGGTGCGACGTTTTTTGAAGATTTTCGGCGAGAAAAATGCGGGATTTGCTCTGTTGGTGAGCACTTACATTCTGTCGGTGCCCATTTTTTTTGACACCATGTTCATGTTGATGGCGCCGCTGGCGAAAGCGTTGAGAGTGCGAACGGGCAAGGACTATTTGTTGTATGTGCTTTGCGTTTGTTGCGGCGGAGTGGTGACGCACTCAATGACGGTGCCGCACCCTGGACCGATCGCGATGGTGGAGAACCTGAAGCTTGATGTGGGACTTTCGATTCTTTCGGGGTTTGCGGCGGGCATTTTGCCGGCTCTCGGTGGCTTTGGCATAGCGGTTTGGATGAACAAGCGCTGGACAATGCCGCTGCGGGAAACGCCAGGGTCAAGTCTGAGTGAGTTGGAGGCGCTGGTGAATAAGCGTGATGAGGAGTTGCCTTCGTTTTTTTGGTCGATGGTGCCGATCGTTTTGCCGATTGCGCTGATTAGTTTGTCGTCGTTGATCAAGGTGATGGTGCCTTCGGGAGTTGAAGGAGAGCAGGCAGCGCTGGTGAGTTGGTTTGGAGGTCCCGAGAGTTTTCAGAAGGTGCGCCAGGTGATTGATTTTGTTGGTGACAAAAACATCGCCTTGTTCATCGGAACGTTCATCGCGTTGGGGATTCTGGTGAGGCAATGCGGGATTGGGAAGGAGCAGATCGAGGCTAAAATTGCGCCAGCGTTGGAGACGGCGGGGATTATCATTTTAATCACGTCGGCGGGTGGGGCCTTTGGTGCGATGATCAAGAATGCGGGGGTGGGTGCGGCGGTGGAGAAGATGGCCTCCGGAGCGGGGTTGAGTCTGATCCTGGTATCGTATTTGCTGGCGTTGATTTTGCGAGTTGCGCAGGGGTCGGCGACGGTGGCGATGTTGACGGCTTCTTCGATTGTGTATCCGATGATTCAAGGGGGAGGGTTGCCGTATCATCCGATGTATCTTTATCTGGCGATAGGATTTGCGGCTTTCTCTGCTTCCTGGATGAATGACAGCGGCTTTTGGGTCGTGTCCCGATTGAGTGGTTTGACCGAGAAAGAGACACTGAAATCGTTCAGTGTGATGCTTACCCTGGTGTCGGCACTGGGATTGGCTGTGACGCTGGTGGCATCGAAGTTGATGCCGTTTGCAGGATAAGGTTCCTTCGGATTGGCGTTGACAATAGGCTGGTGATCCGCACAATGACGGTCCGCGATTGTGCGGGTGTAGTTCAATGGTAGAACGAGAGCTTCCCAAGCTTTAGACGTGGGTTCGATTCCCATCACCCGCTCCAGCTGTTTTTTGCTTTTTGGATGTGAAAATGATGTCGGGGAGCTTGTCACCAAAAGGGACAGGAGTTAGTATTAGCTGATGTTGTTTGATCTTGGGTTCAGGGCGCGGGTTGCGTGCTTATTTGTTTGTCTGGCTTTAGGGCTGTCAGGAAGACAGGCTTCCGGGTCCGATGAGAAGGGAGTTGGCGATCGGGGGCCGTTGTTGCTTTCGGTTTTGCCGGCGGATGGGGGGACGGTCAGGTTGAGTCCGGTGGCGTCCCTGTCAGATCTTGAGGTGGCGAAGGGGTATGTGTTGACGGCGAAAGCGAGGGTGGGGAAGGTTTGGAATGGGTGGAGTTCGCCGCAGTTGGCGCTGAGTGAAGCGGAGCGACTGGGGACGAGACTGAGATTTACGATGGTTCAGGGGCTGTCGATCAGTGCGAACTTCGTGGATGATCCTTTTGTGCCTTCAATCGTCGGATCTTTCAGCGGATTGATTGGGGCGGTTGTTGGAGAGGATTCGCGACATGACAGCGAGGGTTCAGTCGCGATTCGGGTGAGTTCAACGGGAGGATTTTCAGGGTTGTTGCGAGTTGGTGGGGGGCGTTGGGTGTTGAGGGGGATGTTTGATGCGGAGGGGGCGGCGCGATTTGGTGAGGGGTTTGAGACGGAGATCTTGCTTTCGAGGGTGCCCCTGGCCGGGTATGTTTTGTCCCTGCGGCTGGATCTTGATCCTGCAGGCGAGCGGCGGATTTCGGGTGAGTTGAGACGCCAGACGAGGGAGGGGTCGGTGGTGCTATCGAGTGTGGAGGCGAATCGACATGGGTTTGATGGGAGGACACCGGAGACAACGGCGGTGGCGGCGCGGTATTCTTGGGCGATGCCTGCGCAACTGCAGACGAATGGGCTGGAGGTGACATCTTATCCGCAGGGAGACGGAGTGGGGTTTACTTGGGTGAGCAGTAGGGGAGAAGTAAGGCTGGTCGGGGTGCTGGCGGACGGTGCGCGAATCACGGCGAGCGCGGATTTGGACAAGGATTCGAAGTGTCCGTTGTTTTTGAGTTTAGAGGGTGGCGCAGGAAGTCTGAATGGCTGGCTGAAGGTGGATGCGACGCGACCTGATACGGATCTTGCGGGCGAGGGTTTGCGTTGGTTCAAACCGGTGAACGTGCAGGCGAGGCGATACCCGTTTGGGTGGCCTGAGGGATTGGATTTGAAGCTGATTGGGACGCGGTTTGTGGTGGTGGAGGGGGAGAGCGTGGTTCCTGACTTGAGCGACGTTTCGGACAGCAATGCGGTGTTGAATTTCTCACAAGGAGGTCTGACGGAGGAGTTGAAGAAAGAGCTTCGAATTTCGGCTAAGAATGGGGTGAGCAAGCAGCCAGCATCGGACTCGAGCTATGCTTTGAAATTGAGTGCGGGGCGGGGACAGTTTGAAGGATGGTTTTTGCATCCGAATCATGGGAGGGCGAATTTCACTGGGGTGATCTTACAGAAGGGGGGGAATCGGAGGGGGTTTGGGCATTTCCTGACCGAGAGATCCCGCGGAGGAGGCGGGGTTGGGGCCAGCGGGTCTGTTGTGTTGAAGACGAAATTCAATCCACGACCGAGGCTGATCCTTTCGGAATTCATGGCGAGCAATGAGAGCACGATCGCTGATGAAGATGGAGCGTTTTCGGATTGGATTGAGCTGTACAATCCGGGGTCGGAAGCCATCGACTTGAGCGACTGGTGTTTGACTGATTCGGCATCCAACTTGGCGAAGTGGCGATTTCCGGGGGTGACATTGGGGGCCAAGGAGTTTTTGTTGGTGTGGGCTTCGAGCAAGAATCGGCGGGTGGTCGGGCAGCCGTTGCACACCAATTTCAATCTGTCTGCGGGAGGGGAGTATCTGGCCCTGGTGCGGCCGGATGGGAGCACGGTGGAGCAGGCTTTTTCGCCCTTGTATCCGGCGCAGGCGAGGGATGAGAGTTATGGGATTGCCTTTTCGAGCCGGAGCTTGGTCGCACCGGGAGCGAATGTGCGGTATCTGGTGCCGAAGAATGGGGCGTTGGGGACGAACTGGACGGCACGGGATTTTCAGGATGGGTCCTGGGCCAGGGGAAAGACCGGGTTGGGATTTGGTGTGGGATTGCCCGGGTTCACGGTGAGGCAGGTGGCGGCGAGACCGGAGTTTGGGTCTGTGGACAGCATTGCCACTTGTGAGGCGTTGTTGGCGTTACCGAAAGGCAGTCCGTTGATCTTGAGTGAGGCGACTGTGGTGGCGCCGTTCGTCAATTACCTCGGAGATGGCGGCGATGGAAACTACACGGAGAACGCGGCCTTGCCAAATGGGACGGCGGAGCCCTACGCGTTCAGGGCGACCGGGACGATTACGATTCCGGCGACTGGAGATTATGTGTTTGGGTTGAACTCGGATGATGGGGGCCGGATCAAGATTGACGGGGTGGCGGTGATGACGGATGACAGCAATCATGGGCCCTTGGACAATCTGAGCGCACCGGTGAACCTTTCGGCAGGACTTCACACGGTGGAGGTGATCATGTGGGAAGGTGTAGGAGGGGACTGTGTGGAGTTTTTTGCGAAAGCCGGAACGGATGCGGCGTGGAACGCAGATTTTCGGTTGGTTGGCGCACCTGGGGGGCTGGCGGTTGTGACGTCACCACTGGGAACAGACGGGGGAGGCGGAGGAGTGGTGGCGACTGATGTGCGGAGTGCGATGCGGGCGAAGAATGCCAGTTGCTTGGTGCGCATGCCGTTCACGGTGAGTGGTGCGAATGCCTTGACGGGTTTGACATTGAAGGTTCGATATCAAGACGGGTTCATTGCGTACTTGAATGGCACGGAGGTGGCGAGGCGTAACGCGCCTGCTGACGCCCGGTTTGACAGCGAAGCGCTGGTGCAACGGTCCGCTGCGGAGTCGCTGAGCGCAGAGTCGATTGATGTGTCGGGCTTTTTGTCGTTGCTGACGAACGGAAGGAATGTTTTGGCGCTACATGCAATGAATGAAGCGCGGGATGACGGGGCGTTTTTCATTTTGCCTGAGCTGAGTGCGAGGGCGGGGTTGGCCGGAAACGAGGTCTTTTTCCGTCCGACGGGTGCGGCGGTGACGGCGACGCCGGGGGTGGCGAATGGGATACCTGAGTTCTTGGGGGAGGTGGCACCGCTGGATTTCAGTCATCCGCATGGATTTTATGAGAAGGGATTTGCGCTGGCGATTCGTTCAGCCACCCCTGGGATGAGTGTTCGATACACCTTGGATGGTTCGACGCCGACGGCGACTAACGGGAGGCTTTACACGGGACCGCTGCCGATCAGGAAGACAAGCATCGTGCGGGCGGTGGGGTTCAGGGCGGGGTATGAGCCGACGGAAGTGATCACGCAGAGTTATCTGTTTTTGGAAGATGTGATCGCGCAGTCTCGAACCGGGGCACCGCCGTCGCGTGAATGGCCTTTGGGGACGGTGAATGGCCAGGTGTCAGATTACGGCATGGATCCGGAGATCGTGAACAGCAAGAACCCTGAGATTGGGGGTATCGACCAAGTTAAGTCGGCGTTGAGAGCGATTCCGACTCTGTCGGTGGTGACGGATTTGCCGAATTTGTTTTCGATTGATTCGGGGATTTGGGTCAATCCGTTTGGCCGAGGAGAGGCGTGGGAGCGACCGGCCTCGATTGAGATGATAGGAGACGACGGTCCTGGGGGGGGATTTGGCGTGAATTGCGGGTTGCGATTGCGCGGCGGGTTCAGCAGGAGCGGGGACAATCCCAAGCATTCGTTCCGGCTATTTTTCAGGAGTCGATATGGGGCGGCGCAGTTGGAGTATCCTTTGTTTGGAGATGAGGGGGCTTCGAGCTTCAACAAGGTGGATCTTCGGACGGCGCAGAATTACTCCTGGTCGTTTGGCGGGGATGGTAATAACACGTTTATGAGGGAAGAGAGTGCGCGAGAGATGCAGGGGGCGATGGGGCAGCCACACACACGGAGCCAGTATTATCATTTGTATTTGAACGGGCAGTATTGGGGGCTTTACGAGACGCATGAGCGGCCTGAGGCGAATTTTGGGGAGAGCTATCTGGGGGGGGATGAGGAGGACTATGACACGGTTAAGGGGGAGCAAGATCAGGGCTACATCACGGGGGTGACTGATGGCAATCTGGAGGCGTGGGAGGCGCTGCGGGTGAAGGCGAGAGCGCACTTTGCAAGTCCGAACGATGCCGGTTACTTTGCGATGCGGGGGTTGGCGGAGGATGGAACGACGCGCACGAGTGATCCGGTGCTGCTCGATGCGGAGAATTTGATCGACTACATGCTGATTACCTTTTGGACGGGAAATCTGGATGGAGCCACGTCGGCCTTTTTGGGTGATGAGCGCGCGAACAATTGGTTTGCGGTTCGGAACCGACTGGGTTTGAGCGGGGGCTTCAAGTTTTTAGCGCATGACTTTGAGCACACGTTTTTTAATGTGGATGAGGACCGCACCGGGCCGTTTGAAGCAGGGAATCGGACAGTGGTTGAAACCTACAATCCGATGTTTTTGCATCATGACCTGCGCCCGAGCGTGGAGTACCGGATGCTTTGGGCGGACCGGGTGCAGAAGCATTTGTTTGGCGGGGGGAAGTTGCGCGCGGATGAGATTCAAGGGCGGATGCTGGAGCGGAAGGCGCTTTTGGACAGGGTGATCATCGCCGAGTCAGCGAGATGGGGCGACTCGAAGATGGGGGAAGGTCCACCGTTGACGCGATTGGACTGGGTGAACGCGGTGAATTATGTGATTGACTCGTTTGTGCCTGAGCGCAGTGGGCGTGTGATTGCGCAGTTGCGGGGAGACGGACTTTATCCGAGTTTTGACGCGCCGGAGTTGAGTCAATACGGAGGGCCCATTTCGAGTGGCACGGAAGTGGTGATCGCAGGAAGTGGGGGCGTGGTTTATTACACGTTGGATGGCAGTGATCCGCGTTTGGTTGGAGGCGGGTTGAATGCTGGAGCGCAGATTTATCAGAGTCTGGTCGAGACGACGACTGTGGTGGGATTGGGTGAGGTATGGAAGTATTCAGCGGATGGGAGTGACCAGGGGACGGCGTGGCGAAGCACGGGGTTTGACGATGCGGGGTGGTCAAGCGGGGCAGGGGAGTTGGGCTATGGGGATGGGGACGAGGCGACAGTGGTGCCTTTTGTGGACGCTGATCCCTTGACGGGAGGGGATCAGAAGAATGCGATAACGTATTTCCGAAAGTCGTTTGAGGTGGTGAATGCGACGGGATTGTCTGAAGTGAAGCTGCGTGTGAAGTACGATGATGCGGTCGTGGTGTATTTGAACGGAGTGGAGGCAGCGAGGTCGCCAAACATCAACAGCGATCCGGCTTTCAATCAGTATGCGACGGGAGGGGCACCAGACGAAAATGCGTTTTTCACGTTTGTGATTGATCCGGCGTTGGTGGTCGCGGGGACGAACGTGCTTGCCGCGGAGGTTCACCAATCCGATGCCGGAAGCAGTGACATTAGCTTTCACGCGGAGTTAATGCTGGAGCGCCGGGAGACGCCAGTGCCACTTGTGCTAAGCACGGAGGGGAAACGGACGCTGAAGGTGAGGGCGCTGCAAGGGGCGGAATGGAGCGCCCTGGTGGAGGCAGAGTTTGATGTGCAGCGAGCGTCCGACCTGCGAGTGAGTCTTGCCCCGGTGGGTGTGTTTGAAGCGGGCAAGACTGGCAGTTACCTCGCCACCATTGAGAACGTTGGAACGGTTTCCAGCGAGGGAGAAGTCACGGTGACAATCGATTTGCCGGAAGGATTAAAAGCAATCGCAGTGGGCGGAGCGGGGTGGAGTTTCCTCCAAGGAGAGGGATTGAAGGTGATCGCCAGGCGAGAGGATGAGTTGGCGGCTGGGTCAAGTTTTCCGAGTCTCACAGTGGCGGTGGAGGTGGCAATAACGGCGCCGGCCTATGCGATTGCGACGGCGAAGGTGACGGGAGGTGGAGAGATCAATCGAGGCAACAATGAGGTTAGGAACACGACTCAGGTCGCGTCGACGGGGCAGAGTCAGTTTGTGCTGGGAAGTTCAGCGTTTAGTGGGACTGAGGTGGACGAAGGGGTGGAGGTGACGGTGGTCAGGACAGGAGATCGGATGGGCGTGGCGACGGTTCGATTGGTAACGGTGGATGGTCGAGCGAAGGCCAACCTTGATTATGAAGCGCGGGATGAGGTGTTGACCTTTGCGGACGGCGAGATGAGCCAGCAGGTGAGGATCAGACTATTCAATGACGAGGTCTCTGAGTTGCATGAGGGCTTTAAGGTGAAATTGAGCGATGTCACCGGAGCGGCGTCGCGTGGGGTGCCGAACGAGGCGAATGTCACGGTGTTGGATCCCGATGCGGTAGCACCGACGGTGACGGTGGTCACTCCTAGTGAAGGTGCGAAGGTGGTTTCGAGTACCTTGGTGATCAAAGGTTCGGCTCGGGATGACAAGGGGCTTGGAGAGGTGGAGGCGTCGGTGAACGGTGGAACGTTTGTAAGGGGGCGGTTAGTGAAATCCGGGGATGGCAGAAGAGGGACTTTTGAGGTGACGGTGCCAGCGGTGGCGGGGGCGAATGAGATACGGGTGCGGGCTATTGATGCTAATGGGGTGGTGTCGAACGCGGCGGTGCGGAGGGCTGTCTTTGGTCCTTTGCGTCCGTTGGCAGTGGTGGTGAGTCCAGGTCCAGAAGCGGGGACTGCCGGGCTGGCGGGAGGGGGGAGGATGTCGCATTTGGAGGTGGGCCAAACGGTGCGTCTGCGTGCGACGGCAAAGGCTGGGTTCCGATTTGAAGGGTGGACTGTTCCGGGGATCAGCGGACCTGTAACCGAAGCGGCGGTGATCGCAGTCGTGATGCGTGAGGGGTTGACGGTGACGGCCCGATTTGTGGCTGATCCCTTCGTGAGAGGGGCGGTGGGCGTTTATGAGGGGCTGACAAAGCCTGCTGTCGGCTTGGAGCGAAAATGGGAGCAGCACGGAACGATTCGGGTGACGGTCGCTGGAGGAGGTGCATTCACGGCAAGACTGCAAATGGGTGCTGAACTGATGCGGTTTGGTGGTTGGTTCAACACGGCAGGGGAGTCGCGATTTGGGACCGGCAGAGCGAGTGAGGTGGAACTGCCGAGGAAGGGACTTGGACCGTTGGTGTTGGGGTTAAGCTGGGATCTAACCTCACCGTATGGGATTTCCGGGAATGTTGGGGAGAAGTCCCGGGAAGGCGGGGTGCAGCAGGTGGCGAGTTTTGAGGCGCAGCTTCCGGTTGGGACAATTGCGGCGGGGTCGCCGTATTTGCGGGGAGGAGGGCGATTTGATCTGCGTTTGCAGCCAAGGGTTCCGGTGGGACTGAGTCTGGGGGACTACCCAGAGGAGGCAAGCACGGGTGTATTAACGATCCTGAAAAGTGGACGGGCGAGGGTGGTAGCGAGTCTGGCGGACGGTGTGCGACTGACAGGGGAGATGCCGATTCAGCGAAGCCTGAGGATCCCTCTATTCAGGCCGCTTTATCAAGCATCGGCGGGAGGAATCGCCGGTGAGATGGAGTTGAAGTTAGGTGATGCGGATGGCGACATTCAGGGAGAAGAATTGTTCTGGTTCAAGCCGGTGATGAATCGGGCACCGTATGCCTTTGGGTGGCCGGAAGGCATTGTGTTGGAGGGTAGAGCGGATGGCCAACCGTGAAATCTCGGGGACGGTGCCAAGTGGGCGGATGGTGTGGATTGACGGGTTTCGTGGATTGGCGGTGGTGATCATGGTCTGGGTGCATGTCGCGAACACGCTGTTGACGACGGCAGAGCAGGCGAAGGGATGGTATGTGGAGTGGACCTTTTTTCATGGGTTGGTGGCGCCTGCGTTTTTTTGGATTGGAGGGTATGTCAGAGGGGTAAGGGTTTCCAAGTTGGATGGGAAGCGGCCGGGGTGGAAAGCGGTGAAGCGATTGCTTGGGGTCATGCTGCTGGGTTATGCGATGCACTTTCCTTGGGGAGCATTGATCGATTGGGATTGGAACGAAGCGGCGTGGCTGTCGATGATGAAAGTGGATGTGCTGCAAACGCTGGCGTTTGCGGGCCTGTTGATGGTGGCGGTTGAGCGGTTTGTTCCTGCGGGGAGTGTGCAGCCGTGGGTGATGGGAGGGTTAGCGGTGGCCTTTGTGATGATGGAGCGATGGGCGGGTGATTGGAGCACGGGGTGGGGCTTTTTGGACGCCTGGTTGAACCGGCAAACGGGATCGGTGTTTTGCCTGTTTCCGTGGGTTGGTTTTGGATTAGCGGGTTGGCTGTGTGGCCGTTGGAGTGTCGAGAGGAGTGAGGGTGCGATTTGGCTTTTTGGGTGCGCTGGAGCGGCATTGGCCTGGGGAGTGCCACAAATGGATTGGGTAGGACAGGGTGAGGCGTTTTTTTTGCAGCGGCTAGGCTGGGTGATTTTGGTGGCTTTGGCGGTTGCCGGGGTGTTTCGTTTTCGGGCAGGGCGTGGTGAGCGAGTTTTGAGAGGGCTTTTACTGGCAGGGCGTGAATCGTTGGTGATGTATGTGACTCATTTGACGTTGATCCATGCGGTGCCACTGCCGTCTTCCAGTTTGGAGCAGGGTTTTGGCAAGACGCAGACTGTAGCTCAGGTTGTGGGATGGTTTGTGCTGGTGGCGGGGATGAGTTGGGGGGTGGCTTGGTGGAATGAGCGACGAAAGCTGGGGCCCTCTGTTGGTTGAAGAGCGATAGGAAGAGGCTTTTGGACCGTTTTTCTATCTTGCCTTACCAAGAGTCTTTCTGCGAGGCTGAGTCCCAATCCAAAAATCATGAATTCCGAATTCTCAAACAACAGTCCGATCATCGTCGGCAATTCGCGCCGCGATTTCATCAAGAAAGCTACTCAGACAACCCTGGGGTTGTCGGCCTTATCGGGAGTGAGCCTGCCAAATGTTCACGCAGCTGGGGATGAAAGCATCCGGGCTGTGATCGTGGGATGCGGCGGGCGCGGCACCGGAGCATCGAGCAATTGTTTGGGGCTAAAGGAAGCACCCATGCGCATGGTGGCGATGGCTGATGTGCAAGAGAACCGGCTGAAGAGCAGTTTTGAAGCGTTGTCCGGCAAACACCCGGATCGGATGTCGGTGTCTGAAGATACTAAGTTTATCGGATTCGATGCCTATAAGAAGGCCATTGATCAGTTGCGTCCGGGAACGGGCGATGTGGTGATTTTGGCGACGCCGCCGGCCTTTAGGTGGGTGCATTTCAAGTATGCTGTGGAGAAGGGGGTGAACGTTTTCATGGAGAAGCCGGTGTGTGTGGATGGTCCGAGTGGGAGGAGGATGTTGGAGATCAATGAGGAGGCGAAGAAGAAGAACTTGAAAGTGGGAGTGGGTTTGATGTGCCGGCATTGTGATCGCCGCAACGAGCTGTTTCATCGGATTCAAGACGGGGAGATTGGTGATTTGGTGCTGATGCAGGCGTATCGGTTGCAGGGCCCGGTGGGTTCGTGTTTCACGCTGCCGCGCGATCCGAAGAAGGACCCGAGTGAGTTGCTGTGGCAGTTGCAGAACTTCCATTCTTTTCTTTGGGCAAGCGGTGGGGCGTTCAGCGACTTCAATATTCACAACATTGACGAGGCCTGCTGGATGAAGAACGACTGGCCAGTGGAGGCCAAAGCGAGTGGAGGTAGGACTGATCGCGGGGATTACATTGATCAAAACTTCGACAACTACACGGTGGAGTACACCTTTCAGGATGGCACGAAGCTGTTCTTTCAGGGGCGGAACCGGCAAAATGTGCACAACGAGTTTGCGACGCTAGTGCATGGCAGTAAGGGATGGGCGACGGTTTCAAGCGCCGGGCATTTCCCTTCGCGCGCGATGACGTTCAAGGGCCACAAGAAGGAGTCGAAGAACCTTATCTGGCGAGCGGAACAGCCTGAGCCGAATCCATATGATTTGGAGTGGCAGCATTTGGTAAGTGCGATTCAAAACAACAAGCCATTCAATGAAGTGGAGCGCGGTGTCATGGCTAGCGTGGTGACTGCGATGGGTCGATTTGCAGCTCACACTGGTCAATTGGTGACTCTGGAGCAGATGATGAAGTCTGAGATCGAGTTTGCTCCTGGAGTGGACAAGCTGACGATGGACGGACCAGCGCCAATCATGGCAGACGAGAATGGCAAGTATCCGGTGCCCGTTCCTGGGGTGTTCAAGGATCGCGAGTATGCGATCTGAAGACCTTTTGGGGTTCTATTGATGAGTGGGCCGAGTTGAGACACTCGGCTCACTTTTTGAATGGTATAAGGCCGACAACGGGCACAGAATCATTCTGCGTTTGTTTCTAGGCGTGGAAATAGGGGAATGGGGGTATTGATCTGATGGCCGGATTGGAGCATGCCCCATTTCAAGTCAGTGAGGACAAATCCGGATGGCATCTCCCAGCCGAGTTGGGCGCGGGCGGTGGCCATGGCGGTTGGGATGATGGGATCAAGCAGGACACTAAGATGGACCCAGGCTTCGGCGAGATGGTAGAGGACGCTGTCGAGTCGGGCGGCTTGGGAGGGATCTTTGGCTAGGGAGAAGGGTTTGGTGCTGTCGACAAAGGCGTTGGCGTGGGTGACGATCTTCCAAGCGGCGGCGATGCCATCGTGGATGGCCCATGCATTCATGGATTCTGAATAGACTGAGAGTGATTCGGTCACGGTTTGGCGGAGAGCTGCGTTTTCGGGGTCGTCATAGTCACCGGCAACGAGGAGGCCATTGCGGTATTTTTGAGCCATGTTGATGCTTCGGTTGAGGAGGTTGCCCAGGCCTCCGGCGAGCTCTTTGTTGTAGGACATGAGGATGCGCTCGTCGTTGAAGTCGGAGTCGTAGCCAGTGGCGATGTCGCGCATGAGGTAGTAGCGCAAGCCGTCGGGAGTGAGTTGATCGGCGAGGGAGTTTGGGTCGACGACGTTGCCGAGGCTCTTGCTCATTTTGGCGCCTTTGATGTTCCACCAGCCGTGGACGATGAGTCTGGGCATTTGTTCGTCGGTGAAACCGAGGGCGTGGAGCATGGTCATCCAGTAGATGGCGTGGGCAGGAACGAGGATGTCTTTGCCGATGATTTCGGCGTCTGCGGGCCAGAGGTCGGCGAAGCGCGGCAGGCCTTCATTACCGCATTCGTCCGCGAGGTAGCCGGCGAAGGAAATGTAGTTAGTGAGGGCATCAAACCAGACGTAGTTGACGAAGCGCTCATCGAAGGGAAGCGGTATGCCCCAGGAGAGGCGCTCGGCGGGGCGTGAGATGCAGAGGTCCTGTCCGCCGGAGGAGTCGAGGGCGTTGAGGACGTCCGCGGTGCGGAAAGCGGGGGTGATGAAGTCTGGGTGACTGCGGATGTAGTTTTGCAGCCATTCGACGTGATCCGAAAGTTTGAAGTACCAGTTTTCCTCCTCGATTTCGACGACCTCGCCCCATTCCTCGCCGAAATTGCCGTCAGGGCCGCGTTCTTTGTCGGTGAGGAACTGTTCCTGGCGGACGGAGTAGTGGCCAGAGTAACTTTTTTTGTAGAGTTGACCGCAGTTGTGCAATTTTTGGAGCATGGCCTGGACGACCCTTTTATGACGGGGATCGGTGGTGGCGGCCCAGCCGTCGTAGCGGACATTGAGCTTGTCCCAGAGGGAGGTGAAATGGGCGGTGATGCCATCGACAAAGGCCTGGGGGCTGAGGCCGGCGGCATCGGCGCTTTTTTGGACTTTTTGGCCGTGCTGATCAACACCGGTGAGGAAGTAGACTTGGCGACCTTGCAAGCGTTGGAAGCGAGCCATGACGTCGGCGAGCACCTTTTCATAGGCGTGCCCGATGTGGGGGGGCGCGTTGGTGTAGTCGATGGCTGTAGTGATGTAGAACGGCTTCATGAAGGGCTGGTATTTCGGCGATAGGACGGGTGGATGCAAGGGGAGGCTGGACATTTGGAGGTCAATGTCATTTAATGAAGTTATGAACCTGATTGACCGAATCATCACTGAAGGTGCGAGGACGTTGACACTTGAAGATCTCGATGCGCTGATGGTGGTGTTGCCGAAAATTCGGGATGAACTTGAAGCTGAGGCTGCACCTGAGGAAGGGATGCTGGATCAGTTCCGCTTTTTGCGCCACGTGGCAGAAGATGCCGTGGCGGGCTTGCGGCGAGAGACGTCGCTGGTGGCTTTAGCGGAGGTCACTTTTGCTCTGCTTTACCTCACCAAGAACAATGATTTGATTCCGGATACCCTACCTCACGAGGGTTGGATTGATGATAAAGCGATATTCACCGCGGTATTGAAGCGAAATGAATCGACGTTGAAGGAGTTAGCGATTGTGCGAGGTCATGATTGGGAGATGCTTACCTCGGTTATATGAAAGGGGAGTCTTGGCTGGGCGGAGGCTCATCCTGCGGGTGGGATTGACGCTTGAAATGGAGGCGTTTGGTTAGGGGGATGCGAAGGAGTTTGGCAACACCCGTCCAACTGAGCCAACCGAGGGCGTAGCCGATGGGGGTGGAAAGAATGCCACCGATGATGCCGCCGAGGAACATCGACTGAGCAAAACGAACGCCTTTTTCAACGTCGGGATTCGCGATTTTCTGGAAGGTGTCGTTGAGGGGGTCCCCAAAAATGCCAAGCAACCAATCACCAAAGGCTTTCTCAGCGAGACCGATGGGTGCGAATGTGACGGGATTGCTAAGCCAGGCGACGACGATAACGGTGGGAATGTTGACGCGGAAAATGGCTGCAAGGATGATTCCGAGGGGGAGTTGACCGGGCATGACTTGGGCGCAGACAAAGAAACCGACGGCCCATCCACCTGCAAAAGTGGCCTGGCAGGGGCGCCACACACGTTTATCGAGAAAGTGACGTGCGAACCAACGCATGGCAGGGCTGGACTTCAAGCGACGGGGATGCTTGAGGTAGCGGTAGGTGCGGAAAACGGCTCTGCGGATGTACCATCGGGTTTTGTCCAGCATGAAAAGAATACGTGGGAGGCTGGAGAAGGGTCAATGAGTGCCTGGCGGTTGGGAGCTCCAGACGTAGATGAGAAGAGCTGAGCCCATGATCAAGCGGTACCAAGCAAAGCCGTTGAATGTGTGGGTTTGGACAAAGCGAATGAGCCAGCGCACGACGACAAAGGCTGAGATGGCTGATACGAGAGTACCGAGGGCGATCATGCTCCAGTTCTCATTCCCCGCCTCACCATCTTTGATTGCAGAAAGGATTTTATAGAAGCCGGCGGCCATCAGAGTTGGGACGCCGAGGAGAAACGAGAATTCCGTGGCGGCGGGTCGTGCGATGCCGACGGCCATGGCGGCAAGGATGCTGGCGCCAGAGCGGGAGGTGCCAGGGAAGACCGCTGCGAGAATCTGGGCAAAGCCTACCACAACGACGACGGTCCAGGTGATTTCAGCCAAGCCCGCGTGGTTCTTCTTCCATTTTTCGCAAGCGAAGATAACCAGGGCGCCAATCAGCGTTGCCCATGCGACGGGGGCGATTTCATGAGGGAGTTCAATACCGAGCTTTTTGATGAAGAGCCCTCCTACCGCTGTGATTAGAAAGGCTACGAAGAGTTTTAAAAGGTAGTCTCGAGTGTCTGGCGAGGAAAGAGTCGTGGCGAAGTGGGAGACCCGCTTTGAGAAGACGGCGAGAACTGCAATCACCGCACCGCTCTGGATGACGACGTCAAAAAGATCGCTCTGGCGTGGAAGCCAGCCCAAATTTTGTGGGATTAGGAGATGGCCGGTTGACGAGATGGGAAGGAACTCAGTTACGCCTTCGATGATGCCGAGGATCACAATGGAGAGCCATTCGGGGAGATCAGTCATAGGTAGGGCAGAGGGAGATGATTGCGGGGAGGCAGCTATGCGGCGGAACCTGGAGTTTGCAAGTCCCGGGTCGCAATCTGGCTTTTATACCTTCACAGGCAAGCGTGTGCTTTTTGGGTCGGGTGACCTTTGGAAGCGACAGCTTACCGTGACCCCACGCGTGCCTTTGGAAGTGATATTGAGGGTGCCCCCGATCAGATTGGCTCGATAGTCCATGATCTGAAGTCCTATGCCAGCGTCTGGCGACTTTCTGAGTTTGGAACCGTCATTTTCGATTTTGATGACGCATTCCCGATCACTGAGCATGCGAAGAGAGATCGTGATCTTAGTTGGTTTGCCGTGGCGGATCGCATTATTGCAGGCTTCCTGGGCAATGCGATAAACATGGGTTTCCTTTTCGAGGTCATTGATCGCAATTCCAGGATCCATGAGGAACTCGCAAGAAGTGCGGTGATTGATTCGGATCGTTTCAGCCAGCAATTTGAGGGCGCCTTCAAGTCCACGGTTCTTTACAGCGGAAGGAGAGAGGCCGTGGGACATGCGGCGCACCTCTTGGATTGCCTCACCGACAAGTTCGCGAATGCGCGCTACACTGTCGCGATGGTCCTCTCCGAGTTCGAATTCGAGGGCAGACATTAGGGTCGCGACTCCGGTCAAAGTCTGCCCAACCCCATCATGAAGATTGTGTCCGATTCTTGCCTGCTCCTGTTCGGACACATTGAGAAGTTCTTTTTGGAGGCGGCTGCGCTCGGTAAGATCGGTTCCGGTAACGATGATGCGATCAATACTGCCGTCAGCAGATCGAGTGGAAATACTTGAAAGTGAGAACAGATGATCTTGTCCTTTTTTGTCTGTTAGAATGGTTTCGCGTGGTGGATTGGAGCCGCCTTTGAGAAGCGATTGAAGTCTTTCGATGGCGCGGATTTTCTCCTCCTCGCTCATGATGCCGACGGCCCAAGGGGTTTTGCCAAGGAGTTCTTCGCGACTGAAACCCATGATGTCGACGGTGGCCTGGTTGACGTGGACCATGTTTCCCTGGCGATCCAGCAGAACAATGATTGCAGATGTGTGATCCACCAAGGTTTCGTTAAACTGGAGCTCCCGCAGATACTTCAGTTCAGCATGTTTTCGCTCGTCGATATCTTGAAA
>CANETF010000008.1 GCA_947440575.1 Verrucomicrobiaceae bacterium
AACTGCGATCTTCCCGATGTGCCTGTGGATGCTGGCGACAGTGTTTGGATTATTGGTCCACAATGTCTTTGCGGGCAATGTGACTGCGACCTTCCCCGTCAATTTTTTTGTATGGTTTATCATGGGAAGCATCAATGGGTGTGTCGCATGGGACGCGCGCAAGCGTGGTGCTTCACCGCCGCAAACTAGTGTGTCGTCGGGGGATCCTAGCCACTTTGACCAGTCGCGTTGGTCTGGGTCCCTTGGTCAGGCAAGGGTGGGATGAGATTTAGTCTGAAGTTGTGATCTAATGACGAATTCAAATCGACGTCTAGGGGTGCTGACGACTCACTCTGAGAGGTTGCGAGTGCTTGCACCGAGGAGGCACTTAGACGGGCACGATTTGCCAAATGGCTCCGAGTTGTTGGTCGGGAGATGGTTTGAAGACGATCTAGAGGTGCAGACAGCCTTTCATGAAAAGGTGCCGGGCCCGATCATGAGGATGATGAAAGAGATGAGGTGGCTGGTGAGTCAGCGGCGGAAGCTTAGTCAATTGAGTCATGTCTACTGCTTGGAGGGGATTCACTTCAATCTTCTAATGGTTTTGGCGCGGACGCCTGTATTTCGCGCAAAAAGGAAAAGCATTCGTCGGTTTGCGTTCCGCGATCGAGCGATTGCTAGATTGGCACCTTTATTGCGGCGGTCAGATTCTGGATTTCAGGTGGATTACATTACCATGGAGCAGGTGGAGCGTGCGCGTGCGCTTGTGGGTCAAGAGCGGGTGCTTCTGCATCCCTGGAAGGTGGATGTTGAATGGTATCGACCTTCGGAAGGAAGAATGCCCACTGAGCCAGGGGGAAGGGTTCTACTTCCGGGCAATATGTTTCGATCTGAGGCGCTGGTCGATCCATTATTGGAGAGTGGAGTGAGTGTCTGCCGAATGGGTAGACATGGAAAGCTGAAGGAGAGATTTGCGCATTCGCAGGAACATCAGGGCTTTGAATTGGTGATCAACGCACCGCACGTGAAGTACCTAGAGGCCTTGAGAGCATCAGAGGCCGTTCTCTTGCCGATCGAGGACTGCGATGAGCCGGCGGGTTTGACTGCGGCGATGGAAGCGGTGGCGTGTGGGCGCCCAGTATTGGCTAATCGGAGCATGGGAATCGCTGAACTCTTTCGGGAATGTGAGTATCCTTTGCCAATGGTGGATGGGTTGAGGGCCGATGAATGGATCCGTGCGATCAAAGATTTAAGACGCCTCGCTGGAGAGGTCGGATTTCTTGATCGATTGAGGCTATCGATGATGCGACTGAGGGAGCGGCGGGGGATTCTTCCAGGAGCTGGAGACTGGGCTGAGGCACTCGGATGGAAGGAGGAAGAGTGACAGAAGAAGTTTCCAAGAAGAGTTTATTGGTGGTATCGCACACGTATGCGGTGAATCCCCACGCCCTAAAGTTGGTGGCGTTGGGGGAGCATTTTGATGTCACGTGCGTAACCGTGAGTCGTCAAGATGCTGGATTTGAAGAAGCAAGAGAGGTTGATCACGGGCTAGCGGCGTTTCGGACAGAACTGCCCATTTTAGGTTCGGTGACGAAGCAGCGATTTGTATTTCGTGGGCTGAATGAATTGATTCGGTCGCGCCAGTGGGATTATCTCTTGGTTGAGTCGGAGCCTTGGCAGCCAGTTAAGTGGCAGGCATTGATCTTGGCGAAGCTGGCAGGTACGGTGAAGTGTTATGGCGAGTTCACGTGGGAGAACATGATACGGGCGGGACTCAAAGGGATGATTCTCGAGTGGGTCTACCGGTTCTCAGCGAGGGCAATTGATTTTTGGATTGCTGGCAATGGGAGGGCAGGCGAGATCTTGTGTGGCTACGGTATGCCGAGTGAGAGGGTTCTGGTCTGCACACAGGTGGGTGTTGAGATTCCGAAACCCTTTGATGGGGTTCGTGAACTACGTTCAAAGGAATTACGGACTCGGGAAGGCATTCCGGATGGTGCATTTGTAGCGGGCTTCGCCGGTCGCTTGGTTCCAGAGAAGGGGATTGAGGATTTGTTTGAAGCTTTAAGTAAAGTGAACAAAGACCGCTTGGCCCCGATCTATATGGTGCTTATGGGACGAGGTCCCCTAGAGGAGGCAATGAGGAGACGGCAAACTGAAGTCTCTTGGTTAAGGGTTCTGCCTCCTGTAAGTCACGATGAAGTAGCGGAGCATCTCCCGATTATGGATTTGCTCGTCTTAGGAAGTCATGCTGTGCGTCGCCGTGACATGTGTTGGGAGGAACAATTTGGGCATATCCTAGTTGAGGCGATGGCAGTTGGAACGGTTGTGGCCGGAGCGCGTTCGGGAGCGATACCGGAGGTGATAGATGATTCTGAGGTATTGTTTGATTCAGGGGACGTGGAGCAGCTCGCTTCAATTTTGAGGCGATTTGCTGATGAGGAGGACTTCTTGCAAAGCCGACGAAAGATTCAAGAGGTGCGTGTGCGAACCAAGTATTCGCATGAGGCTGTGGCGGCCGAGTATGCGACCTTTTTGGGGGGAATTGATCCACGCAGATGAGTAAGTGGAATCTAGCGGTTATCGTTATTCCTGTGCACAACCGGAAGGCACATACACTGCATTGCCTAGGCGGGCTGAAATGGTGTTTGGGTTTGCCTGGATGGAAAGTTGTCGTTGTCGATGACGGTTCGGTAGATGGAACGGCAGAAGAGATCGCGAGATGTTTTCCAGAAGTTGATCTGGTATTCGGTAACGGCGATTTCTATTGGACCGGTGGCATTCTGGCAGGGATGAGGCGTGGAATCGAGTTAGGAGCTACGGCTTTTGTCTGGCTCAACGATGATACGGAAACCTCGGAGAGCAGCCTTCGGAGACTAGTTTCCCGAGTGACTGCCAATCCCAATGAAATGGTTGGAGCGTCTCCCTGGGTCGATGAAACTCCGATGGCATTTTCAAGTCTTCATGGGGTAGGGGTGGCAGCTAGTCCGGGTGAGCGATTGAGGGTTGATGTCTTGGCTGGCTTCCTGGTGGCGTTTTCGATTGAGGTGGTAGGGAAGATTGGATTGCCCGATGCCGACGGTTATCCACATTACGCAGGAGATAGTGAGTATACCCGCCGTGCGCAAAGCAATGGAATTGAGCTGTGGCTTGATGGAGATGCGGTCGTGAAGTTACAGGGATTCAAGCCGTATCCGACTGTTGCAGAGTATTTTTGGGGCCCTGAGACACTGGATTTGGCGGCCCGATTTAAGCGGACTTTCTTGGAAAGACGTTCAAAATTCAGGTTGGCCACCCAGAAGAAGTTGGATCAACTCTATCGAGGTAAGGTTCTAGGTATGGTGGCATTCCTAATTAGACTATGCCTGTGGGCCGGACAGATCGGACTCGCCAATCGCCGTCGATTAGGGCGAAAGACACAAATAAGTTTTTAGACGTGTGAGCCTAAAACTCGAAAATGAACCCGTCTTTAGGGATCCGAAGGTTTTGGGGTGGGCGTTGGTTGGAGTGGTGAGTGTAGCGCTCACTTTGATGATGGTCATCCAGCCATTTGATGCGGGCTATGCGGACTTTCGGCGCACCATCGTGCAAACGTTGCTGATTTACTGGCGCGATCCGACCTGGCAACACGGAGCGCTTGCACCTTTGATTGCGGTTTGGCTGGTGTGGAGGCAGAGAAGCAAACTGGTTCAGTTGCCATTGAACGGCAGCTATTGGGGGTTGAGCCTTTTGGTCGTTTCAGCGATCCTCTACTATGCGGGGTTCAAGGCTAACAGTTTTTATTTTGGCATTGCCTCTGTGCAGCTGTTTTTGGCCGGTTCGGTATTGTGGGTGTTTGGGTGGCAGTATGCCCGCGAGTTGTTTTTCCCTTGGCTGATTCTTTGTTTTTCCTGGCCCCTCATCTTTCTGGAGGACACCATCGCCTTTCGATTGCGTCTTGTGATGGTGGAATGCGCTTCCTGGGTTCTCAATGTGCTTGGAGTCGACACCCTCGTTGAGGGAACATCGTTGGTTTCCGCGCCAGATCTCGAGAGTGGGAAAGGGCCTGGAGATGTGTTTAGTTTGAAAGTGGACGGTCCATGCAGTGGAATGAGATCACTCTTTGCCTTGATGATGGTGTCTGCTTTGTTCAGTTATTTCCGTGAGACATCAGTCCTGCGACGGATAGCGCTATTTGCCAGCAGCATACCCTTGGCGATCCTGGCGAACCTTGTGAGGCTTTTGATTTTGTTGGCCGCCACTGCGATTTTTGGTCAAGACTTCGCGGTTGGTAATGAAGAAAAGGAGGTCTCAACCTTTCATTTCCTTTCGGGCCTTGCGGTTTTTGTTGTTGCGCTAGCCGGATTGCAAGCCATTGCGGGTTTGATGCGAATTGTTTGGCCCGTGAAAGTTCTAAAGAAGGCAAGTTAAGGTAATTGCGATGATCTGGGCGCGATTGGCAGTGGTGCTACTATTTGGACTTGCCGGAGTCATGGCTTGCCGGCTGGCGCCCGCAATGAAGACCAAACTGGATAGTGGTGTGATCATGCGTTTACCAAGTGGGGTAGATCGATTTTTGGGTGAATCGGGATCAATGAGTGAAGAGGAAAAGAGATTGTTGCCTGAAGACACAGAGATGGTGAGGATGCGATATCAAACGGCGAGGTACGGTGCTGGAACAAGCGACCAAGTTGAAGTGACTTTGGTGCGGGCGGGGGCCGAAAGACGAAGTATTCACCGACCAGAGGTTTGTTTGACAGGTCAGGGCTGGACCTTGCTGAATAGCACAACAGTGCCGATTGAAGTGAGTCCAGGACGTTTCCTCAAGGTTAAGGACCTCTACATTGAGAGGTTCATTCAAGTGGATACTGGTCCTGCTATTCCCTTACGAGCACATTATCTATATTGGTTCGTTGGCGAAGATGTGACGACCTCCAGCCACGTCGAACGAGTCTGGCTGTCGGCGTGGGATAGTGTGACTAGAAATGTCAATCATCGGTGGGCTTACGTGAGTGTCTTGGCTAAGGTAACAGAGGGAATTGATCCGAACAAGACAGGGGAGCGCATCCGCACATCCCGGGAGACCACCGATATCATGGTAAGACTGATCAAAGAGTTGGTTCCTAAAATTCAGAAAGACTGGATGATAACTGAGCGGAAGGGAGTATAGGGCATGTGGGCATGGATAAGCTGAATCATTTACGAACGTGGTTTGGGGCTCAAGCTTCAGTGGTGGTTGCGTACTCCGGTGGAGTGGATAGCAGCCTCGTGATGTGTGTCGCCGACCAAGTGCTAGGGAAGCACTGTATTGGTGTCTTGGCGGTTTCGCCCAGTTTGCCACAGGTGGAGAGAGTTGAGGCTGTTCAACAAGCAGAGGAGCGGGGGTGGCAACTGCACGAATTGGAAACAACAGAAACAGAGGATCCAGATTATCAGGTCAATGCTCCCAATCGCTGTTTTTATTGCAAAGATCATGTGTATCGGTCGCTTTTGGAAGTGGCCAGGGGGTTTGAGAATGGCGCAGTTCTGGTAGATGGAATGAATGCGGAGGACACTCAGGATTTGAGGCCCGGACGAGCAGCGGCAATAAGGCACGGGGTGAAGAGTCCACTGAATGAATTGGGTTTTACCAAAGCTGAGGTCCGTGAAGCCGCCCAATCTATAGGGTTGACGGTTTGGGACAAGCCTGCAGCGGCTTGTTTAGCCTCGCGCATTCCATATGGAACAAAGGTAACTACTGGGTTGCTTCGGAGGATCGAGAATGCTGAGTCTTTCGTCAGGTCGTTTGGGATTGGTGCTCTACGGGTTCGACACCATGGGGATGTGGCTCGGATTGAGGTGCCTACCTCAGATTTCAATCTTGTGATTCAGAATGCTCAATCCCTGGTAGGGGGACTAAGGGAACTGGGTTGGCTGTACGTAACGCTTGATATGGAAGGACTTCGCCAGGGTAGCATGAATGCACCGGTCTTGAAATCATTATGAGACCTGAGGACATAGAGAGTTTACTGGAATCCGTTCGCGATGGTAGTCTTGCACCGCTCGTAGCGATGGAAACTCTGAGGACACTGCCATTTCGGGAAGCCGCAGGCATACTGGCAGACACACATCGTTTACTGAGACAAGGATTTGTAGAGGCTGTGTTTGCCGAAGGCAAGACACATCAACAAGTGGCAGACGCGCTTAAAGTGCTTTTTGATTCGCAAGGTGCAGCGGTGGCAACTCGAGTGGATTTAAGTTGTGGTGAAACTTTATTGGGGCGCTTTCCAGAGGGAGTCTATGACTCAACATCACGCGTGTTCTCGATTGGGAAATTTCCAAGCCGTTCTATCAAGTTGGTGATTGGAGTCATTTGCGCAGGGACTTCAGATATACCCGTGGCAGAAGAAGCCGCCAGGATTCTTGAGTTTTCGGGCTGGACTGTGAATCGAATCCAAGATGTAGGGGTTGCAGGCTTGCATCGGATTTTGGGAAAGCTGGAAGAACTGCGTTCCTGCTCTGTCTTGATTGTCGTTGCTGGTATGGAAGGCGCTTTGCCGGGAGTAGTAGGCGGGCTAGTCGGGTGCCCTGTGATTGCAGTTCCTACGAGTGTTGGGTATGGAGTGGGGCAAAAGGGCTATGCAGCTCTTCTGACTATGCTGACCACCTGCGCTTCCGGGGTGTGTGTGATGAATATTGACAATGGATATGGGGCTGCGGTAGCTGCCCAAAGGATTCTCAATGGCCTTAGCGAAGAACAAAGAATGCAGAGATAGTCGGATTCTTCGGCGTTTGAACGACCGATGGATGAGGTGGTTTCGAGTGGGTATTGTTTTTTGGCAATAGAGAAAAGTCAATTGCTGTTGAGTTTAGTGAAGGTTCGTTATCGATATACATGAAGACTGCCTATTTTGACCTCATTGCCGGTGCCAGTGGTGACATGATCCTTGGTGCTTTGATCGACAGTGGATTGGATGTCGGATGGCTGCGTAGTGAATTGGGCAAGTTGCCGATATCGGGGTGGGAATTGCAAACGCAACGAGTCGACAAGAATGGATTCACGGCGATTAAGGTGGATGTCGTGGTTGGACCCCAGCCACATGCCAGACCATTGCCTGAAATTGAAAGAGTGATTCGAGAGAGCACTTTGACGGAATCGGTCAAGCGGCGATCACTTGAAGTAGTACGTATCATTGCAGCAGAGGAAGCAAAGATTCATGGAATGGCAATTGATGAAGTGCATTTGCACGAAGTGGGTGGTGAGGACGCTATCATTGACATATGTGGCAGCATCGCTGCGGTAGAGCATCTTGGAATTGAGAGGGTTGAATGCAGTCCGTTTCCGCTTGGGAGGGGATTTATCAATGGGGCCCACGGTCAGATTCCGCTCCCTGCTCCGGCGGCGGTGGGTATCATGAAGGGATTGCCAATCGTTGGGTCACCGATCCAAGCGGAACTAGTCACGCCGACTGGGGCAGCCCTGTTAAAGCATCTGTCGTCTCGGTTCGGACATTTGCCATCGATGCTGCTTGAGTCGGTGGGTTACGGTGCAGGGAGTTGGAATTTAGTGATTCCCAATTTACTCCGGGTCTTCATTGGCCAAGCTGACAAGGCAACGTTCGATACGGACATCGTTTCAGTTCTCGAGACCAACATTGATGATCAGAATCCGGAGCACTATGAGCACTTGATGGAGAGAATGTTTGATGCGGGCGCACTCGATGTAACGTTGACCCCCACACAGATGAAAAAAAATCGTCCGGGAGTGGTGCTGAGTGTGATCTCAAAGCCGCAGGACAAGGAGGCCATGCGCAGTCTTATCTTGACCGAGACAAGCTCGATGGGAGTGCGAGAGAAAGACCTTCAGCGGAGTCTGCTGAATCGGGATCGTATTGAAGTGGATACGCCATTCGGTAAAACCTTCGTCAAAGTGGCGCATTTGCCAGGGGGGGGGCACAAGTATGCACCTGAGTTTGAAGATTGCCGCCGGCTTGCACGAGTTGCCAACGTTCCGCTGCGTGAAGTCTATGTTGCGGCTGAAACAGCCGCTCGGTATGTGCATGAGCATTCACACGGTCACCAGCACAAGCATTGAGCACCAACCAAGCAAGACTGAATCGAGTCGATCAAGGTACAGAGCTCTTTATTGACGCTCTTCGAGGCGCAGCTGCGTTGTTTGTTTTTGGTTCTCATTCATTCGATTTGGCTGTATCGCGAATCCACGGGTGGGACTTTGGAGAGAATCCTCCGATGTGGCGGTTCTTGAGGTCCGTTTTTGGAACCGGGGAGCATTGGGTTTGGTGTTTCTTTGTGATCTCTGGTTTTTGTATTCAGCTATCTATAGGCCGAAGTTTAAAAGAGGGACGGTTCAAGATCGGACCCTATTTGATGGCCAGGCTGAGTCGAATTTATCCCCTTTTTCTAGTTGGACTAGCACTCGCCGTTATCACTTATGGGCTTGCGCCGGCAATAGGGGGATTTGATGGTCATGTGCCCACACGACAATTTTGGGCTAGCCTTTTCAGTCTGCAGATTTTCACGAATACCTATCCATCGTATGATCCTTCATGGAGTCTGAGCTGTGAAATGATCTACTATATTGCGTGGCCTTTGCTGCTGTTATTGACAGGTAGGCGGTTGAGCCGGGCGTTCTCAGTGGGGATGTTTTGCAGCATCAGTCTGATAGTTGGGATTCTTTTGATTTGGGCATGGGCGCAACATCATCGAATCGATGAGCGTGCTTTTGTGGACGGCCTTTGGGCATTGGGAGCTCTTTTCCCCCTTTGGCTATGTGGCGCTTGGTTAGCGACGAACTGGGCTGATTTTTCTGCTACTGTTAGTCGCCGAGTTTGGGTAGGCGGCCTGATTGTTTTTGGAGGTGCGATTTCATTTCTATTCACGCTCCGATTTTTTCAGTACCCACCGTGGTCTGTGCACATGGGCTCTTGGGTGGCTCTGCCAGGAATTTTTTTGTCAATTGCAGGCGCCCGGCATGTTGGCCTTGGAGATGCACCACAGTCGGTCAAAACAACCTGCCAATGGCTAGGTCGGTTTAGTTACCCTTGTTATCTACTGCACTTTCAACTTTTGCACCTACTGGATGAATTTGGATTGCCTCTCCTGCCTAATGCCTGGAGTGCGCAACCCATGGTTCGATTTGGCGTCTATTTGACTGTGCTTCTGCCCATTCTTGCCTTGATCGGACCGCCATTAGAGAGCGCTTTGATGGCGTGGCGAAGTCGACTCCTGAAGAAAAGGGATCAGATCACCCTGCAACCTGTATCATGACGTTCGAAAGTTCAACAGTTTCGGTTTGGAAAGGAGCCAAGGACTATGGGGATCGAAGTGCAACCATTGGCCAAGTAGCGGCGGCGATTGATGCACTTCGACTAGGGTTGGATTTTGTGCGGCGAGGAGACAGAGTTGTCATTAAGCCCAATTGGGTGAAAGAGCATGATGAACGGTTTCCAGGGCCGCATCAATGGGAGCATGTTGTGACTCATCCCGATGTGATTGAAGGAGTGATTCACTGGGTAGCCCCCCGGTTATCGGAAGGCGGAAGCATCACGCTATGTGATGCCCCGCAAACAGACTCGTCGTTTGAAGCGTTGAGAAGGTATTGCGAGTTGGATGCCATGCTTAAACGGTGCCGCAATCGGTGGCCGTCATTGACGATTGAGATACTTGATCTTCGTCCAGAAGAATGGCAATCGGTGGATGGCGTTACTGTATCGAAAACGGAGTTGCCGGGCGACCCACTCGGGTCCACTCGCATTCGGCTAAACTCTGACAGTGAGTTTGTTGGCTTTCAGGGTTTAGGTCACTTGTATGGCGCTAGCTATAACATGGCTGAGACAAACGAGCGTCATAGTCGCGAGACCCATGAATACATGCTTTGCCGCACGCCGATGGATGCGGACGTGCTTATCAATATTCCTAAATTGAAGTGCCACAAGAAAGTAGGCATGACTTGTGCGCTGAAGAATCTTGTTGGTATCAATGCCAATAAGAATTGGCTGCCTCATCATACGGAAGGCACTCCCGAGCAAGGGGGTGATCAGTTTCCTGCCGGGACCCTCAAGGCGAGACTTGAGCATTCGTGGATGGGGAACATTAAGCGGTTCTTGTTTGGGAAAAAACTGATGAGCAGGCTTTTCGTTCCAATCAAGAAGGTGGGTCGATTGGTCTTTGGAGACACTCAAAGGGTTGTACGGAGCGGAAACTGGCACGGTAACGATACGTGCTGGCGAATGGTGGTCGATTTGAACAAATGCTTGTTCCACTACGACGGACAGGGGCAGTATCGAAGCAAGCCTATAAGATATCTGGTGGTAGTGGATTGTATCGTTGCAGGGGAAGGCAATGGGCCGATGTCTCCTGATCGAAAGCCGTGTGGCATCATTGTGGCAGGTGCCAATCCCGTAGCCGTAGATTCAGTTTGTTGCGCCTTGATGGGCTTTGATTGGAGGAAGATTCGGCTTTTGGCGGGTTGTTTCGCTGTAACGAAGCTCCCCATAGTTCATTTCGCCTATGAGGCCATCCAGATTGTCTCGAATCACTTGCCATGGAACGTGCCATTGAGTGCCTTTGGTCGCGAAGACGGACTCAAATTCAGACCCCACTTTGGGTGGGTAGGTGCCATTGAAAAGGGCGATGTAAAGTCGTCCTAGTTTTGGCCAGAGAATCAGATATCAATAAAATGACAGCAAAGCCTATTAAGCTTCACCTGGGTGCCTTTAACGACCCCAAGGCCGGGTGGCTCAATACCGATATCACGCCCCACATCTGGGTAGCGAAGATTCCAGGTTTGGCCTGGCTTCTTTACAAAGCTGGCCGGATGACAAGCGAGCGATTTGGTGAGCATCAACGAGGTGTCTTCAGGAATCTGAGGTACATGAATGTATGCAGGCCACTTCCGTTACTAGACGCTAGTTGCAGTAGTGTCTTCAGTTCCCACATGCTGGAGCATTTGTTCAGTTGGGATGCGGAATCCTTGGTGAGAGAGATCTTTCGCATCCTGCAGTCCGGAGGTGTTTTGCGGATCGTCGTTCCGAGTCTTCACTACTGCGTCAAACTCTATGACCCAGAGGACCCCTCAGCCATGCTACAAGGCATTTTCGAGTGTAGTCGGTCGGGTGCAAAGAACCGCCATCAATGGATGTACACTGAACGATCGTTGTGCGACTTGTTGAGTCGGAATGGATATGTTCATGTGAGGGCCTGGGAATACAAGGAGGGGCGTTGCGAGGATGTTGCGCTTATTGATAACAGACCAGAAAACAGTATTTACATCGAGGGTGAAAAGCCCGCTACCCTTGTTGTATGAAGCATGTCGATTGAAGATAGGCTGTATCCATTGCGAAGGCTTTATGAGGGGGCTCCTCAGGCAATAAAGTCGACCATTGGGCTGGCCTATCGTCATTTACCAATCGGATGGAGGCATGGCAAAAATTTTGGCCGATTCGCAAAAGAGGCGATTGAGTCCGAAAGCTGGTCAAAGGAAGCGCAGATTGCCTATCAAACCGAAGCGGTGAAGAGGTCGCTACGAGCTGCAGCCGAGTGCCCCTATTATCAACGCCGTTTTTTGGAACATGGAGTTGATCCTTTGCAATTCGAAGATTTGTCCGAGTTGGTGAAGTATCCGTTACTTTCAAAAGAAGATCTGATTTTTCATCGGGAAGCGATGCTCAATCAGCGGATTGCTGCCTCGTCCCGGCTTTACATGTCAACGGGCGGGTCGTCTGGTGTTCCTGTAGGGTTCTACCTGCATAAGGGGGTTAGCCGAGCGAAAGAACAGGCCTATCTCGAGGCACAATGGAGGCGGAGAGGCTATCAACCGGGGGATCCGACGGCAGTTATTCGAGGTGCCGTGACGAGCCGTGTTTCAGATGGGAGTGTTTGCTACTATGACGCCAGTCGGAATTGGTTGGTGCTGTCATCTTATCACCTGAATCGTGAGAGGTTCCCCGAGTATCTGAGGGCGCTAAATCGATTCAAGCCCAAGCACCTGCATGCCTATCCTAGCGCTGCTCTTGCTCTGGCTCGAGAGATGTTGGAGAGAAATGCTAAACTTGAGTTTCAATTTGCGTCGATCTTATGTGGTTCTGAGAAACTGAGTCCCGAGTCGCAGACATTTTTAGAGACGCACTTCGACGCGCCGGTTTTTCATTGGTATGGGCACAGTGAAAGGGTTGTTCTAGCGAGTCAGGGGCGGCGTTCCAACCATCTGTATTTTTGGCCGGGTTATGGTTATGTTGAGTTTGGTCCTCCAAACGAGACTTCTCACCGAGAGATTATTGGGACTTCATTCCACAATGACGTCATGCCTTTGATTCGTTACAGGACAGGCGATTACGTCAAGATGCCGGATGAGTTGGAGGGGGAACTACCAATGACTGAAGTTGGTGATGTTGTGGGTCGTGAATACGAGTTTCTGTTGAGTGATCAACACCGGCGAGTGTCATTGACGGCGATAAATATGCATGATGACCTTTTTGAGGGCCTGCTAGCAGTTCAATTTTTTCAAGCGTCCCCCGGTTTAGTCGAGTTCCGATTTCGACCCGGGTTGGGTTGGAAGCCGAGACGGTTGGATACTATCCGTGAGGGATTGAAAGCGAAACTTGGGGAGGATTTTGAGATTAAGTTAGTCGAAGTGAAAGAGGTACAAAAGACGGCAGCAGGCAAACATTGCTGGTTGTTGTCGCAATTGGGAACGGAGGTGACCGGATGAACGAGGCGTTGCTTATGGGGCAGGTCCTGGGTTGTGGATTGAACATTGAATCCTACGAGTCTGCGACAAAGCTCCTCGTTTCGATGACACAGGATGGTGTGTCGCATTTGGTGGCAGCAGCCAATACCCACTTGGTAAGCGAGGCGCACGAAGATCCGGAATTTGGAAGAGTGCTTGAGCGTTTTGACCTGGTATTGCCGGATGGTATGCCGTTGGTTTGGGCGCTACAAATGGATGGGCACGGCATTCAAGAAAGAGTGTACGGACCCTACTTGATGGACTATGTGATTCGACACGCACCAATTGAATTGAAGCACTACTTCTTTGGCGGCACTGAGCAATGCTTGCAGGCGTTGAGAGAAAAATTGGTTGGTTTGCGCCCAGGGCTACAAATCGTCGGAATGGTGTCACCACCCTTTGGAGAATGGGATCCTTTAACGGAGAGCCGGTTGATTGAAGAAATCAATCGCGCCGAGGCGGATTTGATATGGGTTGCCCTGGGGGGGGTGAAGCAAGAGAAGTGGCTCGCTGCCCATCAAAATGAGTTCAAGACGGGTGTGTTTCTGGCGGTAGGCGATGCATTTGTGCTTCTGGCTGGCTTGAGGGCTTTTGCTCCGGCTTGGATGCAACGGATTGGAATGACTTGGCTGTATCGATTGGCGCAGGAACCGAAGCGTTTGATGAGCAGGTATTTAAAATACAATGCCCGGTTTGTGATCTCGTTTATGAGGGAACGATGGATGCTGGCACATGGTCAGAGACTGAAAGTGAATCGATGAAGCAGGTTGCGCAATACCAAGATGGCCGACTTGAGTTGCAGGAGGTAGCTGCTCCTCAACTGGTCCCTGGCGGTGTGTTGGTTCGAACCACCTGTTCGATCATTTCTCCGGGCACAGAGAAAATGAAATTGGAGCAGGCGCGAATGTCATTGTTGCAAAAGGCCCGGGCGCGGCCGGATCAAGTGAGGAAGGTGTTGGATACAGCGCGGACGTTGGGCTGGAAGTCGGCCTATGAGAAGGTGAAAAACCGTTTGGAGTCACCGACGCCGCTAGGGTACTCCGCAGCAGGAGTCGTCGAAGCGGTCGACCCGCTCAATAGGCGGTTTCGGGTGGGGGACAGGGTGGCGTGCGGCGGTGCTGAGTGTGCTTTTCATGCTGAATACATTTCAGTTCCGGATCTGCTTGCCTCACCTATTCCGGATGGCGTTGAAGATTGGGAGGCTGCCTACACGACCTTGGCTGCCATCGCGATGCAGGGTGTGCGTCAGACGAACTCCAGAATTGGAGATCGGATCCTCGTCATTGGTCAAGGCCTAGTAGGTTTATTGGTGACCCGACTGTTGCAACTCTCCGGCGCGCGAGTGCTTGCCTCGGACTATGATGATTCTCGGTTACGGATCGCCGAAACAATGGGCGCTGAGCGGATCGTGAATCCTGGGGTGAATTCGATCGCGGATTGTGTGTCGGAGTGGACTATGGGTGATGGCGTTGATGCGGTGGTCATCTGTGCTAGCGGGAAAGGGAAGGGCGTAGCAGATACAGCGATCGCTAGTGTTCGGGATCGCGGATTGCTAGTGATCGTGGGGAATCATGATGCGGAGCTTTCATGGAAGACGGCATACATGAAGGATATTCAAGTTCGGTATTCAAAAAGCTACGGACCAGGACGGTACGACCCGAGCTATGAGTGGGGTGGCATAGACTATCCGATTGGACATGTCAGATGGACAGAAAACAGGAATTTCGAAGCATGCCTGCAGTTGATGAAGACTGGGCAGTTGGACCTGACTGCATTAACGACACGGCGTGCACCCTTTGATACCGTTTTGCAGGTTTATGAAAAACTGGTGCAACCTGGAAACACGGATGTTGGGGTGGTTCTAGAGTATGGTTACTCGGTGCCGGACTCGGTGCCTGCTGGACAGCAAGTCGGAGGAGATCCAAAAAAACTACAGGCGATGACCTTGAATGAGGTCGACCGCATTCATGTTCTTGGTGCGGGCAATTTTGCCCGCACCATGCTGCTACCTCATCTAAAAGGGCATCTCCAATTTGGAGCGGTCGTCAATGGCACTGGTTTGAGTGCAAGCCACGTGAAGGACAAATTTGGTTTTGAGACCGCAGGAACGGATCCTGGGGCGGCTTTCGGAAACAGTCGAGGAGCGGTGTTGATTGCAACCAGGCATCATTTGCATGCTCCTTTTGTTTTGCTTGGACTGAAGTCCGATCAACATGTCTTTGTTGAGAAGCCCCTGTGTTTGGAGCGGGATGAACTTGAGCGGATTGACGAGGCGATGGCCAATAGTCGAGGCAGCGTAATGGTGGGTTTTAACCGGCGATTTGCGCCTGCGGTGGTTGAGGCGAGAAAGCTACTAAGCTTGCAGGCCGGACCAAAGGCGGTGACCTATCAGGTGTTTGCTGGGGAACTGCCAAAAGAGCATTGGTATGCCAATATCGAAGAAAGTGGCGGGCGCATTCTGGGTGAAGCCTGTCACTTCTTTGACTTTTTCACTTACATGATTGGGAGCCGACCGATTACCATATCGGCGCTTCCGATCGGGAATGGGAATGGTTCAGACTGCTTGTGCGCTCAGGTAGGCTTTGCAGATGGATCGACTGCGCAACTGCTCTACACCGCATCAGGAGATCATGCCTTCCCCAAGGAAACGTGGCGAATTTTTTGTGGGAATGCAGTCGTTGAATGCGACAATTTCCAGAGGCTGACAATCTATCAACGTCGCAAGAAACTGGAACACACCTACTCCTCGAAGGGGCACGCGGAAGAAATGAAAGCGTGGCGTGAATTCTTGAAGGGTAAGTGCGATCATCCCTTGCCTTATTCTGAGTCCCGAAAAAGCATGATGCTTACTTTTGCCGCACTGCAAGCAGTTAGGGAGAACAGGACCATAGGCCTTGATTTGCTATGATTGGGACTCAAAGCATGAGTTGGTACTGGCATCGATTGCGGGCGATGGATGGCTCGGAGATCGCTGGTCGAATTGTTGAAAAGGGAAGAGAGCTTCGCGGGCGAAGATCTCGGGGCCAACTGACGGGTTTTCGTCTGGGTCCAGTAAATCTAGAGACTGGAAGACTCTTGCCTGATCCCAAGCAGGCGGCAGAATCGCTGCGCTCAAATCTACGTGCCAAAGCGTCAGCGATTCGAGAAGGGCGATGGCTAGTGTTTGGATGGAAAGAGGTCAAGATGTCTGACCCTCCACGGTGGAATTGGGATGCAGTGCATGATCGCACCGCCCCATTGGATGAGCCATCGGCCTCCCTTGATTATCGTCATTTGAATGGTGGCGCCGACCCCAGATCTGTGTGGGAGATCAATCGGTGGTCAGAAATAGTTATTCTAGCACAAAATGCTTGGTTGAACGGGGAGTTGGAAGATGCCCGAATGGCGCAGCGATGGTTGCGGGACTGGTCGGAAGAGAATCCAATCGGAGAGGGCATTAATTGGACCAGTTGTCTTGAGGTGGCGTTGAGGCTGATAAACTTTACTTGGGTTGATCAATTGTTGCGATTTTCGGGCGATGCGGAGGTGCGGGCTGAGCAAGAAGCACTGGCTTCGAGGATTGTGCCTGAACACGTTTGGTGGATATGGAGGCACCGATCTTTTGGGTCTTCGGCGAACAATCACCTTTTGGGAGAACTCACAGGATTGATTCTTGCTGCCCGGCGATGGCCAAGTTTGATTGGGATTGCATGCTCTGCGGAAAATGCTTGGCAGCAGATGCAAGAGCAGGTACTGCTTCAGTTTGCGGGTGACGGTGGCAATCGAGAGCAGGCCTTGCACTATCACCAGTTCGCGTTGGAGTTGGCTTTGCAAGCGCAGCGAGTGATGGGAGGAGGGCGACCGGAGTTTGGCGCAGTGATCAATCGAGCAGCCGAATATCTTGCGGTTCTGGCACAGTCTGACGAGGCTTGGGACTTTGGGGATAGCGACGACGCCGAGGTTACGCCGTTGACGGGAGATCGTCGTCGTGCTGCCGCGGAGTGGCAGGGTTGGATTCGGGAATCACCTGTTGGCGAAAGTCTCGCCTTTTGGCTTGGGCATCCGCCGAGAGTGGAACTTCCTGATCCGCATCAATGGCATGTATTTCCGGAGAGCGGGCATGCCATCAAACAGGCGGGCCTTTGGAGGGCGCGTTTTGACGCTTCACCGCTGGGGTTTGGAAAAATGGCAGCCCATGGACACCTTGATGCGTTGCATGTGTCGCTTTGGATTGGAGGCAAGGCGGTTTTGATTGATCCGGGGACTGGGGCCTACTATAGCGATGCGGATCTGAGGGCGAGATTGGCGGGCTGGGAAGCCCACAACGGGCCGTTGCCGGAGACTGGCCGACATGGTCCTGAGCGAATGGGACCTTTTCTTTGGGTTCGTCACCATGAGCCGCCGCGGTTGCGTTTGGAAGGGGACGCTGCCGTTGCGTGTTTGGCTTGTGATGGGCCGTTTGTGAAGCGTGAAGTCCGTTTATCTGAAGAGAGGGGTGTTGAGATCCTTGACCGGGTTTGCAACAGTCTGCGGCACAACGTGACTTGGATCCTGGCGCCAGATTGGAAGATTGCGCCCTTTGGGGATGGTCGATATCGATTGATTCATGAAGATGGGACTCGGTTGATGCTTGAGTTTGAAGGGCTTGATGCGGTCAAGGTTGAGTGTATTGGCGTAGAGGTGTCACCTCATTTTCTCGAGGTGCGGACTAGCCAGGCTATACGGCTCTGCTTTACTCGCGAGATTAGAACGCGGGTTCAGCATGCCCGTTGAATGACGGTTTTTTTGATCAATGGATGTCTCGATTTTAGGACTTGGATATGTGGGGGCCGTGACAGCAGGTTGTCTGACTGAGGGTGGGCACCGTGTGATTGGAGTGGATGTTCAGAAGGGGAAGGTTGAAGCGTTCAATACCGGTAAGTCGCCCATCATTGAGCCTGAGTTGGACGGGATGTTGAGCCATGCGCGCAGGGTTGGCTTACTGAAGGCGACGGTGGATGTTAGGGAGGCGATTGCTGAAACGCAGCTCAGTATCGTGTGCGTTGGAACGCCTTCACTGGCCTCCGGGAGACTTAATCTCGACTATGTTCGGAAGGTCACCCAACAGATTCGAGATGCCCTAGTGGATCTGGGAAAGAGTCACACACTGGTGTTCAGGAGTACGATGCTTCCAGGTAGCACCCGGCAAATGGTCTCCGAGTTTTTGGCGGATCTGATTGAGGCGGGGCGCATTAATGTTTTTTATTGTCCTGAGTTTTTGCGTGAGGGGACCGCTGTGAGCGATTTTCGCGAGCCTTCTCTATCCGTTCTCGGCACGCAGGATGGACTGGCTCCCAGTGACGTTAGAATAGCGAAGCTGCTCGGCGGTGATCCCGAGTTTCTTAGCTGGGATGGCGCAGAAATGATCAAGTATGCGTGCAACTATTTCCATGCGATTAAAGTTGGGTTTGCCAATGAGATTGGGCGTTTGAGCAAGAGTCTGGGGGTGGACGGTGCGCGTGTGATGAACGTCGTTTGTCAGGATACGAAGTTGAATATTTCCCGTTATTACATGCGGCCGGGGAACCCCTTTGGCGGTTCGTGCCTGCCGAAGGATGTGAGCGCGCTGAGTTCACTGGCTCGCATGGAGGGGGTGAGTTTGCCACTACTGGACAGCACCCTGAGTTCGAACCAATCTCATTTGGATGCTCTCATCAAACTGATCACCCAGCATGAAACGCGGCGGGTGGGCCTCCTTGGGTTGTCATTCAAGGAAGACACGGATGACCTTCGTGGCAGTCCGATGGTAGCAGTCGCGGAGACTTTATTGGGGCGCGGCTATCAGCTCCATATCTATGATCCTCAGCTGAATCTGACTCGTCTAGTGGGTGCGAATGAAGCTGAGATTCAGCGACGTATGCCGCATTTGGCGAGTTTATTGCGTGATTCTGCGGTGGATGTTGTGGCAGCTAGTGACTTGATCATCGTCTCGCAAGCCTGTGCAGATCCCAGTGAGTTATTGCCTCACATCAGGCCGGAGCAACGGATTATTGACGTCAATGGATGGGCCGCCCTCAAAGATCTGCCATGTTATTACGAGGGTTTATGCTGGTAGCGGGTTCAAGCGGATCTTGATTGATGCGAGTTCTCATCATTGTTGAAAATCTCCCGGTTCCATTAGACCGTCGTGTTTGGCAAGAGGCCTGTGCCTTACGTGATGCGGGGCATGAGGTGACCGTGATTTGTCCCCGGATGCGAGGATTTACGGTGGCGGAAGAGGAAATCGATCGCATCACGATTTATCGGCATTGGATCAGCGGGGAAGCGACGGGAATTCGAGGGTTTCTTGCCGAGTATTCTAGTGCCCTGTTTGGGGAGTGGCTTTGCGCACTCAAGGTCTGGCGTCGACGGGGTTTTGATGTGATTCATTTGTGCAATCCACCGGATTTGCTTTTTCTGGTGGCGTTGCCGTTCAAATGGATTGCGGGAGTGAAAGTGATTTATGATGTGCACGACCTTTGGCCGGAAATGTTTGAGGCCAAATTTAAAAGGCGGGGAATTCTTTATTGGGCCGTGCGGTTAGCGGAACGCGCCACGCTGGCGATTGTGGATGGGGTTATTGCCACGAATCAAAGTGTGTTGAGCGTAGTTCAAAGACGAGGACGAAAAGCGGATCCGGTCGTGTCAATTGTGCGCACGGCACCGCACCTGTTGGATACTCAAGCGCCGATTGAGCCAAGGCTAAAGAACGGGCGCGCGTTTTTGGTGGGCTACATTGGTGTCATGGGGGATGCGGATGGGGTTCATTTCTTGATTGAGGCGGCGCATCATCTGGTGGGCATTAGGGGTCGGACGGACATTCAATTTTTGCTAATGGGATCAGGACCTGAATACGACAACTTAGTGCGTTTACGAGATGTTCTGGGTTTGGCCGAGTATGTGGACATGCCGGGGAGGGTCAGTGATGCGTTTCTGTTTTCAGGACTACGGACCATGGATCTTGGCGTGGCCTGCGATCCGATCAACGATTACAATGACCACTGCACCATGAACAAGACGCTGGAGTACATGGCGTTTGGAAAGGCGCAAGTCATGTTTGGGACACGGGAGGGTCAGTTTTCGGCGGGTGCATCTGCACGGTATGTGATGGAGAATTCAGCGACTCTATTGGGAGATGCGATCGCGGAACTTCTGGATGATCAAGAATCCCGGGAGAAGATGGGGCAAATTGGACTTGCGCGTTTGAGTCACGATCTGAACTGGGAAAAATCGACGAGTAATCTTCGGGCGGTCTATGATCGACTTGCTGACTAACTAGGGATGAGCGCTGTTTTATGCCACGCATTGCGCTAGCACTTTTTGTTTTCGCCAGTCTGCTTGCAGGTTTGGTGGGCACTGAGACGCGATTGCTTTTCTTTTGGCCTACCTGCCTATTTTTGGGACTGGCTGGTATTGGGGTCGTGGCAGGGCCTCGAGTGCGAGTGCCGTATCCGCCAAGCGACATTTGTTTAGGGTCGGCTCTATTGGTGGCTGTTTACTTTGGGATTCGCGCTCTTTGTTCCCCTGTTGTTGAACATGCGAGAGAAGATTTTTTTGTGATTGGAGCGTCACTGGCAAGCTATGTGATGATGTCCACCGTGGCGGCACGTCCGGGGGGGAGAATTGTCTTTTTGATGGTCCTATTGCTCTTGGCTATTGGGAATTTGGTCGTGGGATTGATTCATTTTGGCGGGAATTGGGATTTTCATGTCGTGCCACAATTTGTGCGCTCGTTTGAAGAGGGAAGAATCGGCGGGTTTTATAACAATCCCAATCACCTGGCGGCGTTCTTTTCGTTGGTGGTGTTCACGGGGCTTGGTCAGTTGTGCTTTGGACGGGGATCCGCAACTTGGCGTTTGGTTCTTGGATTTGTCATTGTGTCGGCCACGTTAGGGATGGCATTGACGATCAGTCGTGGCGCCCTGCTGGCATTGGGTTTAGGGGGGGTGGCATTTGCAGGGATGGGGACTTGGATGGTCTGGAAGTGCCACAGGCATTTGGCGGGCCGTTTGCTCTCGGCCTGCGTAGTGCTTGGTCTAGTCTTGGGTGCGGTTTTGTGGAAGGTGAATGAGAACTATCTGCGAAAGAGGGTGGTGGATCAGTCGGCATCCCAGGATGTCCGTGCGGATATCTGGAAGGCGGCGCTGATGCAGCACGGCGAGCAGCCTCTGATTGGAGCGGGGGCGCGCTCATTCTATGAGGGAGGAGTTCGGCATCGGCAGCCGGGAGTGGAGGCGTGGGTAGGTGAGCCAGAGTTTGTACACAACGAGTATCTTCAGGCGTTGGCGGATTACGGATGGATAGGGCTTGGGTTGCTCTTGGTGGCCCTAGGGGTGCATCTCCAAAATGGTTGGAGTTATGTGCGCTGGTATGTGAAGGAATGTTTCCCGCGAACAGGAAGTTTATTGAGCGCGAGGCTGGCGCTGGCAATTGGGGCGTTTTCGGCGGTTTTGGCGTCGGCAGTTCATGCAGTTGTGGAGTTTCAATGGCATGTGGGGGGGCTTGCGGTTTTGACTGCAGCGCTAGCCGGGATCCTGGCTAATCCTGGATTTGAGAAAGAAGAAAGGATGCCGATTCGGATTCCCGGGGTCAGGCCGGCATTGAAGTTCACTTGGCTGGCTTACTCCGTCTGCCTGGTGGTTGGCAGCGTTGTTTGGGGCCGGGCAGACTGGATTCATGCCAACGGGTTGATTCAGGTGGAGCAAGGAGACCTTGAGTCGGCGTTGGCATCGATGAAACGGGCCGGGGTTTTGGATCCCCAAAGCGCTGGTAAAGCGGTGGATCGAGCGGACGTCAGGCTTCAACTCCAGATGCAGACGGAGTCGGGAGCGGAACGAAAGAGGCTTTTGGAAGAAGTCCGGGCAGATTTGGAGCAGGCGGCCGTCCGGAATCCGTTTGATTTTCTGACGGCGACAAGTCTTTCGGACGTTTACATGGCCTTCGGGCAACCCGAGAAGGCGCTTTCGGAGATTCGTCGGGCTTTGAGCTTAGCGCCGATGTACGAAGAGCCGAGACTTGCCTTGGCGTTGTTTCACCATCGGAGGCAGGAGTTTAAGGAGGCTGAAGAGGCCTATTTGTGGGCATCCAAGGCGGGTGCGGCGAATGCGAATGGGACGGTGACATGGTTAACGGCGTATCGGCAATTGTTGATGGATGTTGGTAGTTTGCCTGTTCCGGGAGCAAACAATCCATAGTTGTTTGTCGATTCCTGGCCTTCTCATTTGACGGCGGGCACATGCCCGCCTTTTTGTTTCCCATGCACGGAATGCTCAAAATCCTCAGTGGAACCGCCCACCCCGAACTCACACGCCGAATCTGCGCGAACATCGGCATTGAGCCCTGTGCTGCCACGGTCACCAGTTTTCCGGACGGGGAATCGTTTGTTCAGATCAATGAAAACATTCGTGGATCGGACGTTTTCATTGTTCAGCCCTCATGTCCTCCGACGAACCAAAACTTGATGGAGCTTTTGATCATGGTGGATGCGGTGCGGCGGGCCTCGGCGGAGCGGATCACGGCGGTGCTGCCGTTTTTTGGCTATGCGCGCCAAGATCGCAAGGATCGGCCACGGGTTCCGATCACGGCCAAGTTGGTGGCGAATCTTTTGGTGGCAGCCGGAGTGCAGCGGGTTCTGACGGTTGACCTGCATGCGGGCCAAATTCAGGGGTTCTTTGATATTCCGGTCGATCATCTTTATGCGGCGCCTGTCTTGATCAAAGCGATTCGCGAACGGGGGCTGGAGGATTTGGTGGTCGTGTCGCCGGATGTAGGGGGAATCAAGATGACGCATGCTTTTGCCAAGACACTGGGCGCTCCGATGGCGATTGTAGCAAAAAATCGGGTCAGTGCTGAGGAAGTGGAGGCTTTGAACGTGATTGGCGATGTGAATGGCAAAAATGTGCTTCTGGTGGATGATTTGACTGAGACGGCCGGGACGTTAACGGCGGCGACCGGATTGCTGATCAAACATGGTGCCCAAGCCATTTATGGCGCTGTGAGCCATGCTGTTTTGGGGGAAAAAGGGCTCAGTCGGCTTGAAAATTCGCCGATTGTGGAGCTTTTTGCGACGAACAGTGTTCCCCAGGCACAGGGGCCGAAAGTCACGACATTGGACATCTCGCCGCTGCTGGCGAAGGCGATTGTTCGCATTCATGATAACGAGTCTGTCACTTCTCTCTTTGACATCCGGGACTAGGCGTGTAACCTCCACGCCCTTTTTCAATCCCCACTTATTCTCACAAGAGACACAACGGTCATGGCAAATATCCTCGAACTCACAGCTCAAACCCGCGAACTCAGCGGGTCCTCATCCGTCCGTCGCATGCGCAAGGAGGGGCAAGTTCCCGCCGTTGTTTATGGCAGCAAGACGAAAAATGCTAACCTCAAGGTGAGCACCAAGACGGTGACCCAATTGTTGAAGGAGAGTGCTTCGGAGAACGTGCTGGTCAATCTTCAGATTGACGGCACTAAGACGCAATTGGCGTTGATTCAGAAGGTACAGCACGACCACCTCAAAGGGGGCATTTTGCACATCGATTTCCATGCTGTGGACATGAATGAACCCATCCACGCGACCGTGCCGGTTGAAGTGGTGGGTGACGCAGAGGGTGTGAAAGCGGGTGGACAGCTTGACCTGATGCTTCACGTTCTTGAGGTTCATTGCCTTCCGAAGGATCTCCCTGAGAAAATCGTTGTCGATGTCACGCATGTCGGTCAAGCCCAAGGCGTTCATGTGAAAGACTTGAAACTGCCAGAGGGTGTTTCCGTGCACCTTGACGGTGAAGTTTTGATTTTGTCGATCACTGAACCCCGCGTTGTCGAGACCCCAGCCCAAGCTGCAGCGGCGGCCCCAAAGGCGGCGGCTAAGAAGTAACTCTGAGTGGGGCTGCTCTCTTGAGGCTGATGCTCCCGGAAACCTGACCACCCAGTGGACAAGACTTCGGCAGAAAGCGTCACCGTTCCAGAGAGCCTTATTCCCCGCCTCATCGTTGGACTCGGAAACCCTGGCAACTCCTACCAAGACACTCGGCACAATATCGGTTTCATGGTCATGGATGTTCTGGCAACAAGGCTCGGCACGGCGTTCCAAGTGGAAAAGCGCTGGGAGAGCCATGTGGCTAAGTTTAGCGGAGGTTTTCTGGTCAAACCCCAGACCTACATGAACCTGAGCGGTCGCGCGGTCGGCAGTGTGGGGCGGTTCTACAAGATCACACCTCAGGAGACCCTGGTGGTTTTTGATGATGTCGACCTGCCTCTGGGGCGTTTGCGGTTGAGAGCCTCGGGCTCGGCTGCGGGTCACAATGGGCTGAAGTCCCTGATATCGACGTTGGGGACGGATCAGTTTCCGCGAGTCAAAGTGGGGATTGGAGCTGACAGTGGCCGCCCTGCAGGGGATCGGCTTGTTGGCCATGTTCTTGGTAAGTTTAGTGAAGAGGAAAAGGCCGCTGTAGCCCAGGCGGTGGACCGGGCGGCTGATGCCGTCATGGGAGCTCTGAAGAGCGGTTTAGGTGCCGCCATGAATTTTTTTAACCGCAAAGAAGGGGCTTAAAGGCCTTTCAATCACCAGAAACCGAACCGAAACCAAACCGCATCTACCCACATGACCCGCAAATACGAAGCCACCATCGTGCTCGACACCAAAGGCAAAGAACAGTCCATTGAGGAACTCGTCGGCCAGATCAGCAAAACCCTCGAAACTTCCGGCGCCCGCCTGGAGCAAGTCGACCAAATGGGCAAACGCGAGTTTCCCTTCAGCCCTCGCCACGTGACTCACGGGTACTATGTGAACGTGAAATTTGAAGCTGAGCCAACCGTGCTGGACACCGTGTCTGCCAAGCTGAAGCTGAACGATAACGTTTATCAGCAGTACTATCAGCGCTGCGACTGATCGTTAGCCGATTTATTCCCCCCCAAAACCTGGAGTCATCCAGATTTAAAGCCGTCCAGCTTGGCTGTGGCGGCTTTTTTTTGCCTCGACCGATTCTCGCAATGCTTGTCACCTTGCCCAGCGGCGGAGCGGCCTCATTGGCTGCGTCAGCCGCTTGACCGCTATTGATTTAATAGCGGGCTGCGCGACTTCCTTGCCACTGAAGCCGCTGCGCTCGCCGGATCAAAATGACAATCTTTTCGAGAACCGGTCTATGTTTGGCGGGGGTAAGGACGGATGGGGGGTTGGTTTTCGGGGGGAGAGCGGTTTTTTTTGAGACTTGTGGAAAAGCTGTCATGGTGGCGGTTTCCGAAGCGGCATGTGGGAGTTTTTCAAGATGCATTGGCGTGACGGCGTGGAGATTTACATCCTCGCTGCGTTGGCCTATTATCTTTTTCTGTTTTTCCGAGCGACGCGGGGGGCGCGGATTTTGACGGGGTTGCTGGTGTTGTTGCTGAGTTTGACGCTCATTTCGCGGTTATTGGAACTGGCGGTGATTAACTGGTTGCTGGAACGGTTTTCAGTCTTCCTAGTGGTGGGTTTGGTGGTCATTTTTCAGCCGGAATTGCGGCGGGTGCTGGCTGAACTGGGGAGTCACCGATTGTTTTCCTTTGGGAATCAAGAGAACGAGGCTCTGGATGAATTGATTGAGGCGATGAAGTTGCTGTCCGCGAGGCGGAGCGGAGCGTTGTTTGCGTTGCAGAGGCACATTGATTTGAAACCTTATGCGGAGTCGGGGGTGGAGTTGGATGCGGCGATCACGCCGGAGTTGATCACGACAATTTTTCATCCGAAGACGTCGCTGCATGATGGAGGGGTGATTGTGGACCAGGGGCGGTTGCGGGCGGGAGGATGTGTTTTTCCGGTGAGTCAGCGGGAGGTGAGGGATCGGGCGATCGGGTTGAGGCATCGGGCTGGATTGGGGATTACCGAAGAGACGGATTCGATCGCGTTGGTGGTTTCGGAAGAAAGCGGGGCGCTGTCGGTTTGTTTCAAGGGAGAGATCGCCCACGATTTGGAGCCGGAAGAGCTGAAGGAGACGGTCACGCGCATCCTTCAGGGTGGGGGATTGAGGAAGAAGACACTCGAAATTGAGGAGGGTAAGGCACATGAAAAAGGGCGCTAGTGTTGGGGCTTCGATTTTGAGGGTGCTGACCCGGAATTGGAGGGAGAAACTGCTGGCTCTGGCGCTGGCGTTCCTGTTTTGGTATTTGGTGAGGTCGCAGGCGGTGGTCCGGAGTGGTTACCTGTATGAGCCGCCGACGTTTCCGGGGCGCGGACAGCTTTGACTTCCGGTCTTTCATGAGTTAGGAACGGCCCTCTTTTTATGTCTGCAAAACGCCAATTCTTCGGCACCGACGGCATTCGTGCCGTGGCCAATCGTCATCCCATGAGCCCCGAGTTCGTCATGAGACTTGGGCAGGCTGCTGCGGTCGTGTTGGGTGGTGCGACGGGTGATTCTGGGTTGAGGCCGAAGTGTGTGATGGGCCGGGATACCCGAGCTTCAGGGGAGATGCTGGAAGCTGCGATTTGCGCGGGATTGAATTCGGCCGGGGTGGATGTGATTCTTGTTGGTGTGCTACCCACACCTGCGATTGCGTTTTTGACTCGGCAATTGGGTGGGGATTTTGGTATCATTGTGTCCGCTTCCCACAACCCCTTTTACGATAACGGAGTCAAGTTCGTGCGTGGCGATGGGAGTAAGCTCAATGATAAGACAGAGTCTGCCATTGAAGACATCATTTTGGGTCGGGGGGACTATTCGGAGCCAAGGCCAGAGGGGCGCGGGCTGGGGCGGGTATCTCGTTTTGGGGATGGACTGGAGCGCTATGTGGCACATGCGCTGGGATGCATGGACAATGTGAGGCTTGATGGTATTCGGGTCGCCTTGGACAATGCGCATGGGGCAGCTTATTTGTCCAGCTCGGAGGCGCTCACCCGATTGGGGGCGGACCTACAGGTCTTTCATTCGGAGCCCGATGGATTCAACATCAATGAAGACTGCGGATGTACGCATGGAGAGGAAATTGAGAGGCTGGTTAAGCAGTCGAGTGCGCATGCGGGACTGGCTCATGACGGGGATGCGGACCGGATTTTGTTGTGTGATGAGAATGCGAGCGCCCTGGATGGGGATGAGTTGCTGGCGATTGCGGCGGCATCGATGTTGCGGAAAGGGACGATGAAGCACAACACGCTGGCGGTAACCGTGATGAGCAATTTTGGACTGGATGATCTGGTTTCGGGGCTTGGAGGGCGCGTGGTGCGGACCGGGGTGGGAGATCGGTATGTGCTGGAGGCCATGAATGAGAGGGGCTTGAACCTGGGTGGCGAGCAGAGTGGGCACATCATTTTTGCGGATTGGGCAAGCACAGGGGACGGGTTGGTGGCAGGTTTGCAGTTGCTTCGAGTGATGAGGGAGACGGGCGAGCCCCTGAGTGTGCTGCGCCAGTGCTTGAAAAAGTTTCCTCAGTCGACGCGCAATTTGAGGGTCAGTCAGAAGCCGCCGATGGAGGAACTGAAGGAGGCGAACAAGATCATCAAGGAGACTGAGAAGAAACTAGGCGACTATGGAAGAGTTCTTTTGAGGTACTCCGGAACGGAACCGCTCATACGGTTATTGATTGAAGGGCGTGACGTGGAGTATCTTGAGGCGCAGGCGGACAAGATTGCCTCTGCGGTGATGGCACAAATCGGCTAAGCAATTGGAATGGCTCATTACTTCATCACTGGAACGGATACGGACGCCGGGAAGACGTATGTTACCTGTTTGTTGTTAGAGTCGCTACGACGTGCGGGACGGGGTGTGGCTGGCTACAAACCGTTTGTTTGCGGGCCGCGAACGGACGCGCATCAACTTCTAGACAGTAGCTCGCCTGGAGTGACGCTGGAGGAGGTGAATCCAGTGTGGTTGAAGTCGTCGGCGGCACCGTATGCGGCTGGGTTATTGGAGAATAAGCCTGTGTCAATCGAGGCGGCTAGGGCTGGGTTTCACCATTTGGCGGCGCGTTTTGAGGATGTGTTGATTGAGGGGGCCGGAGGATGGGAAGTGCCCCTAACGGCGAGTGAGACGCTGGCCGATTTTGCGCAAAGCCTTGGATTGCCGGTTGTGCTGGTGGTGAACAATCGCCTGGGTGCGCTTAATCACACGATTCTCACGGTGCGAAACATCCAAGCCCGGGGGCTGAGGTGTGCGGGAGTGATTTTAAACCATGTGAGCGAGGCGCGGGATGCGGCGTCGATCTCCAATCGGATGGTGCTGGAACGGTTTCTGGATGTGCCGATCCTTGCGGAAGTGATGCACGGAGAGACGGAGATGGATTGGCCGCTGGAAGGTGTTGGCGGGAAGGACTGATGTTGTTTGGATACTTCAGCTGCTTCGGGTTGAGTTGAACGCGAGGGTAAAACGGGTCTGGAGGTCGAGTAATTCCGCGTCCGAGAAGGGTCGTTTTTCATTGCATGCCCAGACTGTTCCTGGCCAAGCCACATCGCCCCGGTTGCGACCCACGATGTGAATGTGGAGTTGATTGACGATGTTGCCGATGGCGGCGACGTTGATTTTGTCGACGTGAAAAGCGTCTTTGACCCAGATTGAGAGCTGCCGAGTGAGGTAACAAACCTCGTCAAATTGTTCAGCGGGTAGTTCATGAAGTTCCGTAACAGCTGTTTCGGGGACGAGAATCAACCAGATGAAGTGTGCGTTGTTTTTCAGCAGCACACGGCTTCGGCCGAGGCGACCTAATTCAATGGAAGAGCCAGCCAAGCGGGGATCAAGTTCGAATGCCATGGGGTGAGTTATCGCCGGAGGGCGAGAGAAAAGCATGAAATTTTTGTCCGGTTTTTTTTGTTCGACGGGGTAGAGTGGGTAGCAGTTGATGAACACAGACGAGACGCACGCGGCGCAGGCATTTTTGGCGCACCATGACTTTGTCAAAGGTGTGGCGCTGAGGTATGCGCCTTGGCCTGGTTTGGTGGAGGATGTTTGCCAGCAGGTGTTTCTTGAGTTTTTGGCAAAGGAGGAGCGGTGGGATGTGAGTCGGGATTTGAGGCCGCTTTTGGCGACGATGACCCGGCATGTGGCGATGAGGTTGTGGCGGGAGCGGACGCGGCAGCAACCCGAAGTGGTGCAAAAGCTAGCCGAGCATATTCGTCAATTGGCGGAGAGTCAGGAAGCGCCCCCGCGATATGAAGAGGAGATTGCAGTGTTGCGGAGTTGTTTGCAGAAACTGCCGGAGAAGAGTCGAGAGTTGGTGGAGCTTTATTATTACAATGAGGTTGGGACACCTGAGATTGCTGAGCAGATCAATATGAGGACGGACACGGTTTGCAGGGCGTTGTCACGGGTTCGGGAAAAACTGAGAGAGTGCATTGAGCGCTCGATGGATCGGGGAGGTGCGGCGCATGCCTGAAGTGGATACGCTGATTCAAAGGTATTTGGAAGGGGTGCTAACCACTGCTGAAGCGGAGGCTTTGCATGGCTTGATTGAAGCGAATCCTGAGGAAGGAAAGCGGCTTTTGCGACATCTTGAGATGGATGCCATGCTGCGAGCGAGCAAGGGGCTGACGAATGGGGGGATGCGGGCGCCTGTGCTGTTGCCGAAACGTCGATTTACGGTAACGACGGTTGCCGGGGTGGCCGCACTCGCTGCGTGCGTGGCATTGGTGGGGGGATGGATTGGATCGGGTCTGATTGAGTCAACTCGGAGCGAGAGTGAGGCGACGACGGCGTCGGTGGCGGTGCTGACGCGGGCAGTGAATCTGGAGTGGGAATCGCCCGCGATGGCAGCCGGCACGCCGCTAGTGCCTGGGGTATTGAAAATGAAGTCGGGCCTCGCGCAGATTGAGTTTTATCATGGAGCTCGGGTGCTTATTGAGGGGCCTGCGGAGTTTGAGTTGGTGTCGGCAGGAGAGGCGACATGCACGAGAGGAAAGCTCAGCGCGCAGGTGCCGCCGCAGGCGAAGGGATTTCGGATCAACACGCCGAAAGGCACGATTGTGGACCTTGGGACGGAGTTTGGATTGGATGTGAGTTCAGGGACGTCCGAGGTTCATGTTTTCAAAGGGGAAGTTGAGTTGCACCCTGTTTCTGACTCGATGCGCTCGTTGAAGGAAGGTCAGGCGGTCTCTTTTGCCGGCGCGCCGACGTCGCTTGCGGCGAATCCGTCGGGGTTTGCGTCGTTGGGAGACATTGATTCGAGGACAGTCGACTCACAGCGGATGGAGTTGGAACGGTGGAAGGCGAGGAGCCAAATCTTGAATGAGGATTCGGCATTGAAGTTGAGATTTGATTTTCAAGATCGGTTGGGCTCACGAACGTTGATGAATCAGGCTGGGGGGTTAGGTAAAAATGGGGATGGGAGTATTGTTGGCGCGGAATGGACACAAGGGCGCTGGCCCGGCAAGGGGGCTCTTGAATTTCGGAACGTAAGTGATCGCGTGCGACTCAGCATTCCTGGCGAAACGAAGGCATTAACGCTGGCGGCTTGCGTGCGAATCAACGGGCTAGACCGAGTGTTCAACTCGCTTTTCATGTCTGAGAGCTGGGGGGACCGCAAGATTCATTGGCAGATCACGCGAGATGGGTTGATTCGCTTGGGGGTGGCGGGTAGCGGCGGGGATCGACATGTGGATTATGACGCCCCTGTGTTTTTCACGCCGGAGCGGTTCGGACGGTGGATTCAGATCGCGGTGGTGTTTGATCCGACTGCCCGGGAGGTACGGCACTACGCGGAGGGGGAATTGATAGCCCGGCTACCGATGAAGGATGCGACACCGCTGAGGATCGGGATTGCGGAGCTGGGGAACTGGAATGATTCGCGGCAGAAGGGCGGGGTGGCGATTCGGCATCTGAGTGGAGCGATGGACGAGTTTGCCCTTTGGGACCGTGTGCTTCGTGACGACGAAATTGCAGGGCTGTCGAGGTAGTTTTGATGTGTGGTGCTTGGGTGCCCAGGGTGAGAAGGGGCGAGTTGTTGGTTGCTGACGTGGTGAGCTCAGTTTGAGGTCGTTCCGTTGTTGGAGAGAGAATTGATCTGGTTTGAAATTTTTTTGTCCGGTTTTGCTGTCTCGTGCGGTATAAGTTTTCCCCCAGTCATTCCAACCATGAAGATCCTTATTCTCACCCTCGCCCTCGTGGCGTCTTTTACCTCGGCGCAAGAGTATCTTGAAATCGCAGCCAACCCGGGTGGAGCCGGTCAAGGCAAGACGGTTGTGCTCGTTGCGGGAGACGAAGAATACCGCACAGAAGAGACGATGCCCATGCTGGCAAAGATTTTGGCCAAAACGCATGGGTTCAATTGCATCGTGCTATTCTCGACGGATGAAAAGGCGGGATACATTGATCCGAACAACCAGAAGAACATTCGCGGGACGGAGGTGCTGGACAATGCGGATCTGATGATCATCGGCACGCGTTTTCGGCAACTGTCAGACAACCAGTTGGCGCCGTTTGCGCGGTTTTTGAACGCGGGCAAGCCGGTGATTGGGATTCGCACGGCGACGCATGCGTTTTCAGGCAACGCCAAGACGGGCGAATTCAAATGGTCGGAGTTCGGTCTTCAGATTCTCGGTGAGAAGTGGGTGGCGCATCATGGAGCGCACAAAAAGGAAGGCACCCGCAGTGTGTTTGAAACAGCGAGCTTGAAGCATCCGGTGCTGCGCGGGGTGGAGGAAATCTTTGGCACAACGGACGTTTACACGGTGAAAAATCTGGATTTGAGCAAGGCGACCGTTTTGCTGCGGGGAGCTGTGACGGAGAGCCTGCATGATCGTTCGTATCCGGTAAAGGGTCCGAAAAACGATCCGATGCAGGCGCTGGCTTGGCTGTTTGAGTATAAGGCACCGGATGGCAAAGGCACGGGCAAGTCCTTCTGCACCACGATGGGTGCCTCAGTGGATTTTGCCGATGAAGACCTGCGCCGCTTGATTGTGAACGCCTCGTTCCACCTGCTAGGCGTCGAAGTGCCAGCGAAGGCGAAGGTGGACTTCATCGATCCGTTCAATCCGACGATGTATGCCGCCATCAAAGGGGACTACTACAAGCAAATCAATTTGAAGCCCGGCGACTTTGCGACGGGCAAGAGCCCTTCCACTGGCCTGCCTGGTGACAAGAAGAAGGAAGTTGTGGCCAGTGAGCAACCTGCTCACGCGCCGAATGCTGAGCCTCCTGCGGCGACCCTTGCCCGTGCTCAAGCTGTGGCTCCTCCGGCCAAGGGAGAGCGGATCGTGCTCATCGGCAATGGACTGGCTGAGCGCGACACGTGGTATAGCCGCATCGAAACTGAGCTTCAGCTACGCTACCCGAATGAAGAGCTTTTCTTCCGCAACATGGGTCATGTGGGCGACACACCAGGCTTTCGTCCGCATCCAGCGCGCGTTTCTCAGTGGGCCTTCCCCGGTGCGGAGAAGTTCCATCCCGACAAACAGGTGCATCACGGCAAGGGTTTCTATCCGACGCCTGACCAGTGGCTCACGCATCTGAAGGCGGACACCATCGTGGCCTTCTTTGGCTACAATGAATCCTTCGATGGACCGAGCAAGGTGAAGAACTTTGAGGATGAACTCGACGCCTGGGTGCAGCACACGCTGAGCAAGGCTTACAATGGCAAAGCGGCTCCGCGTCTGGTGCTCGTCAGCCCCATTGCTTATGAAAATCTGAGCGCCAAGCGCGACCTGCCGAATGGCGACAAGGAGAACGCCAACCTCATCCTCTATTCCGCCGCTGTGGAGACTGTGGCGAAGAAGCGCGGACTGACATTCATTGACCTCTTCTCGCCAACCAAAGCGCTTTATGACAAGACCGAGCAGTCGTTGACGACCGGCGGTTTCGTGCCGAACGAAGAAGGCTACGAGAAGATCGCCGATCTGCTGGCCACCGGCATGTATGGGCATCAAAGTCGCGAGTCGAAGGCCGATCCGAAGCTCGTCCATGAGGCAGTGAAGGCCAAGGACTGGTTCTGGAACAATGACTACAACATCCTCAATGGTGTCCACTCGCATGGTCAGCGTTACAATCCGTTCGGTCCGCAAAACTATCCGGACGAAGTGAAGAAGACCCGAGAGATGGCCGTGCTGCGTGACACTTTGATTCACGATGTTGCCACGGCGAAAAAGAAGGATCTCGCTGTTGATGACAGCAAGACGCACCCGCTTCCACCCGTGCCAACCAACTACCAGCCGAGTGTGAAGAATGGCAGCACTGAGTATCTCTACGGCGATGCCGCCGTGAAGTCCCTGACCGTGCCTGAAGGCTACAAGGTCGAGATGTTCGCCAGCGAGAAGGAGTTCGCCAATCTCGCCAACCCCATGCAGATCTCCTTTGATGACAAGGGCCGTCTCTGGGTTGCCACCATGCCGACCTACCCGCACTATCGCCCCGGTGATGCGCTGCCTGATGACAAGATTTTGATTTACGAAGACACGAATAGCGACGGCAAGGCTGACAAGGAAACCGTGTTTGCCGACAAGTTGCATTTGCCTATCGGCTTCGAGTTCGCGCCCGAAGGCGTCTATGTTTCGCAGGAGCCAAACTTGGTGCTGCTGACCGATACGGACGGCGACGACAAAGCGGATCGCACGGAGATCGTGCTGGGCGGCTTTGACACGCACGACACGCATCACGCCATCAGCGCGTACACCGCTGATCCGAGCGGTGCCTTCATGCTGTGCGAGGGCGTTTTCCTGCACTCGAATGTTGAGACGCCTTACGGCCCTGTTCGCTGCGTCGATGGCGGATTCTTCCGCTACAGCCCTCAGCGTGGCCAACTCGAACGGACTATCCAGATGAGCATCCCGAATCCCTGGGGCTTCGTGTTCGACCAGTGGGGCCAGGATTTCTTCCTGCACACCTCCGGCACCAGCATGAACTGGGGATTGCCCGTGTCCGTGAAGCCGACCTTCGGCAGCAAGACGCCGTCGACACCGGATCTGGTTCCTTCGGAGCACAAAGTGCGCCCCACGAGTGGTCTCGAGGTCGTTTCTTCACGTCACTTCCCCGATGAAGTGCAGGGCGACATCATCCTCGCTAATGCCATCGGTTTCCTCGGCATCAAGCAGCACAAGATCGAAGATGACAGCACCGGCTGGAAGACCAGCTTCCGCCAGGACCTTCTTGTTAGCAAAGATGGCAACTTCCGGCCCGTGGACATCGAGTTCGCGCCGGACGGCAGCCTTTATGTGATCGATTGGCACAACGTTCTGATTGGCCACATGCAGCACAATGCGCGTGACCCGCTGCGCGACCATGTGCATGGTCGGATTTACCGCATCACTTATCCGAGCCGCCCGCTGGTGAAGCCCGTGCAGGTTGAAGGTGCACCCGTCGCTGCTTTGCTTGAGAACCTGAAGGAGCCTGAACTGCGCGTCCGTTATCGGACTCGCCGGGAGCTGCGCAGTCATCCCGCGAGCGAAGTGATCCCAGCCGTCAAAGACTGGGCCGCCAAGCAAACCGATGTCCATGCCAAGCTCGAAGCTCTTTGGGTTACCTGGGGAATGAACCAGGTCGATGACGGCCTGCTGCGGGAGATGCTGGCCTCGCCTGATTTCCACGCCCGTGCGGCTGCCGTGCGTGTGCTGCGTTACAATCATCATGTCATCGCTGACCATGCCGCGCTTCTGGAAAAAGCTGCGGCTGATGAACATGGCCGCGTGCGGCTGGAGGCGGCCGTGGCGGCGTCGTGGTTGCCGAATGTGGCGGTGGCGAAGAAAATCGTTGAGGTGGCGGGCAGCAAGCCACTGGATGTTTGGAGTCAAGGGGCGGTGAAGACGGCCATGGACCGTTTGAATGGTGTGGTTGAAGTGGAGAAGCCGGAGTTCGCCGAGTTGCCTGCGCCGGGGCATTTGAGTTCTGCGGAGAAGGCACAGTATCTGGCCGGGCAGAAAGTGTATTTCCGCGAAGGTCACTGTGCGACGTGTCACCAGGTGAATGGCAAGGGTTTGGATCCGGCGTTTCCTTCGTTGGAGAAGAGTTCTTGGGTAGCGGGGAGTCCGGAGCGGTTGATCAAGCTAGCGATGTATGGGCTGATGGGGCCGTTGGAAATCAATGGTAAGAAGTACGATGGTCAGGTGCCGATGACGCCGTTTGGCGGGATGCTGAAGGATGATGAGATGGCGGCGGTGCTGACGTTTGTGCGCAACAGTTTTGGCAACAAGGCATCGGCGGTGACGCCGGCGCAGGTGAAGAGCATCCGGGACGCAAATGCGGGGCGGGTGATGTTTTTCATGACGGACGAGCTGTTGAAGCAGCATCCGCTGGAGTAGACCCGCTGGAGCGCGGGGAGCATTGTCAGGAGGCGCGGCCTTCTTCGGTGTCCATGAGATCGAAGAAGGTCACTAGGTCGGTGCGGTGGGCGAGGCCGGCTTCGGCGCGTTGTTGTTCGAGGCCGGGGGTGGCGGGGTCGCGCCAGCCGCGTTTTTGCATGAAGCCGTTGAAGAGTTCGATGTGTTCGGGCTCAGGCTCGCGACCGGTTTGAAAGCACCAGAGGAGGATTTCCTCGTCGGTGCCGCCCTCGAGGGTGCGGGCGGTGAGGGCTTCGTAGGAGACTCCGAGGAGGCGGCAGACGCGGTCGTCGAAGGTGCGTTTGCCTTCGATGATTCCGACGTGGTAACCCGGGGGGAGTTGGCCCTGGGCGTGGAGGCGGATTTTGTCGAGGATGCGGCCGAGGACCATGATGCCGCCGATGGTGTCGCGGGGGGAGCGGATGGGGAAGGACATGAGGGATGGGTAAACAGGGATGAGCGATTCGTAAAGGGTTTCGCTGCCTGAGTTGCGAGGAGAAAAAATTGGGCGGGTGAGCGTCTCCCGTCGCTCACCCGCCTTGGGTCTCTCTGTTTTCGCGGCTTTTTAGCCGACAGGGTGCTCGCGTCTGGGGGAGTACACGCGGAAAGGGGTGGCGAAACCGGGGGCGACCGATGCTGCGATGGTCGAGATCACTGCGGCATTCAGGGTCGGAGGAGAAAACGGAGGAACCATTGCGAATGGGTTATAATCGATCAAAACAATTCGTTCCATTTCATGTTGATTCAAAGATTGTTCGTTTCTATCAATGTGAAAAATCATGCAGCTGAATTTTCATCACTTGAGGTATTTTCATGCGATTGCCCGAGAGGGCAGTTTGACGCGGGCGGCGAAGCGTTTGAATTTGTCGCAGTCGGCGTTGAGTGTGCAGTTGAGGAAATTGGAGGAGTCGTTGGGGCATCCGTTATTTGATCGGGAGCATAAGAGTCTGGTTTTAACGGAGGCGGGTAAGATGGCGTTGGATCATGCGGAGTCGATTTTTCGATTGGGAGATGATTTGGTGGACACCTTGCAGCAGCGGAGGTCGGATCGGCGGCTGGTGTTGCGAGTGGGAGCGGTGGCGACGTTGTCGAGGAATTTCCAGATGCGATTGCTGGGGGACTTGGCGCGGCGTGAAGATGTGGAGTTAGTGTTGAGGTCCGGGAGTTTGAGGGAGTTGTTGACCCAGATGCAGGCGCATACGGTGGACTTGGTGTTGTCGAACCAGCCGGTGAGACGGGATATGGAGACGAACTGGTTCACTCATTTGCTGGCCGAGCAGTCGGTGAGTTTGGTGGCGGCGAAGGACAAGCGGAAGAAGGAGTTTCGGTTTCCGGAAGACCTGGATGGGACTCCGGTTTTGGTGCCGAGCATGGAGAGCAACATCCGGACGGCGTTTGACTTGGTGATGGAGCGGTATGGGGTGAGGCCGGTGATTGCGGCGGAGGTGGATGACATGGCGATGCTGCGGTTGCTGGCCCGGGAATCCGGGACGCTTGCGTTAGTGCCGAGGGTGGTGGTCTTGGATGAGTTGGATTCGGGGGTGTTGGTGGAGCGGCACCGGTTTCCGGAGATTCGAGAGGGGTTCTATGCGATCACGCCGAGCCGGAAGTTTCCGAATGCGCTGGTGAAGGAATTGGTTGAGCACGGGTTGGGGCTTCAGTTTGATGAATGAGGGTGTCGATTGGCGGCGTTGTGGGTGGATGTTGCGAGCGATTGTTTTTTTGAGTTGGGTTTCCGCGGGTGGGTTGCATGCCGAGGCTTTTTGGCCGGAGTTCCGAGGGCCTTTGGGCAATGGAATTGTGGCGGAGGGGCGTGCTCCGACGAAGTGGAGTGAGACGGAGAATGTGACGTGGAAAACATTGTTGCCGGGGAAGGGTTGGTCGTCGCCGGTGGTGGTTGAAGGGCAAGTTTGGATGACGACGGCAATCGAAGTGGAGGCGACTGAAGAGGAGAAACTGGCGATGCTCAAGGCGACCGGGGTGGAGGAGCGGAAGTTCAAGGAACTGCAGACGAAGAAGGCGGTGACCTTGAAGGCGCTGTGTGTGGATTTTGAATCGGGCAAGCTGAAGCATGAGATCGAACTGGCGAGCATCACGTCGCCGAGTCCGATTCATCATTTCAACAGTTATGCGTCTCCGACGGCGGTGATTGATGGCGGCCGGGTGATCTGCCATTTTGGGGCGTTCGGAACGTATTGTCTGGACCGGGCAGATGGGAAGGTTCTTTGGAAGCAGGTGATCCCGATTGAGCATGGGGTAGGGCCGGGGAGTTCGCCGATGGTTTACGGCGACAAGGTGATCTTGATTTGCGATGGGATGGATGCGCAGTTTGTGGTGGCTTTGAACAAGGAGACGGGCGCTGAAATTTGGCGCACGCCGCGGCCGCAGATGGATGCGGAGACTGGAGATCGAAAGAAGTCGTATTCGACGCCGATAGCGATCAAGGACGGCCGGGGGCGGGAGCAATTGGTTTGCATGAGTTCGCAGTGGTTGGTGTCATTGGAGCCTGCGACGGGGAAGGAGATCTGGCGGGTAAGGCATGGCACGGGGTTTTCGGTGGTGCCGCGGCCAGTTTATGGCAATGGGATTGTCTATGTGTGCACGGGCTATGGGAAACCGCAATTGTGGGCGGTGAAGGTGGACGGTGATGGAGATGTAACTGAGACGCATGTGGTGTGGAAGGAGATCAAGCGGATTCCGGCGAAGCCGTCTCCGCTGCTAGTGGGAACGGATTTGTATGTCACGGACGACGCGGGGATCGTGAGTTGTTTTGATGCCGCGGAAGGGACGTTGCGCTGGCAGGAGCGGTTGGGTGGGAACTTTACGGCGTCGCCCATTTTGGCGGGTGGCAAGATCTACTTTGCGAGTGAGTCTGGGAAGGTGACCTTGCTGGAGCCGAGCGCGGCCTTTCAGGTGGCAGGTGAAAACGAGGTGGACGGGAAGTTGATGGCATCGCCGGTGGTCGTGGACGGGGTGTTGCTGCTGCGGAGCGAAGAAGCTTTGTATCGGATTGGATCGAAGGGATGAGGGGTGCGCCCAATTTTTTTTAGCGTGTGTTGAATAGCGGGGAAGGGGCTGCGTCGAATGCAGCGAATCCGATATTCACACAGCTATGAAAAGAACACTCGCTCTCCTCGCCGCCCTCACCACGTTGGGCTTGTCGATACCCTCAACCGCGCAAGCGGATTATTGCAATCATGGCGCGCGCCGCGTCATCAGTTACACGTCCTGCGGGCGGCCGATTTTTGCGGTTTACCAGATCATTGGATACGACCGATGCGGCAATCCAGTGGGGCAGTGGATCACCGAGCGGCAAAACTGTGGGTGCCAAGTTTGCAATCCGCGTCGTCCGTCGTATTCGGGGCACCATCATCATTATGATTCCTGCCGTCCTGGTGTCGGATTTGGGGGATCAACGGGAGGCTTTTTCTTTCGGTTTGGCCGATAAGTGATTGTGGGCTGAGTGCTGGTATGGGCACCGTCGCGGTGAGAGCTGCGGCGGTGTTTTGTTTTTTTTGCAACCTTGGGTCTGCTGTTGGGTTGATGTTGCTGCTATGAAACCAACCCATCTGTTATCCTGTTTGTTAGCACTTGCCTTGACGAGTGTTGTGTCTGCTGAAGAACCTGGACGTCTGCCGGAAGGGGGAAGGCCGCCGGAGGGTGGAAGGCCGCCGGAGCGTCGTGAGGAAGGGGATCGGGACAAGCCGCGTGAGCGGGGGCCTGAGACGGAAGTGCGGAAGGGGGAGCCTGCGAGGGAAGAGGGCAAGAGACCGGAGGGCAGGGGTGAAGAAGGGCGGCCTAAAGGGCCGCAAGGGCCAGGGGGTGAGATGCACCGTGGGGCGGAGGGGCATCGGCCGCCGCATGATGGGCGTGGGGGTCCGGATGGGCCAGATAAGAAGCCGGAGATGCACAAAGAGCGTGGGGGTGAAATGCGCGAGGGGAGGGGAGAGGCTGAACATGGTCGGCCGGGGCGGCCCGAGGGCAGGGAGGGCCATGACAAGGGGCGCGGGCATGCGGGTGGACCGCAGGGGTTTCATCTGATGGAAGCGATCAAGCATTTGCATGCCGCTGGGATGCATGAGGTGGCGAGTTTGTTGGAGGCAAGGGCGAAGGGGCCTGGGCATCCGGGGAGGCCCGGCCGTCCGGAGATGGGGATGCGGCATCCACGCATGATGAAGCCGCCGTTTGCGGATGCGGGTCGCCCGGGTCCCGGAGAGAAAGGACGTGAGATGCACCGGGGGCCGCGTCCTGAAGGGGACAAGAGGCCTGAGGGGCGGCCTGAAGGCGGGCCACAGCGGGGCTGATTTTGAGGGGTGGACTTAAAGTTAAGAACGGGTGCAGCCGACGAGGCTGCATCCGTTTTTTGTCTGCGGAAGGCGCTGAGTTTGACGGATTTTAGAGGTAGTCTTCGATGGGGATTTGGGCGTTGGAGGCGCAGATGAACATGGTGCCTTGTTTGCCTTTGCCCGGGCGGAGGAGGACTTTGCCGCCCGCGGACTCGATCAGCATTTGGCCGGCGGCAATGTCCCAGAGGCTGATTTGCTCTTCGACGTAGGCGTCGAGGCGTCCGCAGGCGATGTAGGCCATGGCGAGGGCGGCGCTGCCGAGCATGCGGGTTTTGCGGACTTCATAGGCGATTTTTTGGTAGCGGAGGAAGCCAGCGTCGAGGGATTCTTTGGTTTTGGAGAAGCCGACAGTGACGACGGCTTCGGCCATTTTTGCGCGGGTGCTGACTTTGATGGGTTTGCCATTCAGCATGGCGGGCACGTTCTCGGCGACCTGCCAGAGTTCGTCCATCATGGGGTCGTAGATGACGCCGACGAGGAGGTGGTCGGTGTTTTTGCGACGGGCGGCGATGGAGACGCAGAAGTGGGGGATGCTGAAGAAGTAGTTCACGGTGCCATCGATGGGGTCGACGATCCATTCGACATCGCCTTCACCGCCGACATTGGCGTTGCCTTCCTCGCCGAGGATGAGGTGGTCGGGGTGGCGGTCGAGGATGAACTTCATGATGAGTTCCTGGCTGCGAACGTCCATTTCGAGTTTGATGTCATGGCGCTGCATTTCGTTGACGGTGAGGTCGGAGCCGAAATTTTCTTTGATGAGTTGGCCGGCGCGGCGGGCGGCTTCGGTGGCGGTTTCGAGGAGTTCGTTCACGGGTTGGGTTTCAGGCATGGGGGGTTGGGGGAAAGGGAGGTGGCGCGGGCGAGGATGGTCTCGAAGAGTACGGTTGCGAGGGTCTGTTTGGATTGCTTTGGGAGGGTATGCACTTCGGCATTCGGGAAGCAGAGGGTGACGGCGTTTTCGGAGCTGTCAAATCCGATGCCGGGCTTGGAAACATCATTGGCGATGATGAGGTCGCACTTTTTGCGGTCGAGTTTGGACTGGGCGTGGGCGACGAGGTTTTCAGTTTCAGCAGCGAAGCCGACGAGGTAGCCGTGGAAGTTGAACAAAGAGCGGGCGCTGCCGAGGATGTCCTCGGTGGGTTCGAGATGGAGGGAGAGAGGGGAGGATTGTTTTTTGAGTTTTTGGGAGGCGGGGGTGACAGGGCGGTAATCGGCGACGGCGGCGGCGAAGATGGCGATGTCGCAATGGTTGATGGTGGTGCCAACGGCGTCGAACATTTGGCGTGCGGTTTCGACGGGTATGAGTTGGGCGCCGGATGGGGCTGGGAGGGAGACGGGGCCGGAAATGAGGGTGACGTGATGGTGATGGTTGAGGGCGGCCTGGGCGAGGGCGTACCCCATTTGGCCCGAGGAGCGGTTTGAGAGGAAGCGGACGGGGTCGATGGGTTCCCGTGTGGGGCCTGCGGTGATGAGGATGTTCATCCGGGCGGGGACTCCTGAAGGATGGCGTCGACGGCGGAAAGGATATCCGGGAGTTCGGCGAGACGTCCGACGCCTTCGTAGCCGCAAGCGAGGAGGCCTTCGGCAGGTTCGACGAAGCGGGTGCCCCACGATTTGAGGGTTTCGACGTTGCGAAGGGTGGCAGGATGCGACCACATTTTGCCGTTCATGGCCGGTGCAATGAGGATGGGGGCGCGGGTGGCAAGGGCGATGGCGGAGAGAGCGTCACTGGCGAAGCCACCGGCGAGGGTGGCAAGGAGGTTGGCGCTGGCCGGGGCGATGAGAAGAAGATCGGCGCTATCGGCGAGCTGAATGTGACCGGGCTGCCAGCCGTCTTTTTCGTCGAAGAGGTCTTCGATGACGGGATGACGGGAGAGGGTTTGAAGGGTGAGCGGGGTGATGAATTCTCTGCCGCCACGGGTCAGAATGCAGGTGACTTGGTGACCAGCCTTGGTGAGCTGGCTGGCCAAGTCCGCTGCGCGGTAGGCGGCGATGGAGCCGGTGACGCCTAAGATGATTCGAGCCATGTGGGGAGCATAGGAGGGATTGGGAATGAATCCAGTGGGGAATGCAAGGATGAAGGTGGAGTGGAAAGAGTTTATCTTTGCAGGCAGCCTTTCAAAGTCGCATCCACTCAGCCACTTCGGCCTCTTGCAGCGCCCCAGAACCGCTTTTGTGAACAGGTCAGGCCAAGAATTCGTGTGGCTTTTTGTGTTTAGTAGCCGCGCGTCTTAATTCGTGAGGATGTTGAGGTCGCTCATCGTCTTGCGTGCGGCTGGTCTGTCGGTGACGACAATGGTCGCTCCAGGGGAGAGCACATCGTAGAGCTTTTGGGCGAATTCCTGGGAGAAGCGCACCTTGGGTGCGAGGTCATGGGGTGAGCCTCGGCTGCCACTAACGCTCATCCAATTCCTGGCCGTTCGGCCTGGTGCGAAGGGGCTTTCTTCGCCCCCAGTTCCTTCGAGCATGGTGAAGACATGGTCTCCCAGTTTGCCTTTCGCCTCGATGTTTGCCCGACCGATGGGCTGGCCGTTGCGATAGACATAGATCGCGCGGTCTGCGGCGCTGACGAGGATGGTCACGGGGCCTTTGGTGCTGCGTTCCGGGCGCCAGTCGAATTCCCCGTTGGAGAGTGGCTTGAGCATTGAGGGAGTGAAGTCTTTGGGTGCGAGCAACAGGCCTGGATTTGCCGCGAAATGGGGTTGGGTGTTCCTGCCATCTCCAATGACTACTGTTGCGCCCCGTGAGGTGATGGAGAAAAGCAACGTGGAGAAATCATACGGCATGCGGATGCAACCGTGGCTGGCGGCATGGCCGGGGAGATTGCCGGAATGCATGGCAATGCCACTCCATGTCAGGCGTTGCATGTTGGGCATTGGCGCGTCGTCGTAGGTGCTGGAGAAATGGGTCTGATTTTTTTCCAAGATCGAGAAGACCCCAGTGGGAGTCTCGTGGCCTTTGGTGCCGGTGCTGACCGAAGTGCGACCTACGAGGATACCGTTTCGATACACGCTGGCCGTTTGCAGTGGCAGGCTTACGAGAACGACGACGGGTCCGGCAGGGGAGATCTTTGAATTCCACCAATACTCACCCGGCTTAAGCGGGCCGGTTGGCTTGCCTGTGGGCGTGCCTTTGGTGTGGAAGGACGGTTGTGGCATAGCACCAGGCTTTGTCGGCGCTTGGCTCACGGTGAGGTCTGAGCTCTTCTGGGTGGATGAGCAAGAGGGGAGAACTGACAGCAACGCCAATGCGAGCGGCTTGAGGATTTTAGTGTTCATGGGTCGACCATTTCCTGGCTTCAAGATATTCCTTGGTGCGAGGTGCTTATGAATCTCCTGGGTCACTTTATCAATGAAAAAAGGCATGCTGCTTTTAGAGTAGGAGCCCAGGTGCAAGGTTTGAAGTGGATGGGGAGAGGGGTCCTTGACCGTATCCAACGATAAGGAAGCGATCTGAAGAGATGACGGGAAGAGTTGGAGGAGCGGGGTAATGCTAGAAAGATTCTTGGAACGCTTGGCACCTTACCTGGTGGCGTCAGACGTTTGCCCGTTGTCGCTCAGATAGCGGGCTGCGGAACATCTTTTTCGAGAAACGGTCTGAATCATCATTTGTGTGAATACGATGATGAACCTGCTGAGCACGAAAGGACATCCAGCCCCAGTTCGCCATCGTGGCAACCTCTCCCCAGAAGCTGGGGTCGGGCTTGGCGTTCGGTGAACAGGTTGGCCTGATAGACGACGATTCCCAGTGCGGCCATACCACGGAATTCTTCTTTGGAGGGACAGACACGAATGGCGAACACCCTAGTGTCAGCCGAGTTTCGGTTTCACGCTGTTGGACTGGACATTCTTGTTTGTCGTGGCCGAGCCCAAGGTTGGGTCGGTATCCCGAAGCCGGGGCTTGGCGCGCGCGCCTTCGCGATTTCTCATGGAATCGTCGGGAGTTGGAAGCCGTGAGGGCTGGGTCTTTTGGGCGAGAGCATCCTTCACGCTCACTTTTGGTGCTGGTGTATCGACGGTATTGCTTTGCGAAGGGGTCTGGGGTGTGAGTTTCGAAGTTGCTTCCATCTTGTTGAAGAACTCGAGCTGGCTTTCGGCCTGCTGCTTGATGTCTTTGGCGAAGTCGAGGTCGCCTTTGAGCTTGGCCATTTGATTGTTGAGCTTATCGATCGGTTCGTGGCCCTTCGTGCTGAACAGAGCCTTGAGTTTGTCGGTCGCCGTCGGATTCTGGGTCAGGCGATCGATCTTCTGCTGCAGTTCGGTCATCTGTTTCGGAATGGTAACTGTGATCTTTTCGTCCGTTGACTTGATAAAGGTTTGCAGGCCGTTCTTCCGTGACTGTGTGACTTCATTCATGCGCTGATCGAGTCCGGTCTTGAGCGCCTTCACATCCAGCTTGGCCATCTCGTCCTTCAACTCCTGCATCTCCTCGGGTTTGTAGAAGTGATCGATTTTCTGGCCGTTCTGGACCTCCTGCATCTCTTTGACGGACTGCTCGAGCGCCTGCTGGTTTTTCTGCACGTATTCCAGCCCTTCAACCGCGCCACGAAGAAGATTGGCAGCGAAGTCCCGCTTCACGTCCTCGGTGAGACTCTCAAGGGCCAATTCGTCCTGGTTCGGGGCAAGGTCCTTGGTCGCTACGCTTTTCCCGGTCTTGAGCCGGTTCTCCGTCCTGCGGTCCGTGAAAAAGGAATCACCTCCCGGCTTCAGGAATGTGTTCATGGCCGCGTTGAAAGGCGTATCGCTTTTCGGGTCCATCATCGAAACGATGGCTCTTTCGAAGTTGTCCGGACTCTTCATCGCGTCCTCAATGAAGGTGCGCATGTTTTCCAGGTTCTGCGCCAGATTCGGCTCGCCCACTCGCACCATCGTGCCTTCCACATTGAGCGGCGTATTCCGGCTGTCGAAGTCGATCATCGAGATCTGTCCCGTCGCCGTGTCATACATCAGATTCGACGCGTTCGCTTTGAACCCGGCCGAGTCGGTTGTCCCCATGTGATCGCTCAGTCCCAGCGCCATCGAAGGTGCCATCGACCGTCCGATGGCCTGTGCGAAACCCTCGGAGCGCATCAGTGCGGACTTTTGCTCCGGGCTCATCTTGTTGAGCTGCTGACCGTTGGCGAACTCCATCAGGAGGATCGCAGAATCTCCAGTTTTGACCTCTTCGAGTTGGCTGATTCGGTCATCCAAATTGGCTTCACGGCTCTTGCTGACGTATTGCTTGGCATCTTCCAGCTTTTCTTTGAGATCCTTGGCGAGATCTGGATTGGCGAGCAAATCCTGGGTAGAATAGACTTTTGTGCGTGGTGCCACGAACGGTGGCGTCCCTTGGGCCCGCGAAAAGAAATTCGACATCAATGCTCCGCATTTTCCGGCGGTGCCAACCGTCACCGAGCTTTCGATCTTGATAGCCGCGCCAACGCCATTCATCCCGTTCCCCGGGCTCACCAGTACGGCCCCCTCGCTGCCTGAATCGGAAATCTTGAAACTGCTACCTTGTTGGATCACGGAGCCCAGATCATTTTGGGGCGTTGTCGGCGTGGTAGGTGGAGGCGAAGTGCGAAGAAGCGTGTTGAGACGAAGTGCTTCGTCGCGGGAGGCGATGGTTTCAGGTGTGTCTGGCATGATCGTATGAATTCGAAAGCAGGCCGCTTTTTCCAAGCACGGAATGGAACTGAAGCATTCTGCGTCAATGCGTTCCTTCGGGAAAAATTCAGAAAGGTTATGCTCTTGTCGCCATCGATTTTGTTTTTTTAACAAAGAAGAATGAATTGGTTGGGCGACTTTTCCTTCATCTTTTACGTGATCGGCGGACCTTTGGGCATGAGGCTGTGATGGCCATTCCACGGAGCTACGACGTCACAATCTCAACAAGTGAGGAAAGCCGAGAGGCAGACATCACCATCGGCGGGGCACTTACTTTTGGGGCTAGGTTCAGATGACCTCCACCGGGTATTTCTAAGCAAGGCAGCAAGGGCTGAACACTTCATGGACTCAGCCTAGGCCTGTGGATGTTGCGAGCTGTGATTGGAGGAGGAAATGTGGCTGCAGGCTGCGACCACCAAGCATCAAATCCTGACCCCGCTCCAAAATCTTCAGTCACGACCGCTTAGAGCCGTTTAAGAAGAACTGCAACTGCTTCTTTGGGGCGGCGGAGGCGGATCTGGGTCGTCGTCAGCTTGGGACGTATGTGCGCGTATCCCCCTGCGCGGCCAATGGCCGATTTCCACCTCCGGCGCTCCCAAATCAACGGCCACTTCTTTTCTTAAATTGCGCTAGCCTGACCAATTCATGAAAGTCTACTGCGAGTTGCCTTCGTTCCTCAGGCTGTGCGGTATGGCTGCGCTTGCTAGACGCCGCTGACGCGGCAAGGCGCTAGCTACAAGCCCGCATTGGCTGCGGTGGGCTTGTTTTGAAAACCGTCGAGTATTCACCAATACACTCCGTCTTTCAAAACAGCGCCCGCGTTGATGCCTTCGGCACCCTGCGGGCAGCTCGTTCCTCGCTGTCTGTCTTCGCTGCGCTACGGCTGCCACTGCGGGCTTTCGCTGAGTCTCGCCACGAAGTTCATTAATCATCCAGGCTAGGGAGTGGCGGATGCTTTGCCGAAGTTTTTGCGAAAGGCTTGCGTGGTGGCGGGCCACTCTTTGTCACGCTGATGAAGTTCACCAGGATAGGCGGCGTTGGAGTTCCAGTAGGTTTGCGAGCGCACGTGGTTCGCTTGTAGAAAGGCCGCCATTTTCTCGATGAAGACATCCGCCTTCGGGCCCCAGACACCCCACTCATCGATCTGGAAGGGTTTTGCTTTGGATTGGGCGAACGCGAGCATGCCAGTGAGATTCCAGGCATTGTAGCCGTGAGGTGAGGTGCGCTTTTCCCACGCCTCTTCCGGATCATCTGTCTCCCAGCCTTCGCCCGTCATGGACTTGGGCTTCCAATACACATCGTAGCCGACGAGATCGACGTAGGCATCGCCGGGCCACATCGGGCGTGGATCGCTTGCTCCTTCAGTGCTGGAGAAGCTGAAGCGAAAACGATCGCCGCCTGCGACACTGCGGAAGGCGGCGTGAAATCGCTGCCAGGAGGCAATGAAGTCTGGAATCATCGCCTGACGTGAACCGCCCACGCACCAGGGAAACCAATCGCCATTCATTTCATGACTGGGGCGGATGACGATTTCGTACTCACCCGGGTTGTTGCTCACGATGGACTCGGCGAGGCAGCGCCAATGCTCGTCGTAGGCGCCTGTTTTTGCTTCGGCGTAGCTGGCGCCTTCGATGATGATGGGCACGTCATACACGAGGCGACGCGTGCCGCGGTCGCCATACACGGTTTTGCTCAGCCAATCCGCATAGCGGTAGTTCTCCCATTTGTGGAAATCGACCGTGCAGAGGATCACATCGACCTTACGACCTAGCCACGCTTCGAAGGCGAGCACACGTGGCATGGAGTTCTCGCCGAACACGCCGATCAACGGTTCTTCAGCCAGGGCACGAGTGGATGGTTCGAGGAGAGTGCATGCTATGAGAAACGAGAAGAGGACGGGGAGATTCATGCGAGAGGCGCGACGAAACCAACCTAGCGCGTGCCGGTGTTTAGTAAATAGGGGTCATCGTTCTGGGTGCGAGGTTGCTGTTTGTTGAGCTTTGGCACCCTGGCTCTTTTTCGCGTGACCCCATCCTTCTGCCCGCATTTTTATCTACGCGGCTTCGCCGCCAATTGAATGAAGCGGAGAAGAGTCTCCGCGCTCCCTTTAGTCAGCTTCGCTCCCAAATCACAAAACCCGCCTTCAGGCCTGCTCTCGTCGGATTTTCGCGAATGTAGGCTTGCGCCGTGCTGAAGTGCTCGGGACTGCGGATGAGGCGGTCGAAGTAATCGGGCTGCCAGAAGGGATTCAGGTCGCTGAGACCGGTTTTGTGAATGAAACGGCTGGAAACGCCTTTCCAGCCTTGGAGTGTGTCGGGGAGGGATTCGCCGTCGCGAAGGGTGAAGAGGACGTGGACGTGATTGGGCATGATGACGTAGCTCCAGAGGTCGTAGCGCTGGTCGTCGAAGTGATGGAGGCGGTCGGCGACGATTTGAGCGAGGGGTGGATCACGCAAGGCGCAGGAGCCGTGCGCGGCGTCGAGATGTTCGTCGAGCTTGTCGGAGAACTGGCTGTGGTAGCAGGCTTCGGTGATTTCGTCCCACGGCGGCGGATTGGCGGCTTGGAAGGTATCACGGGAGCGAAGCCAGTCGTCGAGGAGTTCACGCGGCAGCGAATCGGCGAGGCGGAAGGTGACGAAGATCGCTACCTCGCCCTGCTGCCAATGCGGCAGCTTGTGGGTCGTCTTTTCGATGTACCCTCGCGGATCGAAGAACTTCATGAGTCATGCTAATCGAGGGGAGCGCGGGTGCTCTTGCCCGCTTTGTGAAGTGGCGGCGAAGCCGCGAAGAGAAGAGGCGGACAGGAGTGTCCGCGCTCCTCTCGATGGGCTTGGCTTACTTGTGACACTCCTGCAAGGCACGGACCTGAACTTCGCTGGCTTGGAGGGATTTGATGGCCCGGAGGGCGGCGTCGGCGCCGCGGAGGGTGGTCATGATGGGGATGCGGTTTTGCATGGCGGCGGTGCGGATTTTGACTTCGTCTTCGCGGGGGGGGTGCCGGAGGGGGTGTTGATGACGAGGGCCATGTCTTTGTTCTTCATCGGGTCGATGACGTTGGGGCGCTAGCCGCTGGCGAGTTTGGGGAGGATGTGGACGGGGATGCCGGCTTCGGTGATGACGCTGCCGGTGCCGCTGATGGCGTAGCCTTGACTGCGATTTGAGGTATTGAGGCGAAGCTTCATGTTTGTCGGGAATCAAATTCGATTAGGAATAGCTCAAGGAGGTGTAGGTCGAGACGGTCCTTCATTCTTCCGCTCGCCTTCTTGCTGGCGATGATGTCGCGGAGGTTGGCGACGGGGAAAATGTCTTCTTGAACAGCGCGGCTTTTGGCTTCGGCGAAGCTTTCGATTCCATCCGGGGCGAAGATCAGATCGAGATCGAAGGGCCCGTCTTTGAGCTGGACGAAGTCCTTGCCCCGGATGATTTCGGCCTGGGTGTTGTCGTCGAGAATGAAGCCCAGTTCGAGCAGGGCTTTGACCATGCGCTGCCCGTTCTCGACTGACTTCGCAGGAAAGACATCCACGTCCTGGGTGGTGCCAGGATAGCCGAGGAGAATGGCAGCACTCTTGCCGATAAAGAGGTAATCAACGCCTGCCGCGTTGAATGCTTTGGCTACCTCCTGGGCCTGAAGCGGATTGAATGGCAGGCGGTCGTTCATTCAGCGGGGGCGGGTTGGAAGCCGAGGTAGGCGGGCAGATTGTCGGCGCACCACTCGCGGTAGATCTTGGTGCTGGAGAAGATGCGGGTGCCGGGTGTGTCAAGAACCGGGCGATCGACGCGGCACCAGCCGTATTTCATGCGGGCCTCAAGCGGACGTGCCATCTGACGACGGCATTGCTCGCGGAAGGCTTGATCTTCGGCTTGTTCGCGGTCGGTGGTCTGCGTCGTGGTCATGATCGAAAGATAGCGAAAGATGCTTCGAGTGCCACTCGAAGCTACGCATGATACTCCTGCAACGCCCGCACCTGCACGTCGCTGCCTTGCAGTGACTTGATCGCTCGGAGGGCGGCGTCGGCGCCGCGGAGGGTGGTCATGATGGGGATGCGGTTTTGCATGGTGGCGGTGCGGATCTTCACTTCGTCCTCGCGGGTGTTTTTGCCGGAGGGGGTGTTGATGACGAGGGCCATGTCCTTGTTTTTCATCAGGTCGATGACGTTGGGGCGCTGGCCGCTGGCGAGTTTGGGGAGGATGTTCACGGGGATGTCGGCTTCGGTGATGACGGCGCCGGTGCCGGGGGTGGCGTAGAGGTTGAAGCCGAGATCGGCGTAGCCTTTGGCGATGCGGGGGAGGGCGGCTTTGTCGGCGTCTTTGACGCTAATGAAGACGTTGCCACTGGTGGGGAGGGTGCCGCCGGCGGCCATCTGGCTTTTGGCGAAGGCCATGCCGAGGTCGTAGTCGATGCCCATGACTTCGCCGGTGCTTTTCATTTCGGGGCCGAGGATGATGTCGACGCCGAGGAATTTGCTGAAGGGGAAGACGGCTTCTTTGACGCTGTGATGGGTGGGGATGACTTCTTCGGTGAAGCCGAGCTCTTTGAGGGTTTTGCCGGCCATGATCTTGGCGGCGAGTTTGGGGAGCGGGACGCCGATGGCTTTGCTGACGAAGGGCGCGGTGCGGGAGGCGCGGGGGTTGACTTCGATGACGTAGAGGTCGTCGCCTTTGACGGCGAGCTGCATGTTCATCAAGCCGCGGACGTTGAGGGCTTTGGCGAGCTTCTTGGCGGCGTCGCGGATGCGGTCCTGCATGGCTGGCGTGAGGCTGAAGGGCGGGATGACGCAGGCGCTGTCGCCGGAGTGGATGCCTGCCTCTTCGATGTGCTCCATGATGGCACCGATGACGGTGGTTTCGCCGTCGCTGATGCAATCGACATCGACCTCGGTGGCGTCTTCGAGGAAGCGGTCGATGAGGAGGGGTTTGTCGGCGGTGACGATGGGTTTGTTGGCCGTGAGGGTGCCGGGGCTTTGTTGACCTGAGGAACCGGATTGAGGGGTCGAGTACTCGACGGCGGTGAGCATGTAGTGGCTGAGCTCCGCTTCGCTGTAAACGATCTGCATGGCGCGGCCACCGAGCACGAAGCTGGGACGGACGAGGCAGGGGAAACCGACGCGCTTGGCGACAGTGAGGGCTTCTTCGAGGTTGGTGGCGGTGCCGCTGGGGGCTTGGTGGAGGCCGAGCTGATCGAGGAGGGCGGCGAAGAGCTTGCGGTCTTCGGCGAGTTCGATGTTCTTCGGTGAGGTGCCGATGATGCGGACGCCGTTTTCTTCGAGGCCTTGTGCGAGGTTCAGCGGGGTCTGGCCGCCGAACTGGACGATGACGCCGAGCACCTGGTCGTTGACGTTTTCGCGCTCGTAGATGTTGAGCACGTCTTCGAGGGTGAGAGGCTCAAAGTAGAGCTTGTCGGAGGTGTCGTAGTCAGTGGAGACGGTCTCGGGGTTGGAATTGACCATGATGGTCTCGTAACCGAGCTCGCGCAGGGCGAAGCTGGCGTGGACGCAGCAGTAGTCGAACTCGATGCCCTGGCCGATGCGGTTCGGGCCGCCCCCGAGGATCATGACTTTCTTGCGGTCGTTGTCGCGCACTTCGTCCTCGATGCCGTAGGTGGAGTAGTAGTAAGGCGTGAAGGCCTCGAACTCGGCGGCGCAGGTGTCCACGAGGCGGTAGGTGGGGATGATGCCGGCGGCTTTGCGGGCTGCGCGAATGTTCTTTTCGGATTCCCCTGTCTGATGCGAAATCTGGCGGTCAGAGAAGCCGAGCTTTTTGGCGCGGCGGAAGTTTTGGTCTGACAGGTCGGACTTTTCGGACAGGTCTGACGTGGCATGGACAATCTCCTCAATTTGCCGCAGGAACCAGCGGTCGATTTTGGTGAGGGAGAAGACTTTTTCGATGTCCCAGCCTTTGGCGAAGGCTTGGCCGAGGAAGAAGATGCGCTCGGCGTTGGGGACGGTGAGTTTGGTGGTGAGGGTTTCGTCGTCGACTTCCTTGTCGGCGCCGTCGCCGATGAGGCCGAAGCGTTTGATTTCGAGGCTGCGGAGGGCTTTTTGGAGGGACTCTTTGAAGGTGCGGCCGATGGCCATGGCTTCGCCGACACTCTTCATCTGCGTGGTGAGGGTTTCGTTGGCTCCGGGGAATTTTTCGAAGGTGAAGCGGGGGATCTTGGTGACGACGTAGTCGATGGTGGGCTCGAAGGCGGCGGGGGTGTGGCGGGTGATGTCGTTTTTGAGTTCGTCGAGGGTGTAGCCGACGGCGAGTTTGGCGGCAATCTTGGCGATGGGGAAGCCAGTGGCTTTGGAGGCGAGTGCGGAGCTGCGGCTGACGCGGGGGTTCATCTCGATGACGATCATGCGGCCGGTGTCGGGATGGACGGCGAACTGGATGTTTGAGCCGCCGGTTTCGACGCCGATCTCGCGGATGCAGGCGAAGGAGAAGTCGCGCATGATCTGGTATTCGCGATCGGTGAGCGTTTGGATGGGGGCGACGGTGATGGAGTCGCCGGTGTGCACGCCCATGGGGTCGAGGTTCTCGATGGAGCAGATGATGACGCAGTTGTCGGCTTTGTCCCGAATGACCTCCATTTCGAACTCTTTCCAGCCGAGCAGGGATTCCTCGATGAGGACTTCGGTGACGGGGGAGAGGTCGAGGCCGGAGGCGGTGATGGTTTCGAATTCTTCCTTGTTGTAGGCGATGCCGCCGCCGGTGCCGCCGAGGGTGTAGGCGGGGCGGATGATGAGGGGCATGGTGCCGATTTGTTCGGCGATGGTGCGGGCTTCCTCGATGGTGTGGGCGACGCCGGACTGGGGGAGGTCGAGCCCGATTTTGAGCATGGCTTCCTTGAACAGGAGGCGGTCTTCGCCTTTTTCGATGGCCTCGGGTTTGGCGCCGATCATGCGGACGCCGTGTTTTTCGAGGGTGCCTGCGCGGTGCAGGGACATGGCGGTGTTGAGGGCGGTCTGGCCACCGAGGGTGGGGAGGAGGACGTCGGGCTTTTCTTTGACGATGATTTTTTCGACGATTTCGGGGGTGATGGGCTCGATGTAGGTGCGGAACGCGAACTCGGGGTCGGTCATGATGGTGGCCGGGTTCGAGTTGATGAGGACGACCTCGTAGCCTTCTTCGCGGAGGGCTTTGCAGGCTTGGACGCCGGAGTAGTCGAACTCACAGCCTTGGCCGATGACGATGGGGCCGGAGCCGATGACGAGGATGCGTTTGATGGAGGTGTCTTTGGGCATGGTGAAAAAATGACGAATGTCGAATTCGGAATGACGAATGTCGGAGTTTGAAGGGAAAGCGTATGAATTGGGCGCTTTCGGGTGCGGGTTTCACAGGCTAGTAAGCCTGTGCTACGGTGTCGCAAGACCGGAAAGCGCGGTATCTTGCACGGGGTGGGGGTGGTGTAAAGGGGGTTGGCGGGGAAAAATGCGGCGGGGTTGCGCCGGGGGCGGTGGTGGGCTAAAAAAGGCGCGATGTTTTTGCCTTTCCGAGTTCTGCGCCTGATTGCGGCGGCCGTGTTGTTGTGGGGGGGCGTGGCGTGTTCGTCGTCGAAGAAGAAGGAGAACTGGGTGCATGGGTTTGAGCCGACGACGACGGCGCTGCTGATGAATGGGGTGGCGCATCCGCCGAAGGGGGTGCCGCTGGCGGTGAAGCGGGCGTTGTGGGCGGGGAATCTGATCGTTGGGAAGCCGTATCGGCGGGGTGGGGGGCACAAGAGTTTTGAGGACACGGGCTATGATTGCTCGGGGTCGGTGTCGTATGTGCTGAACAAGGCGGGGTTGTTGAAGGCGCCGGAGACGTCGGGGTGGTTTCGGGGGTTTGGGGTGCCGGGGAGGGGGAAACACATCACGGTGTATGCGAAGAGCGGGCATGTGTTTATTGACATCGCGGGGTTGCGGTTGGACACGGGGTACAATGCGCGGCGGGGGCAGGGTCCGCGGTGGAGCAGCAAGCCCAGGCCGCTGGCGGGGTTTGTGGCGCGGCATCCGGCGGGGCTTTGACGATTTCGGATTGCGGATTTTGGGGCACGCAGAGGCGCGGAGAGGGGGAAGAGGCGCAGAGGGGGGATGAGGTGTGATGGCTAGAAGTTGTTACTCCTTGGGGGGGATGCGTGATTAGGGGAGGGGGAGTTCTAGGAGGTGGTCGTCCATGACGAAGTTGTTGCCGATGTCGGTGCAGAGGTCTTCGATGAATTGGAAGCCGGCGCGGCGGTAGGCGCGGATGGCGGGGGCGTTGTGTTTGTTGACGCGGAGTCTGAGGACGGTGCAGTGGCGGGCGGCGGCCTGGGTTTTGACCCAGTCGAGGGCGAAGCGGCCGATGCCTTTGCCGTGGTATTCGGTGAGGACGTACAGTTTGCTGAGGAAGAGGACGTGGCTTTGGGGCTGGGGTTCGAAGCCGATGTAGCCGATGGGGGTGCCGTTGGTTTCGATGAGGGCGTAGGTGACGCCGCGGCCGGTCATTTCCCGCTGGATGGCGCTGGGTTCGTACCAGACGGCGAGCATGTAGTCGATCTGGGCGTGGCTGATGATGCCGGGGTAGTAGGTTTTCCAGATGCGATGGGCGAGGTCGAT
>CANETF010000009.1 GCA_947440575.1 Verrucomicrobiaceae bacterium
CAAACTCCGCAATCCGAAATCCTAAAGCTCCCCCACCGCCGCCTCCAGCGACGCCGCATCCTTGATCGAAATCACCTTCACCGACTTATCGATCTTCCCCATCAGCCCCGCCAGCGTCGCATCCGGCCCCAGCTCAATGAACAGCGTATGCCCCTGAGCGATGAGCAACTGCATGCTCTCCACCCACCGCACCGACCCCGTCACCTGGCTTGTCAGAGCCCCCCGAATCGCCTCCGGATCACTCACCACCGCCGCCTCAAAATTGCTCACCACCGGCACCCGCGGACTCACCATCGCCGCCCCCGCCAGCTCAGTCGCCAGCTTCGCCTGCGCCGACGCCATCAACCGACTGTGATACGCCCCCGCCACCGGCAGCACGATCGCCCGCTTGATCCCCTTATCCTTCGCCTTCGCTGCCGCCGCCTCGATCCCCTCCACCGAACCCGAGAGCACAATCTGCCCCGGCGCATTCAGGTTCGCCACATCCACCTCACACTCCGCCGCCAGCTCCCGGATCACCGCTTCCTCACCGCCCAGCATCGCCACCATCGCCCCCCGCGTCGCCTCGCACGCCTCCTCCATGAACGCCCCCCGCCGGAACACCAAATTCAGCCCCGTCTCAAACGAAAACGTCCCCGCCGCCGCATGCGCCGTGAACTCCCCCAGAGACAGCCCCGCACACGCCACCACCTCCAAATCCGGCACCCGCGCCTTCAGCACCTCCCACAAAGCCAGCCCGTGCGTGTAAAGTGCCGGTTGGCAGCGCGACGTCCGCGTCAGCTCCTCCATCGGCCCCTCAAACATCACCTGGCTCAGCGCATAGCCCAGCGTCGCATCCGCCTTCCCCAGCATCTCCGCCACCACCGCATGCTCCCCCGCCAAATCCTGCCCCATGCCCACCTTCTGGGCTCCCTGACCTGAAAAAAGAAGAACTGCCTGTTTCGCCATAAAAAAGAAATCGCTGTAGGTAAAAAGAAAGACTGCCGTGCCAGCCCGAGTCCATCACGACTCGACCCAGCCACCGGCTCACCATTCTCTAAGCACATCCGCCATCCGCACAACCGAATCTTCAATCAACCCCGCCCCCCGCGCCATCGCCTCCGCCAAAGGCATCCCCTCCGGCTTCGTCGCCTCCAGCACATCGAACTCCGCCTCCAGCCCCACCCCCCGCTCCACCCCGCCCGCAATCCCCACCACCCGCTTCCCCATCCCCCGCGCCATCCGCGCCACCCCCACCGGCCCCTTCCCGCACAGCGTCTGCGCATCCAGCCGACCCTCCCCCGTAATGACGACATCCGCCCGCGCCATCCGCTCCTCCAGCCGCACCGCCTCCGCCACCATCTCGAAGCCCCCCACCAACCGCGCCCCGCAGAACGCCATCAACCCAAACCCCAGCCCCCCCGCCGCCCCAGCCCCCGCCACCTCCCGCGGATCCACCCCCAGATCCCGCCTCACCAGCTCCGCCAACCGCTCCAACCGACCCTCAAAAACCCCCTGATCGACCACTCCCTTCTGCCCCCCATACACCCGCGTCGCCCCCCGCACACCCAGCAGCGGATTATCCACATCACAAGCCACCACCACCTCCGGAAACCCCGTCCCATCAGGCGGACGCTCAATTCGCATCACTTCCTCGAAACTTTCCGGTAACGATTTCACCGTTTCCCCAGCCGCATTCAGGAACCGATACCCCAGCGCCACCGCCATCCCCATACCCCCATCGTTCGTCGCACTCCCCCCGATCCCGATCCGCACCCGCCCCACCCCCAGACCCAGCGCCGCCCGCATCATCACCCCCGTCCCAAAAGTGCTCGCAACCGCCGGATCCAGCGGCGCATCCAGCACCAGCGCCAGACCCGACACCGCACTCATCTCCATCACCGCCTCCCTCACCCCGTCCCCGCCCACGACCACCCCAAACCGCGCCCGCACCGCCCGCCCCAGCGCATCCACCGATTCCACAGGAACCCATTCCCCACCCAGAGCCCCCACGATCGCCTCCACCGTCCCCTCCCCCCCATCCGCAATCGGGCACAGATCCACCTCCCAGCCCACCCCACCCCGCCGCAACCCCGCCGCAATCGCCTCCGCCACCGCCAAAGCCGGCAACGACCCCTTAAACTTATCCACCGCAATCAAAGCACGCATAGCCCCCATCGGAATCCCAAAACCCGCCCCACGCAAGCACCCACACCAATCAAACTTCCACTTGGCAATCCCAAATCTCCACCGTAGATAACCCCGCGTCCGCAGCAACCAGGAGAGGTGGCAGAGTGGTCGATCGCGTCGGTCTTGAAAACCGAAGATGGGAAACCATCCGTGGGTTCGAATCCCACCCTCTCCGCCAGCGAACGAAGTGAGCCAGGAGAGGCTGGGATTCGGACCCACGGCCCTTCAAACGGTTCGAGCCAAACGAGCGAAGCGAGAGCGGCAGGACGCAGAGAAGCGAAGTCAATCCCACCCTCCTTGGAATGCCGTAGGCAATCCCAAGGTCTTCGGAGTCGCATCGCAGCAAGCAAAAAGCGCACCTCAAACACGGACCCGCCCCCCCAGTAGGCACATTCGCCAGAATGCGATCCCCAAGCAGCCCGGGCTCCACCCCGCAGCACCCCCGCCCGCTCATCCACCCTTCTCACCTCAACCCTCGCCCCAGGACCGCAGGCAACAGTCTGCCTGGACTGCGGCAGCCTGCTGCCGCTCGCCCCAAGCCAACCGAGTGTCGTGAAAGCGAAAGCGTCTTCAGGCAGGCCCCGGTGGACTCACCGGTCACCCCTGCGCCACTAGTGTAAGCCTCCCCCCAGGACCGCCCCACCCCACCTAGACTCCCCTCTACCTCACCCGGCCCACCACCCCCTCTCCCCACACCCCTATCTCCGGCAACTCAGCCGCCCCCTCTCTCCATCACTCCCCATGGGTCCTTGCACATTCCTCATTGGCCATTGGATATTCCCCCTTCCCAAAATTCGTCTCCTTCGTGCCATTCGTGGTCCCTATTTTTCTGCCACCTTTCAAAGTTCAGCATTCACGCTCCCCCAGTTCCCCTCACGGACGACCTCCGCCAACGCCTCCGTTCACCAGTCTAGGAACACCCTTTGAGCGCCCAATCGTGGGGTTTGGGTTAGAATCAAGAGTCAGCGGACAAGAATGGATTCTGGATGCGCACGCCACCATAGTCCTGTCCATGATTCAGATCCTCTGAAATTAGAATCGTTGCACCCGCCTCTCTGGCGGCAGCGATGATGAGCGCATCCCATAGAGAAGTCTGCCAGCGCTCCTTCACCTCCAGAGCAGTGCGCAGCATTGGTAGGGTGTTTTCCACGACAGGCCAGAGCGACAAATCCTCAAGAATCACAGCAGCCTCATCATGCGTGCGCCCTTTACGGAGGAGATTGACATACAACTCCTGCAACACTTGCACACTGACCGCGCTGCTCCCCCGATCCAGCCAGCCGCGTTCCACCAAGCCTAGAGCGATGGCACGCTTCTCACCCGCATCCACGTCATAGGCATAGACCAGGATGTTGGTATCCAGAAACACCTCAGCGGGCATGGACTTCGTCACGGGAGAGGGGTTTGCCGCCACCGAGAGGATACCCCTTTCGGAGACGGACTAGCGCCTCCTCGCTGGTCGTCGCAGGCACGGCGACACGCAGCACCGAGCGCAACCCTTCCACCACCAGGGCCTGCAGCGTCGTCTTGCGCGCCATCGCGACATCCTGAGCCTGGCTGACGATTTCCTGAGGAAGGTCAAACGTGGTGATCATGAACGCATCCTAGGGTGCCAAGTGTAAAAGGTCAACCGAGAGGAATCGAGCCACCATCTCCCGCTTTCGAAGCAAGCCCTTCAAAGCCTCCAGCGAAGAACGGGCCAACCACTCCATTCTCCTGCCGACCACCCCACCCAATTCGTGCCCATTCGTGCCCATTCGTGCCATTCGTGGTTCCCAATTTTTCTACCCCAAATCTTTCTACCAATCTCAATACCAACCCCAAAAAATCCCCCCTATCGAAGCGAACGCCGAGCAAACCGAGCTCTTCAAATCCTCATCAAAAAACCGGCCACCCCCTCCGCCCTCATCTCTCCGCCTCCAAACTCCCATACTCCGCCAACTCCAAAATCACCCCATCCGGATCCAAAAAATACAACAACCGCTTCTCCCCCGCCGCAAACTTCACAATCCCCCCAGGCACCAACACCGGATCACTAAACAGCGTCACCCCCGCCGCCCGCAACCGCGCCGCCATCGCCTCGATCCCCGTCACTCGAAACGCCAGGTGCCGCAGCCCCCGCGTATTCGCCACCGAGTTCACCTCCAACTGAACCCCTTCCGGCGCCACATATTTCAGCAGCTCGATCCGCAACCCACCCCCCGCAGGCTCCACAAACGCCACCCGCCCCGTCACACCGCGCAACCCCACGATCGACTCAATCCACTCCCCCTCCATGAACACCTCCTGCGTCTTCCGAAACCCCAGCACCTCCGTGTAAAACGCCACCGACCGCTCCAAGTCCGCCACCACAATGTTGATATGATCGATCCCATGAATCATGCGCACATCCCATAGCGGCAACCCAACCCAAAACAAACAAAAAACCCCGCCAGCATCAAACCAGCGGGGTCTCTCATCAGTCAAACGGCAAGCGCCGAATCTCAGCTCCAACCATGCGCATCACGCACCTGGATCATCTTGTCCAGGATCGTATTCCAAGTGCCCACCGTCTCCAGCATCGCATTTGGGAACATGCACCCATCCCAGCAGATGTGCTTGATGCCACGGCTCGGCGCATCCTTCAGCCAGTAGCCAGCGCACTTCACAATGTCCAGTTTCCCATTCACATCATCCGCCGGGCAATGCTTGCCCGTCTTATCGTGACTACCCGCGCCATGCACCGTCCCATCGTTTTGAGCCACGTGGAAATCGATCGTCCATGGCCGCAGCGCATCCGTCATCTTCTCATACGCCGCATAAAACTCAGCTTCCGAGTAGCCCTCTTTCACTAGCGCATGCTCCGGCGCGTTGTAGCCCAGCGTATACAAATACGTGTGCGCCAAGTCCGCCTGGAACCCAAACGACTCCGGCATCCCCACCCCTTCCAGCACATCCAGCATGTCCTTCCAGGAATGCATCCCCGCCCAGCAAATCTCGCCTTCAGCCGCCAGACGCTCACCATGATCCGCAGCGATCTTCGCCGCCTTCTTGAACGTGTCCACAATCCGCGCCGTGTTCGCCGTCGGATTCTCTTTCCATTTCGCGATCCCAAACTCCGCACTGTCCACCCGAATCACCCCATACTTCCGCACCCCATGCTCGTTGAACACCTTCGCGATCCGGCACGCCATCGTCACCGCATCAAGAAACTTCGCTTGCGACGCATCATCACCCATCGCCGAATCCCCCACCGTGCCCGGCCAAACCGGAGCCACCAGGGAACCCACATCAAACCCCTTGCCCGCGATCATGTCCGCGATCCGCTTCAACTCGTCATCGCTCGCATTCGGATCCGTGTGAGGCAGAAACAGGAAGTAATCGATCCCCTCAAACTTCTGTCCGTTCACATTCGCTTGGGCCGTCAGGTCCAGCATCCGCTCCAGGCTGATCGGGGGTTCTTGACCTTCTCCGTCGCCTTTGCCGACGAGTCCAGGCCACATGGCGTTATGCAATTTCGGTTGGGAATGACTCATAATATTGGGTGGTTGTTGTTTTTCTGACAATGAAACCTTCGGGTCGTCCCGGAGTTTAGCCCGCTATTACAGAGTAAACTCCCGGAAAATCAAACCCCGGAACGTCAAAAAACGCAATCCACGACAAAATTTCAAACAATTCGCCCCTCCACCCCGTTTTCGCTTGCCTAGCTTGCCCCAATTTCACCATCATTGCTCGGCGACGAGCATTTCCGCCAAAAGCACCGCACCTCACTTCCCCATGTCACCCCACATCGCCTCCTCACCTCTCGTCCGCCGCGCCTCCCGCATCACCGCAGTCGCCCTCACCACCACCGTCCTCGCCCTCAGCGCCCTTTCCGCCTCCGCTCAACAACCCGCCGCCGACGAAGCGCCCGTCGTCAAAACCACTCTCGAAAAGTGGGTGCTCGACGGCGGGATCTGGATGCTCCCTCTAGGCATCTGCTCCGTCGCCGCCATCGGCCTCACCGTCCTCTGCGCCATGACCCTGTCGAAAAACAAGTTCGCCCCGCCAGCCCTGGTAGCCGAACTCACTGACCTCATGCAACAATGCCGCGTCCGCAGTGCCATTGAGGTCGCCGCCGACAGCCCCACCTTCCTCGGTCGCATGATGACCCTCGCCCTCCCCCACTTCGACGCCACCGACCACGAAAAACTCGGCGTCGAACAAGTCGAGGACACCATGGCCGACTTCGCCACCGTCGAAATCAAACCCTACCAAAAGTGGATCGGCTACTTCGGCGTGCTCTCCCAAGTTTCCCCCATGCTCGGCCTCCTCGGAACCGTCGTCGGCATGGTCGGCGCCTTCGCCACCCTCGCTCAAACCGGTGGAGCCGAACCCGCTGCCCTCGCCGGTGACATCTCCGTCGCTCTCCTCACCACCTTCGGCGGTCTCGTCGTCGCCATTCCTTGCCTCTTCCTGTTCTTCTTCTTCAAGAACCGTCTCAATGACCTCGTCGGCGAATCCATCCTCTCCGGCATGGCGCTCATCAATGCCGCCACCAACGCGGTCCATGGTGAAGCAAAAGCCGCTCGCATCCCCGAAGGCCTTTCCGCCTAAGTCGCCCTCACTCACTTCTCTCACCTCATGGCTTCAAAGCTCGCTTCTCTTACCGCAGTCACTGAGGACGTCACCATGGACTCCTCCTCCATGATCGACATGGTCTTCCAGCTCCTCCTGTTCTTCATGGTCAGCTCCAGGTTGATGCTCAATACCATCGACCCTGCTATCCAAATCCCTGTTGCTTCCAACGCGAAACCCCCGGAAGAGCACGCTGGCCGCATCATCATTCATGTTTACGAAGACGGCGGCTTCGGTGGCATCAATCGAACCGAAGAACCGCTAGCTGATTCCGGCGCAATCACCTCATACGTCGAAGAAAAAAAGGCCGTCATGGAACCCGGTGTCACCCCCAAAATCCTCCTTCGCGGCGACAAGGCTTCCATTGTCAAATACTCGAAACAGGCCGTCCAGGCAGCCGGCGCGGCGGGCGTCAACACCATCATCTTTTCCGCCTTCCCTGCTCCCAAACGCGGCTGATGCCAGCTCTTGGCGCACCCAACTTCCGTTTACCAAATGGCCAGAAAAAAACGCATCCCCGCTGAAGAGCTTGAGGCACCTGCTCTGGACATCTCTTCTCTGATCGACGTCTCCTTCCTCCTCCTCATCTACTTCCTCGTTTCCTCCACCCTCGAACCCCGCGAGTCCGACCTCAGCATGGAGCTCCCCACCGACTCCGGCACCAGCAGCAACATCAAGATTGATCCCCTCAAAATTCGCCTCACTCAGAACGGCGAAGTCAGCATCGCCGACCAGGTCATGGTCAACGACGCCGCCATGGAAGCCGAACTTTCTCGCTACAAAGAACTCACCGACGCCACCGGCAACAAGCCCCTGGTCATCATCTCCGCTGATGACGAATCCAAGCAACAGCGTTTCATCGACCTCATGAACGCCCTCGCCCGTGTCGACATCACCACCGTCACTCTCTCCGGCTTCAAAGAGTAACCTTGAACCCTCCCATGTGGCCGCCTCTCCGGCGCCCATCCAAACCCAGCATCGACGACCTTCCCTCTCGTCCTGCTCGTAAGCTATCCCAGCCACGGCTATGACACCTTCCCCCATGCTCGCACGCGCCTTCCTCATCCTCGCCCTCCTCGGCCTCTCTCTCCATCCTGCGGCTAGCGCTCAACAACCCAAACCTGCCCCTTCTCGCGCTGCTGAACCTGTCGACTACGACACGCTCGACCTCCAGGGCCTCTTCGAAAAAGCCGGTGAACTCATGGAGGCCGCCAACTGGGAGGAAGCCCTCAAACCCCTCAACATCCTCGTCAAAGACTACAGCAAGGACGCCATGACCGAATACGGCCCCATGTTCGGCGTCATGTACTACCGACGCGGCTTCTGCCTCAAAAACCTCAAGCGCTTCAACGAAGCCATCGCCGACTACGAAACCTGTTACAAACAGTTCCCCAATACCCCCAAGACCCCTCCCGGACAAAAGAACCCCGTCTTCGAACTCGCCCGCCTCGAAATGGGCATCATCAAACAAGCCATGGGCAAATTCGAAGAGGCTCTTGTCGACTACGAAGCCTTCGCCGCCGCCCCCGCTCCCGCTGGCACCTACGACGACACCGTCTTCCGCATCCAAGCCGCCGCCTGCTACACCAAAGCCGGCAAAACCGAGCGCGGCCACAAACTCATCGAGCAGCTTTTCCAGCCCACCACCCCCGGCGCCACCGCCCCCCGGGGCGACGCCCTCATGCGTGCCCTCCTCACCCTCGTCGACGACTGGACCTCATCCACCAGTCCCGACGCCGAAAAAGAAGCGCACCAATTCATCGACAAGCACGGCACTGGCATCTCCGTCGCCGCCTTCGACATGCAGCGCTTCGAGTTCAACAATCGCCTCGTCGCCCTCGCCCGCAAAGCCTCCGACAACAACCAAACCTCACTCGCCATCCGCCTCATCGGCTTGATGGCCTCCCCTTCCGATATTCTCGAAGACCTCCAAACCCGCGCCCAGCGCATGGCCCCAAACGTGACCGAGGCGCTCCAAAAAGAAATCACCAACGCCACCACCAACCTCACCGCTCCGGACAACATCCACTGGGTCGCCCAACTCTCCCTCGCCGGCGCCTACGAACCCAGCGGCAACCCCGCCACCGCCTTCGCCATCTACCAACGCTGCCTCGAGCAACTCCCCGCCAGCCCCCATCGCGAACTCATCCTCTTCGGAGCCATGCGCGCCGCCCTCGCCCTCGGCCACATGGAGTTCGCCCAAAACCTTGGCGATACCTTCCGCAAAGAATTCGCCACCAGCAAGTATGCCGCCAACGTCAACACCATGCAGTTGGAGAGCCTCTTCTTCACCCAACGCTACAAAGAAGCCCTCGACCTCGCCAACTCCCTCCGCTCCTCCCTCGAAGAAAAATCCGCTGACCGCGACCTCGCCGACTTCGTCGTCGCCGCTTCCCTCTTCCACCTCGACAGCCCCCGCGAAGCCCTCCCCGAACTCCTCAAACACGCCCAAACCTACCCCGACTCCCGCTTCAAGGAATACGCCCGCTACTTCGCCGCCTCCGCCAACCAGAAGATCAAAGATTGGCAGGCCGCAGGCACCCTCCTCGACAGCTTCATCAAAGACTTCCACACCTCCCAGTTCCTTCCCTTCGCCCTCCTCGACCGCGGCTCCTGCTACTTCCAACTCGGCGATCACCCCAAAGCCCTCGATACCCTCGGCGAACTCCAAAAACAGTTCCCCGACTTCGTTAACCTCGACACCGCCATCGCCATGCGCGGTGACGCCCACCTCATGCTCAACAACAACGAGCAGGCCGAAGCCTCCTACCTCAAAGCCCGCGAACTCGCCGCCGCCGCCGGTCCCGATCACGCCCCCACCCTTGGCCGCGTCCTCGTCCAACTCGTCCGCGTCTCCAAAGCTCTCCAGAAAAACGACGCCATCATCCAGTTCTACGACGAATACATGAAGGACCACGCCGGGAGTTTCTATGACGCTGACATCATCGTCAGTTCCATCGCCGCTCTCAAAGAAGCCAAACGCGGACCCGAGGCTCTCGATGCCCTCGAAAAAGTCATCATCCGCCTCGGCAGCAACGACGAAGGCACCGGCGTCGAAGAAGCCATCGGCTCTTACACCGAGCACGCCATCGAAGTCTCCGGACCCGAAGCTCTCCTCGAGAAACTCCAAAACTTCGTCCCCGAACGCACCAAGGTAAACAACACCCTCCGCGCCTGGCTCATCATGGCCCGTGTCGATCTCCTCGAGAAAGACGAATACAAAGACAAGTTCCCCAAACGCGCCGCCCAAATCCAGGTCGCCTTCGAAGAACTCCGCACCTTCGACAAAAAAGAACTCGCCACCTACATCCTCGTCCAAGTCGGTCGCAACCTCGCCTCTCAGGACAAACCCGAAACCAACGCTCTCGCCCTCGAATGGTTCGAAGCTGTCCTCGACCGCGGCACCACCGATCACTACCCGCTCGCGCTCATGGGCAAAGCCCGCATCCTCGCCTCCAGCGGCGAAGCCTCCGCCTTCGATGACGCCATTGACGCCTTCGACAAAGTCATCCGTGACCTCAAAGACAAACCCGAATACGTTGAGGAAGCCATGCTCGCCAAGGGCCGCCTCTACTACGGCAAACAAAAATGGAAAGAGGCCTCCCAGGTCCTCTTCGACATGCAGTCCAACCCCGCCTTCACTCGCAACCGCCCCGATGTCTTCGCCAAACTCGCCCGCTCTTACGAGGAACAAGGCAAACTCAAAGAAGCCCTCGAAGCCTACACCCCCTTCATTGCACCACCTTTCGAAAACTACGTCGACTACTCCGCCGAAGCCCGCGTCCGCGCGGCCGAGATCGTCCTCAAACAGGGCGATAAAGCCAAAGCCTTCCGCCTCATCAAAGACACCGTCTCCCGCATGTACAAACAGGCCAAACACCCCGTCGCCGGCCCCCACATCGAACGCGCCAAAGAACTCTATAAAAAACTCAAAGTCGAAACCCAAGCCAAAGACGAACCCGATGAAGGCATCTGGGGCGTCCGCTAATCCCACCCGCCATTCGACCCCTTCCCCCTCACGCTCATGCGCTCACTTCTTCTTGCCCTCACCCTCGCGCTTCCTCTACAAGCCGCCTCGGGACCCCTCCCAATCATGGCGGTCTCCGCCTCCGGTCAGCGCAACCCCGGTTTCCTCGTCGCCGCTGAAGCCGACGGCCTTGTCATCAGCAACGCCCCCCAAGGCGGCAACTCCATCAAAGTCCTTTACACCAACATCGTCGAACTCAATGTCGAGGAACCCAAAGGCTGGAGCACCGCCCTTGCCCGCCTCAACGCCGGCGACTACGCCGACGCCGAAACCACTTTCTCCAACTTTGCCGACGACTACGCGGCCCTCATCCCCTGGAAAGACGGCTACGGCTCCCTGGCTCGCCTCTACCATTTCAAAGCCCTCAAAGGCCTCGGCAAATTCGCCGAACTCGCTACCGCCATGGATCGTCAACTCGCCAAACCTCTCGTCCTCGGCGACCTCTCCAAAATCGACTTCAACGACCTCCGCGGCTGGGCCATCCTCGCCAAAGCCGATCTGCAAGCCCTGCAAGCTTTCCTCAACGAGTTCACAGATACCTCCGCTTCCAAACAAACCAGCCTCCAACCTCCTTTCAAAAAGGACCTCCCCGCACGCTTCGTCGCCTCCCTCGCCTACCTTCGCGGCCACCTCCACGAAAAACAACAGCGCCCCGAATTCGCACTGCTCGACTACAGCACCGCCATGACCTACAACAACGGCTCTGATCACTCCGTCTTCTCTTTGGCCTGCCTCGCCTCCCTCAAAATCACCGCCGCCAAGGCCACCGCCAAACCCACCGACGAAGCCCTCCGCAAAGCCGCAAACTCCCTCGCCATCACCTACCGTGACGTCGCCGCCCAAGGCAAACTCCCCGCCGAGTTCGCCCCTTTCGCCACCCTTCCCGAGCCCGCCGCCGCTCCGGCCCCGGCAAAAAAATAGACGCTCGCCCATCCTGTCGCATTCGTCGGTTGACCCACCCCGCATCCGCCGCACTTTCGGCTGATGAATTTCTCCGCCCTGCACCCCCTCGCCGTCGACCAACCTCCCGCCATCGGCGTCATCGGAGGGAGCGGCCTTTATGACATCGACGGCTTCTCGGACCGTCAGGAAGTTCTCATCGACACCCCGTTCGGCCCCCCTTCCGACGCCCTCATCGTCGGCCAACTCAACGGCCGCCGCCTCGTCTTCCTCGCCCGCCACGCCCGCGGCCACCGCATTCTCCCCACCGAACTCAACCACCGCGCCAACCTCTGGGCCATGCGCCACCTCAACGTCCGCTGGATCATCGCCGTCACCGCCGTCGGCAGCCTCCAGGAGGAATACGCCCCCGAACACATCCTCCTCCCCGACCAATTCTTCGACCGCACCAGCCGTCGCGACCAGCATTCCTTCTTCGGCCGCGGCATCGTCGCCCACGTCTCCTTCGGCGATCCCATCTCCACACAACTCCGCTCACTCCTCGCTGAGGAAGCCACCGCCACCGGTGCCACCGTCCACCCTCGCGGCACCTACGTCTGCATGGACGGCCCCGCCTTCTCCACCCGCGCCGAAAGCGAAACCAACCGCAAACTCGGCTTCGACGTCATCGGCATGACCAATCTCCCCGAAGCCAAACTCGCCCGCGAAGCCGAAATCGCCCTCGCCACCCTCGCCATGATCACCGACTACGACTGCTGGAAAATCGAGGAAGAACCCGTCACCGCCGATGCCGTCGTCGGTCACCTCCACGCCAACGCCCGCCGCGCCAAGCAAATCATCTCCCAAGTCGTCAACCGCATCCCCGATACGCCCAACTGGCCCGAACACAGCTCCCTGAACACCGCCATCATGACCTCCCGCGACCTCTGGCCTGACTCCACCACCAACGAATTAAGCCCAATCCTCCATCGTTTTCTTTAATTTTTAAGAAAATCAGACTTTCCCGAACCATTTTCAGCCTCTATTCTCGCTGCGTGAAATACCCTCTCATGTACTTAAGCATCTGGTTTGGCATCATGGTGAGCACCCAATCCGGTTGCTCGATTCCCGGAAAATCTGCCCCACCACCCTACGCCGGCCAGATCCAGGCCCCAGCCACCGTCGCCGTCGCTCCCCCTCCTTCCACACCCGCTCAGCCCCGGCCAAATCCCATGGCCCGCCGCCTCAATGAGCCGACCAACATGCCCTCCGTCCCCCCAGCCGGCGCTCGCCTCTCCTATTCCTCCATCCAGACGGATCAATTGGTCACCGCCATGACTTTCGACGACGGCCCCCACCCCTCGAACACTCCCCGTCTCCTCAAAATCCTTCGCGACCGCAACATCAAAGGCACCTTCTTCCTCGTCGGCAAAAACGCCAAAGCCTACCCCGCCCTAGTTCGCCAAATCATCGCCGAAGGCCACGAAATCGGCAACCACACCTGGACCCACGGCAGCCTCACCAGCATGTCCGATGACCAAATCCGCAAGGAATTGAAAATGTCCGCCGACGCAGTTTACGAAGCCGCCGGTTATCGCCCGCAAACCATCCGCCCCCCATATGGCGCCGTCAACGCTCGCGTCAAAGACCTCATCTTCACCGAGTTCGGATACCCCACCATCATGTGGAGTGTTGACCCCCAAGACTGGCGCCGCCCCGGTGTCTCTGTCGTCACCAGCCGCCTCGTCAATGGCGTCCGCCCCGGCTCCATCCTCCTCGTCCACGACATCCACGCGCCCACCATCGACGCCATGCCCGGCACGCTCGATCAAATCCTCGCCAAAGGCTACCGCTTCGTCACCGTCAGCCAGCTCATGAACATCGAGAAGGCCTCCATGCCCGTCGGTGTCCTCGTCCGCCCCGCAAACGTCGTCGGCGCGGATCCTGAGCCCCTCCCTCAGTGATCTGAAAATGGCCTTGGAGGTGCAGGCCATAGGCAAAGCACCTCCCTCCGGCCTCCTTTCAATTCCCCCCCAGACGAATGATCGGCGACGACTACTTCAAGCTCCGGGCCCAGCTCGCCTCCGTCATCCAGGACCTGCGCACCCAGGCTGAAAATCACGCCACCGATCTCGACTCCCTCCTCCTGCTCGACAACATCAAGGCCTCTCTCAAAGAGCCCTTCGTCTTCGTCGTCGTCGGCGAGGTCAATGTCGGCAAGTCCACCTTCCTCAACGCTCTTTTCGGCCAGGAATTCTCCCGCACCGGCATCATCCCCACCACCGAGAAGATCCTCTTCTTCAAACACGGCGACGCCGTCACCACGATTCCCATCACCCCCACGCTCGACGAAGTCCATATCCCCTGCGACTTCCTCCGCGACTTCCATATCGTCGACACCCCCGGCACTAACTCCATCCAGGACGAGCACCAGCAAATCACCGAACGCTTCGTCCCCGTCGCCGACCTCGTCATCTTCGTCTTCTCCGCCTCAAACCCCTGGGGCGCCTCCGCCTGGCAGTTCCTCGAAAAAGTCCATCGCCAATGGATGCGCAACGTCGTCTTTGTCCTCCAACAATGCGACCTCCGCACCCCCGAGGAAATCCAGGTCATCACCGACTACATGCGCCAGCTCACCCAGCAGCGTTTCGGACGTGACTTCCCCCTCTTCCCCGTCTCCGCCAAACGCGCCTACCTCGCCCGCAGCTCCGGGGCCGATCCCGAACGCCTCCTGGCCGAAAGCGGTTTCCCCGCCCTCGAACGCCACATCTCCGCTTCCGTTACCAACACCAGCGCACGCCAAACCAAACTCTTCACCGCCCTCAACCTCGCCCGCAAAGCTCTCGACGACCTCAAAGAAAACGTCCAAAACTCCTACACCGCTGCTCGTCGTCGCGCCTCCGTCCTCCAGGAACTCATCACCGAGCGCGAACTCCAAATGGAGCGCACCCTCCATAAAATCGAACCCGCCATCGACGCCACCGTCCGCGACTACCACGACTCCGCCATTCGCGTCGCCGGACTCGCCGCTGAAACCCTCTCCACCCGCAGCGCCTTCCGGGGCCTCCCTCAGGACGAGGACGAAGAAATGGATATCCGCCAGGCCCCACCCAGCCTCGACCACCGTCTCTTCCAGGACCTTCAGCATCATAACAGCGACCGCTGGCGCCAGGTTGCCCTCATCCTCGACGAAGACGTTCATCAATTCGAACGCTACATCATCAGCGCCGGAAGTTCCTCCTTCCCACCCGGAGCCAATCCCCTCGTCGCCGAGTCGGACGACTTCCATCTCGAACTCCGACGCCACTTCACCGCTCGCATCGACAGCGCCATCCGCCGCTTCGTCGTTGGCTTGAACCTCGATGAATCCATCGAACCCGGTCTCAAAAAAGCCGCCGCCCGCGCTCGCGTCATCCCCCGCATCATCGCCCCCATCCTCATCGGCACAGGCGCCGCCTTCTACTTTGGAGGTGCCATCAGCGCCACCGCCGTCGTCATTTCGGGACTCCTCGGTCTGCTCGCATTTTACCTCCTCACCAAAAACGCCCTCAATACCACCAAACGGGAACTCATCGACAAACTCGACTCCTCCTCCTCCAATCTCCACGACCTCCTCACCCGGCACGTCACCGAAGACGTCGAAGCCGCCTTCACCCAATTCCTCTCAGTCCTCGTCCCTGCCGGAAAATCCACCACCGAGCGTGAAAAATCTCTCGAACTTCACACCCAAACTCTGGCAGACTTAACCACCCGCTTCGACTCCCTCCTCAACGCTCTCTCCCCTCGTTCTTAATTCACCCTGTTCAAAAAAACCAGCGCCTATGCCCGAGACCAGCGCCCCTCCCAAGTCCCCCAGCAAACGACGCGTCTTCGCCAGCCGCCTCTCCAGCACCCTCCTCCTCTGGGCTGTTCTCTCCGTCGCCTTCAAATGGAAACAGGACTGGCTCCTCGTTTCCGTCACCGCCTTCTTCGGCGTCTTCGGTGCCATCGAATACTTCCGCCTCCTCCGCGCTGGCGACACCCACCGCTCCTTCTCCCTCCTCGGCTTCGCTATCTGCGCTGCCTACTGGGTCACTGTCAGTTGGTGGGTCCTCTCACACCAAGGCCAGCCTCCCATGTGGCTCGACCTCGCCGCCCTTACCCTCGCGGTTCAAGGCGGCTTCTTCCTCTGCTACCGTCATAACCTCGAAGGCATCGTCACCCTCCAACGCGTCTTTTCCCTCGTCTTCGGCGTCGTCTACACCGTCATCTTTTACGGCTTCATCCTCCGCATCCTCTACTTCCATCTCGAAGACGGCAAACCCGGTGGCGTCTTCCTTCTCCTCTTCCTCCTCATCGTCACCAAGTTCTCCGACATGGGCGCCTACCTTCTGGGTGTCCTCATCGGCAAACACAAGATGATCCCCCACATCAGCCCTGCCAAGTCCTGGGAAGGCTTTGTCGGTGCATTCATCGCTTCCATCGGCGGTGCCGTCATCCTCCTCGCCACCATCCCCGACAAACTCCTCCCCATCACCTGGACCCACGGCCTCATCATCGCCCCCATCCTCTGCCTCACCGGCATCTCCGGCGACCTCGCCGAATCCGTCATCAAACGCTGCACCCAAATCAAAGACTCCGGCCACTCCCTCCCCGGCATCGGCGGCATCCTCGATCTCACCGACTCCCTCCTCTTCACCGCCCCCGTCTTCTACTTCTACCTCTCCATCATCTCCCTCTAACTTCGCATCACATCCCGTCCCAAAAAACGTGACCGCCCCCAAAAAACGCGTCCTCCTGCTCGGCTCCACCGGCTCCATCGGCACCTCCGCCCTCAAGGTCGCCCGCGCCCTGCCCGACCGCATGGAAATCGTCGGCCTCGCCGCCCACTCCTCAGTCGATGCCGCACTCGCCCAGGTCGCTGAAACCGGCGTCAAACACCTCGCTCTCTTCAAAGACCAAGCCGCCGCCCAAGCCCGCGCCGCTCTCCCCTCCACCGTCGAAATCTACTCCGGCGCCCAAGGCCTCATCGATCTCGTCAACGCCGTCGATGCCGACCTCATCCTCGTCGCCATCGTCGGCACCGCCGGACTCGCCCCCGCCCTCGCCGCCATCGAACGCGGCATGGACCTCGCCGTCGCCAGCAAAGAAATACTCGTCATGGCCGGCGAAGCCGTCACCACCGCCGCCAAAGCCAAAGGCGTCCGCATCCTCCCCGTCGATAGCGAGCACAACGCCATCTTCCAGTGCCTCGAAAGCCACCACGGCAACCCCGTCCGTCGCCTCCTCCTTACCGCCAGCGGCGGCCCCTTCCGGACTCTCCCGGCCGATCAACTTGCCCACGTCACCGTCTCCCAAGCCCTCAAACATCCCACCTGGGACATGGGCCGAAAAATCTCCATCGACTCCGCCACCCTCTTCAACAAAGGCCTTGAAATGATCGAAGCCAAATGGCTCTTCGATGTCCCCATGTCCAAAATCGAAGTCGTCGTCCACCCCCAAAGCATCGTCCACTCCATGGTTGAGTTCGAAGACCACAGCATCCTCGCCCAACTCAGCCACAGCGATATGTGCTTCCCCATCCAATACGCCGTCACCTACCCCGACCGCGTCCCAAATGACCTCGCCCCGCTCGACTTCGCATCCCTCGCCTCCCTCACCTTCGAAGCCCCCCGCACCACCGACTTCCCCGCCCTCGACCTCGCCCGCCACGCTGGCGACACCGGAGGCACCCTGCCCGCCGTCCTCAACGCCGCCAACGAAGTCGCCGTCGCCGCCTTCCTCGAAGGCCGCACCTCCTTCCCCCAAATCTGGCACACCGTCGAACGCGTCATGACCACCCACACCGTCATCCCCCACCCCACCCTCGAAGACCTCATCGCCGCCGACGCCTGGGCCCGCCAAACTGCCGTCGGGTAAGCTCCCAAACCACCTCACAAAGAACAAAAAACGGTTCCGGTCCACCCAACTCTCTTGGGCGTGACACTCAACCATACGCCTCCAGAAACACCTCAGGCGTCATGACAGGCAGCGGGCACATCTGAAAATCAGCCGTGTTCCTGGTCACGAAAACCTCCGCCCGACCTGATATCGCTGCCGCCATTTGGAGCGCATCCTCGAAATCGGAAATACCATGGGTGCACCATCGGGCGGCTTCTTGATGCCCCACAGTCGGAACTTCCAAAAAGGCCAGTAGAGAATCCATCATCGCTCCAGTCTCGTCTGTTGAATGCTGGCGCCTGAAATAGTAGGCGACAATGGGCAGCGTATGCCAAGCCACCAGCCCGTGCTGCACCCCCTGATCACACAAATCTAAAAGTACATCGCTTGCCTGCTTTCCAGACCGCGGAGTGCCGTCAGCTTCAAGCACAATGCTATCGAGCAGAATATTGGCATCAAGCATGACTCTCACGACACGTCAACGCAGATGCTTCTCATTGATGTGGGAAAGCCAGGCGTCACCCGAGTCCTCAACCTTTTTTGCCGTTCCACCCCATCTCTTGATGAACCCGGTGGGATTCCTACCACCAGGAAAAGGCGCGCACGGAGGCGGTGTCTCGGCCAGTTCGAAAGAGATCAAGTCACCTTCAACGTGGAACTTCACCCAATGGTCACCCGCAGGGAGCCCAAGGGTACCCAAAGACGCATTTTTGGTGAGAACATTCACAGAGCCAGAATACCTCACCTCAGATCAGGCGTCAATTACGAGGCAGGCGAGTTTGAAATGCTCTTTTCCTTTTGCACTCCAGGGTGCAAGGACGCCGCCAAGCAGCACTCTGACAGCTACCTTCCCTCCCGCGCCATCGCCCGAAACTTCCCCGGTGCCAGCCCCGCATAGCGGCTGAAATGCCTCGTGAACGCACTCTGATCGCACCACCCCGTCTGCAACGCGATCTCCCCCAAGGCCAAATCTGTCTCCCTCAACAGCCGAGTCGCCTCATCCAGTCGCAACTTGTGCAGCATCTGCAGCGGACTCATCTGAAACAGCTTCTGCACCCGCTGCTCAAATTGATAAACACTCAACCCCGCCTTCTTCGCAATGTCATCAATCCTCAAGCCCTCCGTGTATCGCGCCCGCATCATTTTCAAAGCCGCCGCCAACTCAGCAAAACCGCTCGCCTTGTCACTCGGCGCATTCAAATCCCGCGAAATCCCTGTCACTCCCATAATGTGCCCATCTTCATCTCGGATCGGATACTTCGTCGTCAAACACCACCCCGCCTTCGCTCCCGGATAAAGATGCAACTCCAACTGCTGCTCAACCTTTTTACCCAGTCTCAGCACCATCTCATCCTGCCTCGTGTAACTCGCCGCCAACGCCGCCGGATAAACCTCCCCTGGCCGCTTCCCAATCAGCTTCGCCTTATCCCCACCAGCACACCGGTCTGCCAGCGTCCGATTGACCACCACGTAACACCCCATCGCATCCTTGATGAAAAACACCACCTCCGGCAACGCATCAAACAGCGCCTCGATCACCGAATAATCCATCAGTTTGCCCGCGCCCATCATAGGGGAAATTCATTGCCAGAGACTCGCCCAAAATGCAATCATCACCTTTTGGCTGAAATGCCAGTGGATCGCAGACATTCCAATCAAGACCCTCCATCCATCCCGTTCCATCCTCCCCCCATGAATCCATTCACCTGGCAAGGCGTCTTCCCCGCCGTCACGACTCAACTTCATCAGGATCAATCTCTCGATCTCGACGCCTCAGCCCATCACTTCGAAGCCCTCATCGACTCTGGCGCTTCCGGCCTCATCGTTTGCGGTTCGCTCGGCGAAAACCAAACCCTCTTGCCCGATGAAAAACGCGCCGTGGTCAAACGCGCCATCGAAGTCGCCGCAGGTCGTCTCCCCATCATCAGCGGCGTCGCCGAAATGAGCACCCGGGCCGCCATCACCTACATGCAGGACTGCGAAAAGCTCGGCGTCTCCGGCTTCATGATCATGCCTCCCATGGTCTACAAAACCGATCCCCTCGAAACCCATCACTGGTTCCGAACCCTTGCAAAAGCCACCCCTCTTTCCTGGATGCTCTACAACAACCCCGTCGGCTATCACACCGATGTCACCCCTGAAATGTTCGTGCAACTCGCCGACATCCCAAACCTGCACGCCATCAAAGAAAGCAGTGCCAACACCCGCCGCATCACCGAACTCCGCAACCTCGTCGGCAACCGCTACCAAATCTTCACCGGCGTCGACGACCTCTTCCTCGAGTCTGCCATCCTCGGCATAGACGGCTGGGTGTGCGGCAGCGGCATCGCCTTCCCCAAAGAAAACCAACAACTCTGGAACCTCGCCCAAGCCGGTCGCTGGGACGAATGCCGCACCCTCTACCGCTGGAGCCAGCCCCTCATGAAGCTCGATACCCACGTCCACTTCGTGCAATACATCAAACTCCTCTGCCAGGAAACCGGCCTCGGCAAAGAATGGGTCCGCGAGCCCCGCCTCCCCCTCTCCGGCCCCGAACGCGACCACGTCCTCTCCATCATCCGCTCCGCCCTAGCCGCGCGCCCCTGAACCCAGCTTCCTCCCCAGCAAATACACCCCAAACGCCACCCCAAATCCCACAAACCACGTGTAGTGATACAGCCCCACCCAGAAAGCTGACACCGCCCCCTCCGGCACCACCTTCACCTGCACCAAAAACCCCGGCAAACTCGGCAGCACCCCAGCGACCAAAGCCACCATCGCCACCCAGCTAAATCCTTTGGTGTATCGATACTCCCCCTCCAAATCATAGAGCGCCACCAAGTCCAGCTTCCCCTTCCGCCACCCAAAGTAGTCCGCAATCAAGATCCCCCCAATCGGCCCAAGCAGCGCGCTATACGCCACCAGCCAAGTGAAGATGTAACCCTCCGGATCCGCCACCAGCTTCCACGGCATCATCAACACGCCAATCACCCCCGTGATGTACCCCCCCGCGCGAAACGAAATCAACTTCGGCGCCAAATTCGCAAAGTCATTCGCCGGACTCACCACATTCGCCGCAATGTTCGTCGCCAACGTCGCAATGCACAAAGCCACCATCGCCACCACCAGCACCACCGGATTCGTAAACCGCGTCAGCACATCCACCGGATCCCAAATCGTCGTGCCATAAATGATCGTCGTCGCCGATGTCACAGCCACCCCGATGAACGAATACAAGGCCATCGTCATTGGCAACCCCAGCGCCTGCCCGATCACCTGATCGCGTTGCGACGTCGCATACCTGGAAAAATCCGGAATGTTCAACGACAACGTCGCCCAGAACCCAATCATCCCCGTCAACGCCGGAAAGAAGTAACCCCAGAACTGCCCCTCTTTCGCCCCACCCGCATCAAATGCCGATGGCTGAGAAAGAATCGGCCCGAACCCTCCCGCTTCACGATACGCCCACCCCAGCAGCACCAACCCCAGCGTGATCAACAGCGGCGCCTTAATGTTCAACAACACCCGAATCGTATCGATCCCCCGATAAATCACCCACAGATTGATCCCCCAGAAGAACAAAAAACACGCCAACTGCGCCAGCGTGATCCCCAGCATAGGCATCACCTCACCCGCCACCATCGACGGCACAAACACGCCCAAAATCTTGTAAATCGCATTGCCCCCGATCCACGTCTGAATCCCAAACCACCCGCAAGCCACCAGCGCCCGCATCAATGCCGGCACATTCGCTCCCAACGTCCCGAACGCCGCGCGGCAATACACCGGAAACGGAATCCCATACTTCGTTCCTGCATGCGCATTCAGGATCATCGGCACCAGCACAATCAGATTCCCAAGAAAAATCGTCAGCACCGCCTGCCACCAGTTCATCCCACCCCCAATCAACGATGACGCCAGCATGTAAGTCGGAATGCACGCCGCCATCGAAATCCAAAGCCCCGCAAAACTCCCATACCTCCACCGCCGTTGTCCCGATGTCACCGGTGCCAGATCCTCATTGTAAAGGGCACTCGACTCCACCTTCACCAACTCACCAGCGGACAGATCAGCACAAATTTCAGCTTCTTTCATAACGACACAGTCAGTGATATCCAACCAAAGACCCTTCAATCATCCCCGTTTCAAAGCAAATGTCCGGCCAATCTCAGACCTTCTTTTCCACTAGGCACCTTGGTCGATTTCAAAGCGCCTCGCCCAAATGCCATCAAGACTTCCCCCTCACTCCAACCCCATAATCTTAAACTGCCACTCATGACCCGCATCCCCATCATCGACTCCCACACCGGCGGCGAACCCACCCGCGTCGTCTTGAGCGGCATTTCGCCCGACCAACTCGAAACCTATCGCCGCGCCATAATCTGCGAACCCCGGGGCCATGAAGTCATCGTCGGTGCCCTGCTGGTGGAGCCTCAAGACCCATCCTGCGCCGCTGGTGTCATCTTCTTCAACAACGTCGGCCTTCTAGGCATGTGCGGCCACGGCATGATCGGCCTCATCATCACCCTCAAACACCTCAATCGCATCACCGCTGGCGAACATCGCATCGAAACCCCCGTCGGCATTGTCACCGCCACTTTGCATGCCGATGACCGCGTCAGCATCCGCAATGTCCCCTCCTACCGAAAAGCCAAATCCGTCCGAGCAGGCAACGTCACCGGCGATATCGCCTGGGGCGGCAACTGGTTCTTCCTCGTCTCCGATCACGGTCTCGACCTGACCCTTCAAAACATCCCACAACTTACCCAAGCCAGTCTCAATATCCGCAAAGCCGTCCACACTGCAGGCTATCCCGAGGTCGATCACATCGAACTCTTCGCCCCACCCCAGCGCCCCGCCAACCACAGCCGCAATTTCGTCCTCTGCCCCGGTGGCGAATACGACCGCTCCCCCTGCGGCACCGGCACCAGCGCCAAACTCGCCTGCCTTGCAGCCGATCAAAAACTCGCCCCTGGCCAACCCTGGCGCCAGGAAAGCATCCTCGGCAGCGTCTTCGAAGGCACCTACGAATCCACCGACAACGGCATCATCCCCACCATTACCGGCCAAGCCTTCATCACTGCAGAATCGACGCTCATCCTCGACCCAGCTGATCCGTTTCAAATGGGTATTTCTTAAACTCGCCCCATCCAACGCCATGACCCGCTCCCTCCTCATCGCACTCCTCCTCTCGATCCAAGCTAAGGCGCTCGAACCCGTCCGCATTAGCACCGATGGGACTCACTTTGTGCTTCAGCACTCCGGTATGCGTTTCACGCCCTGGGGCTTCAATTACCTCGGCGAGTTCGGCACCGTGTTTGAGGAATACTGGGCTGAAAAGTGGCCCGACATCGAACATGACTTCCGTGAGATGAAAACGCTCGGTGCAAACGTCGTCCGGGTGCATCTGCAACTGCCCACCTACATGTCCGCGCCTGACCAAATGCGTCCGGAGGCGCTGGAGCGACTGCGCCGCTTGCTCGATCTCGCGCGCGACACCGGTCTCTACCTCGACATCACCGGCCTCGGCCTCTACCGCATCAAGGACGTGCCTGCTTGGCTCGACTCACTCAACGAAGCCGACCGCTGGGAGGCACAGGCTTTCTTCTGGCGCGAGATCGCCCGTGTCTGCAAGGGCCACCCGGCCGTCTTTTGCCTCGATCTCATGAACGAACCCATCATCACCGAGCCCAAACCCGGCGAACCGGCCTGGCTCAGCGGCGAAATGGAGGGCTTCTTCTTCGTCCAACGAATCGCCAAAGAATTGAAAGGCCGCACCCAAATCGAGATCGCCACCGCCTGGGTTCGGCAGATGACCCAGGCCATTCGTGAGTCCAATCCCGACGCCCTCATCACCGTCGGCGTCATTCCTTGGGCTCAGGTGTGGCCAAATGCCAAGCCCATCTTCTACTCTCCCGAAGCCGCAAAACACCTCGACTTCGTCAGCGTCCATTTTTATCCCCGCAAGGACCAGATCCCAGCCGACCTCGCCGCGCTCAAAGTCTATGACATCGGCAAACCCATCGTCATTGAGGAGACCTTTCCTTTGAGTTGCTCGCAGTCGGAGTTTGAACGTTTCATCGAGGAATCACGCCCCGTCGCCGATGGTTGGATCAGCCACTACTTCGGTAAATCCATCTCCGAGCACCAGAAACAAAAAGAGGAAATCAAAGACGCCCTCATCGCAAAGTTTCTGGAGTACTGGAGGGACCACAGACAATGACCACCTATCTCCTTCTCCTGGCCTCCACGACCGCCGTGCTTGCTGCAGACTTCGACGCGGCGCTCAGCCTCCCAAAGCGCACCGAGAACACCGTTTTCCGCGACCGCATAAAGGCAAACTGGCTGCCCGATGCCAAAACCTTTTGGTATCGCGTCCAAACCGCTCCAGGAAAATCCGAGTTCGTTTGGATCGATGCCACCAACGGTAACCGCAAAACGGCTGCGACACTCAAGGAACTCGGTTTGTCTGAAACAGAAGCCTCGAAGACCTCCGGGATGAGCATCGAGCTTCGACGCTCTCGGCGCACGGGTGAGTCCTCGAGCCTGAAGTTCATCAACCATCTCGGTGAGGATGTGGATTTGTTTTGGATCGACGAGGAAGGTGGACATCAGCGCTACGGTTCCATCAAAGCAGCAAGCGAACGTGAGCAGCACAGCTATGACGGTCACGTTTGGCTCATCACCAGTCGCACTGGCGAGCATCTCGCCGTGGTCGAAGCAGAAGCAACACCGAAGACTCTCATTATCGACGGCAAGGGCCTCACGAAAGCCAAAGAAAAGCCACAAAAGCCTGCGCAACCCGGCAAATCACCCGATGGCTCCTACACGGTCACTAGCGAGGCGGAAGAGGTCCCAAAACGGAAGGTCACCATCGTGGATGCCATGCCAGAAAATGGCCTTCAGCCCAAGACAAAGGTCATCGACTACATCAAACCAGGAGATCCATTGCCAAAGCCACAACTGATCATCACACACGCCGATGGACAAAAAACTCGCGTGCCGTGCGACCTGTATGAAAACCCCTTTAACACAGACGGCCACATCGACGTGACTTGGTCACCAGACAGCAGCGAATTCTACTTCGACTACAATCAACGCGGCCACCAACTCTACCGCATCCTCGCCGTGAATCCGAAGACGGGCGCCGTCCGTGTGGTGGTCGAAGAAACCAGCAAAACCTTTATCCACTACTCCGGCAAAAGCTGGCGACATTGGCTGCACAGCCGCAGCGAACTCATCTGGATGAGCGAGCGTGATGGCTGGTGCCACCTCTGGCTCTACGATGTGAAAACGGGCAAACAAAAGCACCAAATCACAAAAGGCGCCTGGCCCGTTCGCGAGGTCTTGCACGTCGACGAGGCCAAGCATGAGATTTGGTTCCTCGCCAGCGGTCTGCAACCGGCGGAAGACCCGTATCACCTGCATCTCTGCCGTGTGAACTTCGACGGCAGCGGCTTCCTGCGACTCACCGCTGGCGACGGCAATCATCAGGTCGAGTTCTCGCCAAAACGCGATTTCTTCATCGACTCATACTCCCGAGTGGATCATCCGCCCATCACCGAATTGCGCCGCAGCGACGACGGCACTCTCATCACTGTTTTAGAGAAAGCCGACGCCTCAGCGCTGCTCGCCGCTGGTTGGACCCTGCCAGAGCGCTTCGTTTCCAAAGGTCGCGATGGCAAAACAGATGTCCACGGTATCCTCATCAAGCCCTCAACCTTCGACCCATCGAAGCACTACCCCATCGTCGAGGACATCTACGCCGGACCACATGGTGCCTTCACCCCCAAGGACTTCGATCGCCTCCTGCGCATGCACCAACTCGCCGAGTTGGGCTTCATCGTCGTCAAACTCGACGGCATGGGCACCAACCATCGCGGCAAAGCCTTCCATGATGTGTGCTGGAAAAACCTCAAAGACGCCGGTTTCCCGGACCGAAAAATCTGGATCCGGGAAGCTGCCAAAACCCGCCCTTGGATGGATCTCAGTCGCGTCGGCATCTACGGTGGCAGCGCAGGCGGGCAAAATGCCATGCGTGCCCTTCTCGATCACCACGACTTCTACCACGTCGCCGTCGCCGACTGTGGGTGCCATGACAACCGCATGGATAAAATCTGGTGGAACGAACAGTGGATGGGCTGGCCTGTGGACGAAAGCTACAAACTCAGCTCCAACGTCGAAGACGCGCACAAACTCCAAGGCAAACTCCTCCTCATAGTCGGCGATCTCGACACCAATGTCGATCCCGCCAGCACAACGCAAGTCGTCGGTGCCTTGCAAAAAGCAGACAAATCCTTCGACTACATGCCCATCATCGGTGTCGGCCATGGCGCAGCCGAAACGCCTTTCGGCTCAAAACTCCGCACCGATTTCCTCGTCCGCCACCTCATGCCCATCAGATAAGTGTCCATTCAATTCTCAATCTCTGCCCCATCGAAATCTCATCCTCATCTTCCCACGCTGTGGATCCAATAAACTGGGCATCAATACTCCTTTGAATTGATGATCGACCACCGTTAGCCCACTCTTGAAGTCAAGATCCAGCATCTCAACTGACGAAGCCTTTGGCAATGAGATCCGAGCTGCTGGAATCTCTCTCTGAGAATCGCGCTCGCCTGTCAATCCTTCCCTTTTTCACCCTTTTTCACTTTCCCCTTTCGACATTTCACTTTCAGCGCTCAAAGTTCCGCTCTCTAAGTTCAACGCTTCCCTTCCAAACCATGTACTCCCTCGGCATCGACTACGGCACCAACTCCTGCCGCTCCCTCCTCATCGACCTCACCAACGGCACCGAACTCGGCTCCGCCGTTTTCCCCTACCCCAGCGGTGAAATGGGTATTCTCCTCGATCCCAAAAATCCCCACGTCGCCCGCCAGAACCCCCAGGACTACCTCGACGGCCTCATCCACGTCGTCACCACTGCTATCGCTCAGGCCAAAGCTGCCAACACCGCCTTCGACCCCGCCGCCATCGTCGGCATCGGCCTCGACACCACCGGCTCCACTCCCATTCCCGTCAACCAAGCCGGCACCCCGCTCGGTCTCCTCCCCGAATTCGCCGACAACCTCAACGCCCAAGTCTGGCTCTGGAAAGACCACACCGCCCATGCCGAAGCCGCCGAGATCACCCAACTCGGCAACGAACAGCGCCCCCATATCATGGCCAAATGCGGCGGCATCTACTCCTCCGAATGGTTCTGGTCCAAAATTCTCCGCCTCCGCCGCATCGATCCCGCCGTCTTCGCAGCCGCCTTCTCCTTCGTCGAACACTGCGACTGGCTCACCGCCGAACTCTCGGGTAACACCGATCCCCTCACCCTCAAGCGCAGCATCTGCGCCGCCGGCCACAAAGCCCTCTTCAGCTCCGAATGGGGCGGCCTCCCGGACAAAGAATTCCTCGCCCAACTCCACCCCGACCTCGCCGATCTCCGCGACCGCCTCTTCTCCGAAGCCCACACCTCCGACACCAAAGCCGGCAACCTCTGCCCCGCCTGGGCCGAAAAACTCGGTCTCAAACCCGGTATCGCCATCGCCGTCGGCGCCTTCGACGCCCACATGGGCGCGGTCGGTGCAGGCATCAAAGAAGGCACCCTCGTCAAAATCCTCGGCACCAGCACCTGCGATCTGATGATCGCTCCCACCGACAAACCCCTCGCCGACATCCCCGGCGTCTGCGGCATCGTCAACGGCTCCGTCCTCCCCGGCTTCTACGGCATCGAGGCCGGCCAAAGCGCTGTCGGCGATCTCTTCCTCTGGCTCGTCAACCACATCGTCCCCGAAAGCTACGGCACCACCATCGGTGAAAAATTCACCAACATGGAAAAAGCCATGGCCACCCAAAAACCCGGCGCCTCCGGCCTGCTCGCGCTCGACTGGAACAATGGCAACCGCACCATCCTTGTTGACGTCCAACTCACCGGCCTCCTCCTCGGCCAGACCCTCCACACCGACGCCCACGAAATCTACCGCGCCTACATCGAAGCCACCGCCTTCGGTGCCCTCACCATCATCAAGCGCGTCGAAGAATACGGCGTCACCATTGACGAAGTCATCAACACCGGTGGCCTCTCTATCAAAAATCACACCCTCATGCAGATCTACGCCGACGTCATCGGCAAGCCCATGAAGGTCAGTCAGTCCGAGCAGACCTGCGCCCTCGGCGCCGCCATCTTCGGAGCCGCGGCCGCTGGCATCGACACCATCGGCAATCTCCAAAAACGCGTCACCGCCACCCGCGACCTCGTCTTCCATCCCATCCCCGAAAACCAGGCCATCTACGCAGAGTTGTACACCCTCTATCGCACCCTCCACGATGCCTTCGGCACCTCCTCCTGGCATGGCACCCTCCACCCCATCATGAAGCGCCTCCTCGAAATCCGCTCCCGCGCTTAACCCCTAGCCTGACCTATTCATAAAAGTCGTAGCGAGATGCAGCGAAAGCCCACAGCGGCAGCCGCAGCGTAGCGAAGACAGACAGCGAGGAACGAGCTGCCCGCAGGGTGCCGAAGGCATCAACGCGGGTGCAGTTTTGAAAGGCTGAGTGCATTTGTAAATGCTCGATGCCTTTCAAAACCAACCCAACGCCGCCAATGCGGGCTTACAGCAAGAAGCAGTAGAGTTTCATGGATAGGTCAGGCTAGCACCAAGAGGAGCGCGGACACTCCTGTCCGCCATCATCAAAGCGTGCAGCCTCGACAGTCGTCAACTCACCTCTACCCACCCTTCACCACACTCCGCAAAACCCCACGCTCCAGATGCGTCAAAATCTCCTCCCCCTCTCGCACCTCCTCCGGTGACCGAATCACCTTCCCGCCCGAATTCAGCGTGTAAGAAAACCCGCGCGAAAGCACCGACTGCGGTCCCAACAACCGCAGACTCTCTTCCTTGCCCCTGATCGTCTCCGCCACCGCTTCCATCCGGTGCCTCATCCCCTGTCTCAATCGCTGCGCCGCCAGCACCAACCGATGCTCCAACTCCCCCAGTTGCCTCACCGGATGCAACCGCTCCAGGCGCAACCCCCGATCCCGGCATCGCTCGCTCTCCCTCTCCAACCAAGCCCGCACCGCCTCACGCAGCCCCGCCTCCCGATCATCCACCGCCTGCTCCGCCGCCATCAATCGCCGCTGCGGCTCATGCGCCAACGCTCCTTTCCCCGCCATCGTCAGCAGTTGCGCCTGCCGATCCAGCACCGTCTCCACCCGCGCCCCCATCCGCCGCTTCAAAGCCTCAAAATGCCGCTTCAACTCCGCAACATCCGGCGCCATTAACTCAGCCGCCGCACTCGGTGTCGGCGCCCTCAAATCCGCTACAAAATCCGCAATCGTGAAGTCGATCTCATGCCCCACCGCCGAAATCACTGGGATCCCGCTCCGATAGATCGCCCTCGCCACCACCTCCTCGTTAAAATTCCACAGATCCTCCAGACTCCCGCCCCCACGCCCCACCACAATCGTATCCGGCCTCGGTATCCCCAGCCGCTCCCAGTCATTCAGCGCCTCCACCGCCTCCGCAATCTCCCGCTCCGCTCCCGCCCCCTGTACCCGCACCGGATACACCAGCACCCGCAGCCACGGTGCGCGTCGTCCTAGCACGTTGATCATGTCCCGAATCGCCGCCCCCGTCGGTGACGTCACCAAAGCGACCACTCTCGGAAACTTCGGAATCGCCTGCTTCGCCTCCGCATCAAACAACCCCTCCGCATGCAGCCGCGCCTTCAAGGCCTCAAACCGCGCCTGCAAACTCCCCTGACCCTGCGCCTCCACCTGCCTCACGATCATCTGATAGTTCCCCCGCGCCTCATACACCGAAATCTCGCCCAACAACCGCACCGCCACCCCATCCGCCAACCTCACCGCACTCCGCGCCGCATTCCCCCGAAACAACACACACGAAAGCTGCGCCCCCTCATCCTTCAGCGTGAAATACTGATGCCCGGACGCCTGCCTCCGCAAGTTACTCACCTCCCCTTCCACCCACACACTCCCGATCTGCTCCTCCAATAGCATCCGAATCCCCCGCGTCAGTTCCGACACGCTCATCACCGCCTTTTCGCCATCACTCATCACCGCCCACCTTCCACACTCCCCCCTTCCAGTCAACCCACCCACCCTCATTTCCCAAAGCCTTCTCCTCCCTCCGTGCCCTCTCAGATCAACCCCTTATTCGCCGCCCGTCACCCAAACAATTCTCAAGAAGATTGCGTTTTCTCGTTAAAACGACTACAATTACTAGATGCCGTGTCGCCACGCCACTTCGAAGCCTTTCCTCGCCTGCTTCCTGCTCCTCCTCGGCGCAGCCGCTCAGGCCGTTGCCTTTGATCTCGTCTGGTCCCTCGGCGCCGTCGACGATGACCCCGACGAATTCGGCAATGAAATCAACGGCACCGTCGCCGCCCCCGGCAGCGCCACCGCTCGCGATGACGACTACTACTTCGCCGGGTCCTACGCCACCCCCATCGGCACCGTCGCCGCCGACGAACCCATCACCAACCTCGAGAAATACCTCACCACAGGCACCCCCACCTCCCGCCTCCGCTTTCACCTCTCCCCCTCACAAGCCCTCACCACCGCCCGCGTCCGCCTCGTCGCCCACATGACCGGCGGCTGGTTTTCGGGCGGCAAAGGCTTCGGCACTCATACCCTCGCCGTCCGCATCAATGGCACCCTTCTCGGCACCCAAACCCTCACTTACTCCGCTCCCCTCGTCATCGAAGCCCCCGCTTCATCCCTCGTCTCGGGAGCAAACGTCCTGCAAATCGAACGCACCAACGCCCCGAACCCCTATGCCGGCATCGCCTTCGACGCGCTCTCCTTCGAAGTCCACCCCACCGGTATGACCGACGCCGATTCCGACAGCCTCCCACGCTACTGGGAGGAAGACCACGGCCTCAGCGATTCCAATCCCGCCGATGCCACACTCGATCCCGACAAAGACTCCCTCTCTAATCTCCAAGAGTTCACCCTCGGCACCGAACCCCGCCTCGCCGACACCGATTCCGACGGCCTCAAAGACAATCAAGAACCCACCAGCAATCCCCTCCTTGCCGACACCGACAACGACGGCCTCCTCGACGGCTTCGAACTCTCCCAATCCCCCGCCCTCAACCCCAACGCCACCGACTCCGATTCCGATGGCGCTCCCGACGGTTGGGAACTCGCCACCGGTTACCTCCCCACCAGCAACACCAGCACCCCGCCTGCCTTCCCGCACGCCATCGGCATCAACTTCACCACCGACCTCCACCCCGCCAACACCATTCCGACCCTCGCCGCCGCCGGCTATGTTCCCCAGATGCGCTGGAACCACTCTCGCCCCCTCACCTCCTGGAACGACGCCACCGGCACCCAGGCCGACATCGTCTCCCCCAACAACGCCCAAGTCGTCAACAGCGCTGGCACCACCACCACCCTTACCTTCTCCTGGACCTCCGACAGCGCCTGGGGAAATGGCAACCGCTCCAGCCTCGATGCCCGACTCTTCGACGGCTTCATCCAGACCAGTTCCTCCTCCTCCCCCCTCACCCTCTCCCTCGCCAGCATCCCCTACGCCAACTACGATCTCATCGTCCACGTAGGCTCCGCCTACGAAGGCGCAGATGGCTTCCTCCGCCTCAACGGCAACACCGCCACCGACACCTATTTCGAATCCGCCTCCACCGCCCCCGAAACCCGCTTCCTCGAAACCCAAAAACCCACCGCCAGCCCCCCCTGGAAAACCAACACCATCCGCTTCCGTAGCCTCACCGCATCGTCCTGCTCCCTCACGCTCCACAGCCTCGACAACGACCAGGTCGGCATCCATGCCATCCAAATCATCAACGCCACAGCCGACACCGACTCCGATGGCATGCCCGACTGGTGGGAAGTCAAACATCGCTTCAAAACCAACCTCAACACCGACGCCGCCCTCGACACCGATGGCGACCAAAGCTCCAACCTCACCGAGTTCCAACGCCAAACCAATCCTCGCCTCACCGACACCGACGGCGACGGCCTCTCCGACGGTATCGAATCCAACACCAACACCTTCGTCAACGCCACCAACACCGGCACCAATCCCCTCCTTGCCGACACCGATGGCGACGGCCTCTCCGACGGCGCCGAAGTCACCGCCAAACCCTTCGCCACTAATCCCAACCTCGCCGACACCGATTCCGATGGCCGCTCCGACAGCGCCGAACTCGCCAACGGCACCAACCCCACCGCCGCCGATGCCGTCAGCGCCTACATGCCCGTCATCGCCACCAGTCCCTCACGCTCTTTCAACTGGCAGATCGACAATGTCCAACTCCTCTGGGACCACGAACGCGGCACCCCCTCCGACGGCTCCTGGGGCGACGCCACCTTCTTCTCCATCGACATCCGCAACGCCGCCGCCCCAAACACCGACGCGCTGCGCATGGCCCTCCGCGCCCGCCACCAATCCCTCACCCACTTCTTCTACTCCAGCGTCGTCGGTGGCTTCAGCGCTCCGGGCTCCCCCACCGAAGACCACTGGGAATCCGACTGGGACAGCCCCCCCATCAACCGCCAATCCGCCCTCGGCTTCTCCGGCTACGGCACCCACGACTTCTCCGACCGCCTCCGATTCCTCGTCTCCGCCACCTCCACCGGCAGCCAAAACGCCTGGTCCGTCACCTTCACCATCCGCAATCTCGACACCAATACCAACGTCGTCACCCGCACATTCACCAACTGCCGTGCCGCGGACTCCATCCACAACGGCACCGCCACCGGGCAAAACACCGACGATCCCGCCCTCCCCAATCGCTTCTCCATCCAGCTCCATCCCGCCGTCCAGATGGCGCTCTCCGCCACCCGCCTCGAAAACACCACCACCTACGCCGCCTACAAAGACACCGACAACGACGGCATGACCGACGCCTGGGAAGACCTCTACAGCCGCAACAAAAACAGCGCCTCCGATGCCACACTCGACCCCGACTCTGACGGCCTCACCAACCGCAACGAGTTCCTCAACGGCACCCACCCCACTCAAGCCGACACCGACTCCGACGGCGTCTCCGACGGCATCGAAGTCGCCGAACGCAGCAACCCCACCCTCGCCACCAGCCGCCCCCCCTTCTGGCGCGGCGCCCCCTCCAGTGTCGTCGGCAGCGACCTCAACGGCAACTCCATGCCGGATGCCTGGGAACACTTCTACGGCCGCTTCGACCTCAACCCCATGACCGACTCCGACCAAGACGGCCAGCGCAACTGGGAGGAATCCATCGCCGGCACCGATCCCTTCAATCCCGCCTCCCGCCTCTGGTCCCGCTTTCGCCTCGCCTCCGGCCTCTTCTCCATCGACTGGCCCCTCCTCCCCAACAAACGCTCCATCGTCCAGCAATCCACCTCCCTCGTCTCCACCTCCTGGACCCTCGCCCCTGGCTCCCCCGTCGCCTCCGGCAACGAACTCACCCAATCTCTCGGCCCACCCTCAGGCAACCGCTTCTTCCGCGTCAACGTCTCCGAACTCGACACCGACAGTGACGGCGTCTCCGATTGGGATGAAATCAACTTCCTCGGCACCAACCCCGCCCTCGCCAACTCCAGCCGCGCCTCCCAGTCCGCCGACGTCACCGGCGATGGCACCCCCGACACCACCCTCTCCGGCGACTACCTCAACCTCCTGCAAACCTTCCAGGGCAGCAGCGCCTCCGGCGGCTTCCCCAATGAAACCCCGACCGGCAGCACCGGCACCGGCATCTCCCCCATCCAGGCCGCCCGCTTCCTCACCCAGGCCACCTTCGGCCCCACCCTCGAAGACATCGACCGCGTCCGGCTCCTCGGCTACGCCCCCTGGATCACCGAACAAATCGCCATCGCACCCACCCTCCACTCCACCTACGCCCGCGCCATCTCAGACGACCTCTTCTCCCACCAGACCGACCTCACCTACAGCCACAGTGACATGGATCACTTCCTCTTCGGCAACAACCTCATGACCGCCTTCGCCCGCGCCGCCATCCAGGGCGAAGACCAACTCCGCCAGCGCACCGCCTTCGCCCTCAGCCAAATCCTCGTCACCTCCCGCCGCGACGCCCAACTCGAAAACCGCGTCATCGGCATGGCCTCCTACTACGACATCTTCGTCCGCAACGCCTTCGGCAACTACCTCGACATCCTCCGCGAAGTCACCTTCCACCCCGTCATGGGCCGCTACCTCTCCCACGTCGGCAATTCCAAAGCCCGCCCTGAAATCAACCAGTTCCCGGACGAAAACTACGCCCGCGAATTGATGCAGCTCTTCACCATCGGCCTCTGGCAGCTCAACCCCGACGGCACCCGCCAGCTCAACGCCGGCAACCCCATCCCCACCTACTCAAATACCGAAATCACCCAGCTCGCCCGCGTCTTCACCGGCTTCTGGTTCGGCCACCACAACTGGGGTCAAGGCGGTTACACCGAGGCCGACTACGCCGTCGACCTCTCCCTCCACGCCAACCGCCACGACTTCGGCCCCAAAACCCTCGTCAGCGGCCACACCATCCCCGCCCGCACCCCCACACCCGAGAACGCCCGGCGCGATGTCGAAGACGCCCTCGTCCATCTCTTGCAGCACCCCAACACCGCCCCCTTCGTCTGCCGCCAGCTCATCCAGTTCCTCGTCACCGACAACCCCACCCCTGACTACGTCCAGCGCATCGCAGCCCTCTTCGTCGACAATGGCCAAGGTGTCCGCGGCGACCTCGCCACCGTCATCCCAGCCCTCCTGCTCGACCCCGAAGCCCGCGCCGCCCGCCCCGCCTCCATCTCTCCCGAATTCGGACGCTTGAAAGAGCCCGTCCTCCGCACCATGGCCCTCGGCCGCGCCTTCGGCCTGCAAAACACCCCCAACCTCCTCTGGTGGGACTGGGGAGACTTCTACGACGCCTCACGCCAGGAACCCACCCGTTCCCCCAGCGTCTTCAACTTCTACCGCCCCGACTACCGCGCCCCCGGCCTCCTCACTCAGAACCAGCTCGCCGGCCCCGTCTTCCAAATCACCGACAGCTTCTCCGCCATCGCCCTCCCCAATCACCTCTGGCACCTCGTCAACGACGGCTTCTCCCAGTGGCAAACCTACCAGTTCCCCCTCGACATCGCCCGCGAAATCGCCCTCGCCGCCACCCCCGAAAAACTCATCGACCACCTCAACCTCCTCCTCGCCGCCGGCAACCTCCAACCCAGCAGCCGCACCCTCATCCTCAACGCCATCCAGCAACTCCCCACCACCCGCCCCGCCGACCGCGCCCGCCTAGCCATCTACCTAACCCTCACCGCCCCCGAAGCCGCCATCATGCGCTAAAGCCGCTTTGCGCAAAGCCTTCCAAACGAACGCCCCCCTCCGTTCAGTAGTTCCGCCTTTAGTCGGTCCACGCCACTAGAAACAAGGCTCCTCAGCCATGCAGAAAGCCATCCGAAAGGGTGGCCGCCTCTTGGGCCTTGGAGCTCTGGAGCAGCGGTTTTGGCAGTATGTGTGGAAGCGACTTCTCACCGTCAGCGCGGAAGACTGCTGGGGCATCCTAACCCATGAGGTGAAGGCGCTGCATGATGCCTGCCTGGTCATCAAGGACGGCGTGCCGCCGAAGCAGGCGAAAGGCCGCATCCTCATCAGCAAGGCGGTCATCCTGCTGTGCCTGTCTAGAAAAAGCCGCGACCCCGATCGCCTCCAGAACATGGTCTATGACCCAGCAGGCTGGACTGAATCCGGAAACACTGGCGCAGGCGTTCCGTGATAGCGTCAAATACGTGGCAATCCCCGAGAACGCGTATGACTCCCAAACTTGGGAGACCAAGAAGACGAAGGCGAACTTCTTCAAGGAAGAACAAGCGGAACTGGAACCATTCCCGCCGGGCCTGTTTGACCACCTCATCACCGGGCAATCTTCACTATCAAAAACAACGATGAGTGCGCTTCAGCCCATTGGTCCCGACGCGTATCGACCGCAGTCTCCTCACCGGGCCTTAGCACTAATCTTCATCATGCCTGCGCTGCTACGCTTCATATTGGCGGCTTCAGGAACGGTGTAGTGACCAAGGATGCTCTTGCCATCTGGCGCTCGCATGCCGCGGAAGGCTACGCTGCGGCCACGTTTGCCACTACTCTGGCGTAGCACCATGCTGCCAGTGACCATGCCGCTCCGTGCGTTGTAACTGAGTTTAACCTGCGACACCTGCTGCTCGGCGGGCACCGCCAAAATCTGACTGCTGCGCAGGCTCAGAGAGGCCTCGCTGCCAGAGGGCACTTCATCACCCATCAAATCCAGCTGGGCATCAGCAATGCTCTGCTCCAAACCCATAAGATTGAGCCCCTGAGGCTGGGTGACATGACGCGAGCCAATCACCCCCTCGTAGCTAATCAGCTCAATGCCTTCGGGAAAAGCACCGCGATTGCTGGCTCGTTGTTGCCAGGTCAGCTGCCCGGCTGCATCGCCATCTGTGTTGAGGAAAAGCTCACCCATCAGTGCGCTGGAGCCGCTGCTATTGCTAAGGAGGGCATAGACCGGGATGAATGCGCCAATGCTGCTCTCGGTCAGGGTAGTAGCCAGCGAAACCGGCGCGCTGCCATCCGCCGCCCACACCGTGATGGTCGCGTTACCCGCCACGGAAACCGTCATGGACATGAAGCCCGCACCGCCAAAATCACCCTGCTGCCCGGCCTCATCGCGCGGCACAAAAAGGATGTTCACCGGCTGGGCGCTGGCATAGGGGCTTGGCGAAGCCGCTGATCGCGCCGTGGCCCGCCATCCGGCAAGGCCCACCGCATCCTCCCCCGCGCTGGCCCGTCCCGCGAAACGGATGAACGGCGAGTTTTCAGCGACGCTGTAGTCGCGTTGCTCGTCGAAGTTGCCGCTGAGTTGCAAACCCGAGTTGGGCGGGCTGATGACCCATTGATCCGCCCCCTCATCAAACTTCACCGCTGACGACGCGAAAGGGAAACGGCGACCCTGATGAACCAGGAAACCGCTGATTTGTCCGCCAGCCGTGATGTTGAAGCGCAGCCTGCCACCCATGTTGCCGTTGAGTGTCTCGCTACGTTCAATGTTACAATCGTAAACGCCCGCATATTGCTCCAGCGTAAGGGAGGGGCGCACCTGCAAGCTCACGCTTTGCGTGTTGGTCTTTGCCCCGTTTGGCAGGGTGACTTGCAGGCTGATTTCGAAGTTGCCAGCCTGCTGTGGCCGCCCCACCAAGCAACCCTGCGCCGAGAAGGACATGCCCTCGGGCAGGCCGCTGGCCTCACAGGTGAAGGGCCCTTCACTGCGGCGTCCGAATTGGTCCTCCACATAAAACCATGGAGCTTGGTAACCATGATCACTGTAGCTGACTCCCTGACGCAGCGGCCACAACGAAATCAACGTGAGTTGATAATTCCGCGCCGACTCATCATCAGGCAGGACCTGCACCGTGAACTGCGAGGAGGCAATCAGGGCGTTGTCATCAGGCCAGCGAAACTCCACGCTCGTCGGATAAGTGCCAGCGGTCATTGGGGTGCCCGTGAGCATATAATACCCATCGCCATGAAAGATAAGCTCAACGCCCTCTGGCAGGCCGCTGATGTTAACCTTAGTCGCCGCTCGCAGCACTCGGTACGGTGAGCTGACCTGCAGACCCGCATTGCCAATTTCCACACCGGCCAACAATCGCTCTGCGCCCCAAGTCTGCACGCTGTATTCTCGCTGCTTCGGATCCTCAATGAAAAAGGTGGCGGTGATGCTGTTTGTTTTCAGGCCATCCGCCATGGTGGCGCTGACCTGCACCGTATAGGTGCCCGCACGCGTTGGTGTTCCTTCAAATCGCGCTAGGTCATGAAAACCTGCGCCCTTTTGCACCAGTTCAATACCCGGAGGCAACTCACCCACCACCTCCACGCGGTGCGGCAAGCGATACCAGAAGTTGTCACCCGGGCTGGGGCGCAAAATCACAATCATGCCCTCATAACTCAAAGGCTCCCCCACCGAAAGAGTGCCCAGCCCCACCTGAATGTTGTACTGAGGGGCGGCCTGAATGGGAGCCAGTCCCCATGATAGCAGATTGGCAAACAGCAAAGTCACCAAGAAAATTTGACGGAGTGACTGCCGGGAAGCGGCAACAGAAAGCGAAGAATTGTTTTTCATGACGCAAAGACTCGGCCAAATAGGATTAACGCCCCTCGCTGTCCCAGAGCAACCCAAAAAATGTAACATTTTGCGATATTTTTCATAGCCACCGCCCGCTGCATGTTTTGACCTGGAAACGGGAATGGAAAGGGATGAAGATGGCGCTGTGCTGGGTTCCACAAGGCTTCCCGGTTCGCAGCGATTGCATCGATAAGGTGATGCCACCCGAGAAGCGGGAAGCCTTGTGGAGCCCATGACGGCGGCAGATTCGCCCTCAGCCATTTCCGTTTTTAGGTTTGAGGATGAGTTTGGTCTTCAAGTCGGCTTTCACAGGGTGCTTCCGCCAGGCGTCCCGCAAACAGGCCGGCCCGGGGCAGGCGAGCCCCGAACGCCACCCTACCTCCCACGCGAACCCGAGCACCAAACCCCAACGGGGCGAAACAAGAAACCGCATCGCCCGCTCCAAAACGAAACCTGCCCGTCACTACCCAGAACCAACGACGCCCGTATTTGCTTTCGCCTCTTCAACACTCGGAACGATTCACAACCGCCTCAAAACCCGCAGCCTCTCCCGTCCCTCCCGCCCCTCAAATGCCACCTCCGGCACGTAGTCCGCCACCACCTCATACCCCTCCGCAAAAAGCCCCGTCAAAGCCTCCACGCTGAACGGATACGGCGGCCCCTCATAGCCCGGATCCAGCTCCGGATCGATGAACCACACCCCAATCAGCAAACCACCCGGCCGCAGCAGCAAATCAATGCCCCGACGGTAATCAGCCCGCAACTCCGGCGGCAGCGCACTCATACAAGTGTGCTCCAGCACCACATCAAACACACCGCGCATCGCCTCCGGCGGATCAAACAAATCCCCCACCACAAACCGCTCCGCCAGCTCCGGATACCTCCCCTTCGCCTCCGCCACCCCAGTCGGCGCAATGTCCAACCCCATCACATCCAAACCCAACCCCGCCGCCAACGCCACCTCATGCCCACGCCCGCACCCCGGCACCAGCGCACGCCCGCTCACCGGCTGCCGCTCCAAATACTGCTTCATCGGCAGCGACGCCTCCCCCCGATCCCAAAACACTTCACCTCTTTGATACTTCTCTTCCCAGATCATAAAAAACTGCATCGCCCCCAGCACCAATCTCGTCAACCATTCACTCCACCTTTTCTGAGCCTCTTCCAATCCTCTGCCGCCTCTGCGTGCCAAAGAAAAAGCCGGAAGCCCCCACTGGGAACTCCCGGCCAACAATCGCTCAATCCAAGCCTACTGCTGAGGTGGTGTCGTCGGAGCCGGCGTCACAGGAGCCACTGCTTCCTTCGCCTTGTCAATCGCCTGACCCGCCGCATCCAGCACCTTCGAAGCCGCCGCATTCGCTTTGTCAGTCGCTTCTTTCGTCGCCTCTGACGCCTTGTCCGCAGCTCCCTCAATCGCCGCCTTTGCCTTGTCAGCAGCCTCCTTGGCCTTGTCCATCGCCTCTTTGGACGCCGCTTCAGCAGCTTCCCCAGCCGCTTTCACCGCATCACCCGCCGAAGCAGCCGCTTCCTTCATTTTTTCACCCGCAACAGAGGTCTTCTCCTCCACCGCTTTAACAGCTTCAGCCGCCGCCTTCTCTTCCTTCTTACCGCAGGAAGCAACAAGCAACGACACCAGACTGATCCCAACAACTGCAAACAATTTATTTTTCATGGCCCTTCCATTCTAGTCGGTTTGTCAATCGATAGCAAGTCAGGACTCAGGATGATTCCTCCTCCGACCTGGTCCCCTCATCAGCAATCGACCCATCATCAGACTCCGCCATCACAGCGCCGCCACCGACTTCATCGGCCAATTCCTCTTCCTCTCCGTCCGAAATGACCGTCGTCACATCCTGAATCAACTCATCTTTCTTGAGATCCATCAACTTCACCCCCTGCGCCACCCGTCCCGTCTCCCGGATCGCTTTGTCGCCCCCCACCCGAATGCGCACATTCTGCCCCTTGCTGGTGATCAACATCAACTCGTCATCCTCATGCACCGCAATCGCCGCCACCACCTTACCTGTCTTCTCCGTAATCGACATCGTCTTCACTCCTTTGCCCCCCCGGTTGATCAATCGATAGTCCTCAAACGGCGTCCGCTTGCCCAGTCCCCTCTCAGACACCACCAGCAACTGCGTCCCCGGCTCCACCGCCGTCAACGCCACCAAACTGTCGCCTTCATCCAAGCGAATCCCGCGCACCCCTGCCGCCCCGCGTCCCATCGCCCGAATGTCCGTCTCCACACAGCGCAAGCACATGCCTTCCCGTGTCGCAAAACAGATCTCACTGTTGCCGTTCGTCAGCACCACATCCACCAGGTCGTTGCCTTCCTCGATGTTGATCGCAATGATCCCATCCTTCCGATAGTTCTTGAACGCTTCCAAAGCCGTCTTCTTCACCGTGCCATCCTTCGTCGCAAACAAGACAAACTTGTCCGGACTCCACATCGCCTCGTCCTCAACCCCTTGGGCCTCCAGACGCAGCACACTGTTGATCTTCTCCTCCGGCTTCAAATTCAGCACGTTCTTGATGCTGCGCCCGCGCCCCGTCCTCGGCGCCTCCGGCAACTGATACACCCGCTCCACATACACACGACCCGTGTTCGTGAAGAACAAAATGAAGTCATGCATGTTCGCGCTGAACAGCGTCTCAACGAAGTCGTTCTTGTCCTCCTTCGTCGCCGCCTCCCGAGCCTCCATGCCCTTCAATCCCTTGCCCCCACGACCCTGCAGTCGATACTCGCTCGTCAAGGTCCGCTTCACATACCCAAAGTGCGTCAGCGTCACAATGTTCGCATCGTTCGGAATCAGATCGATCGTCTCAATCCCACCACCCGTCGCATCAATCCGCGTCAATCGGCCATTGCCATACTTCGCTTTGATCGCCTTGAGCTCGTCCTTGATGATCGTCAGCACCCGATGCTCATTCGCCAAAATGTCGATCAGATCCGTGATCGTCGCCAGCAACTCATCGTAGTCTGCCTTGATCTTGTCCCGCTCCATCCCGGTCAGTTGATACAACCTCAACTCCAGAATCTGATCCACCTGGGTGTCCGTGAACACATAGCGATCCCCCTGAATGCTGGGCTGCCCGCGAATCAAAATCCCCAGCCCTTCCGCCGTCGCCGTCGTGAAGTGGTAAGCCTTCAACCGCACCCGCGCCTCATCCCGATTCCGACTGTCCCGAATGATCCGAATGAAATCATCCAAATGACCCAGCGCCAGCAAATACGCCTCCAGTTTTTCCGCCTGCATCTCCGCCTTATTCAAGAGGAAGCGCGTCCGGCGAATCACCACCTCCCGGCGGTGCTCAATGTAACATCCAATCGCATCCTTGATGCTCAACACCCGCGGACGTCCGCCATCAATCGCCAGCATGTGAATGCTGAAACTGCTCTCCAGCGCCGTGAACTTATACAAATTGTTCAGCACCACCTGAGGCCGCGCATCCCGCTTCAAATCCACCACCACCCGCGAATTCTCATCCGACTCATCCCGCACGGCAACAATATCCGTGATGATCTTTTCATTCGCCAGTTCCGCAATCCGCTTAACCAACTCAGCACGGTTCACGTTATACGGAATCTCCGTGATGATGATCTGCTCACGACCATTCGTCTCCGTGATTTCCGCCTGCCCCCGCACCCGCACACTACCGTGCCCCGTCTCCATGTACTCCCGAATCCCGTCCACCCCGTGAATCACGCAACCCGTCGGAAAGTCCGGCCCCTTGATCAACTGCCGCAATTCCGCCACCGTGATCTGCGGATTGTCCACCTGCGCGCAAACCCCATCCACAATCTCACCCAGATTGTGCGGCGGCATGTTCGTCGCCATCCCCACCGCAATCCCCGTCCCACCGTTCACCAGCAAGTTCGGAAACGCCGCCGGAAACACCGTCGGCTCCGTCAAACGCTCGTCATAGTTCGGAACAAAATCCACCGTGTCCTTCTCCATGTCGGACATCAAAGTCCCACCCAGTGGCGTCATCCGCGCTTCCGTGTAACGCATGGCTGCCGGCGGGTCACCTTCCACCGATCCAAAGTTCCCTTGCGGATCGATCAACGTCTCCCGCATCGCCCACGGTTGCCCCATGTGCACTAGCGTCGGATAAATCACCGCCTCACCGTGCGGGTGATAGTTACCGGACGTATCACCGCAAATCTTCGCGCACTTCATCTGCTTCTTCGGCGGATAAAGCCCCAACTCATGCATCGCATACAAGATCCGCCGTTGAGACGGCTTCAACCCATCCCGCACATCCGGCAGGGCACGGGAAATGATGACGGACATCGAATAGTCCAGGAACGAATTCTTGACCTCCTCAGCGACGGAGATCGGACGGGTATTGGATTCTTGCATTGACGAAAAAGAAAAAGGCTAAAACAAACAAACAAACAGACAGACAGCGACCACTCACATCGGACTACACATCCAGATTCCGCACATTGAGCGCATTCTCCTCAATGAAGTGCTTCCGGGGCTCCACCACCTCGCCCATCAGAATTGTAAACATGTCCTCCGCCTCCTTGGAGTTCGTTTCATCCAGTCGAATCTGCAGCAGTGTGCGCTTCGTCGGATCCATCGTCGTATCGAAAAGCTGCTTCGCATTCATTTCCCCCAGACCCTTGAATCGCTTGATCTCCATCCCGCGCTTCCCGATCTCCATCACCTTGTCCAGGATGCCCGGAATGCTAAACACCGGATGCACCTTCGCATTGTCCCCTTCGCCCTCAATGACCTCAAACAGCGGTTTGTCCTGGCTGCTGAAGTGATCCACATGCAGTCCCAGTTCATCCAACTGCTGGAACCGCCGCTTCATCCCGTGCGCCTCGTGAATCTCAATCAACCGCGCACGACGATGCGCCTTAGGCACCGGCGCTCCATTGCCCTCCGGATCCACATCCGGCTTGCCAAACAAATGCAGATCGTTGTTCTCACGAGCAAACGCCGCCAGTTGTTCGTTGCCCAGAATGTACTCGATGTTCACCTCGTTCCCTGAACGAACCGTCACCAAGTAGTGCGGCAAGGCCCCCGTCGCCGGATCACGACCCTGCAAATAAGCCTCAAAATCGCCTCCATGTCGGCGAATGATGTCCGCAAATCGCGCCACCGGCACCAACTGCTCCAAAATCGCCTTGAGCCGATCATCAGCCAAAATACTCCCATCCGCATTGTTCCTCAGCCGAATCTCCCCTGAACCCATCTCCAGCAACATCGCCTCCATCTCCGCGTCACTCTGCACATACTCCTCACGCTTCTTCCGCGTCACCTGATACAACGGCGGCTGCGCCACATAGATGTGCCCGCGCTTCACCAACTCCGGCATCTGCCGATAAAAGAACGTCAGCAACAAGGTCCGAATGTGACTCCCATCGACGTCCGCATCGGTCATGATCACGATCTTGTGATAACGAAGCTTCTCAATATTAAAATTCCCCTCGATGATCTCCCCTCCCGAATCGCGATCCGTGCTGCCCCCAATCCCAGTTCCAATCGCCGTGATCATCGTCTGCACTTCCTTGTTCTGCAGCACCTTCTCCAGCCGGGCCTTCTCCGTGTTGATCAGCTTTCCACGCAAAGGCAGAATCGCCTGATTGTGCCGATTCCTCCCCATCTTCGCGGATCCACCCGCAGAGTCACCTTCGACAATAAACAACTCGGTCTTCGCCGGATCGCGCTCCGAACAGTCCGCCAACTTGCCCGGCAGACCACCACTGCTCATCGCATCCTTCCGAATCGCCGTCCGCGCCCGCTCCGCCGCCTCACGCGATTTCGCCGCGATGATCACCTGCGCGATCACCTGCTTCGCCGTCACCGCATTCTCATCAAAAAACCGCATCAACCCCTCATAAACCACCGAGCTCACCACCCCCTCCACCTCGCCATTCACCAGCTTCACCTTCGTCTGCGAGTTGAACCGCGGGTTCGGCAACTTCACACTCAACACACAAATCAAACCCTCACGACAGTCATCCCCTTTGATCTCAGGAATCTTGTCCCGGTAGTCCTTAAAGTTATCCGGATACCCCTTGATGTAAGCATTCACCGCCCGTGTCAGCGCCGACTTCAATCCGCTGTAATGCGTTCCTCCATCCGGATTCGGAATCGCATTCGCAAAACACAGCGACTGCTCATTGATCCCCTTGTTCCACTGCAACACGCAATCGACCAAAATGAACTTGTTCTTGTCATCGATCACCACCTCGCGTCTCCCTGCCAGCGCAATCGCGTCCGGATGCACCTTCTCCTTGTTCTCCCCCAGCTCCCTCACAAACTGCTTCACCCCTTCCGTGTAGAGCAACACCTCCTGCCGCGGCGATTCCGCCCGCTCATCCGTCAGTGTAATCTTAATCCCCGGATTCAAAAACGCCAACTCCCGCAGACGCACCAACAACCGATCAAACACAAAGACCGTCGTGATCGTGAAAATCGTCGCGTCAGGATAGAACGAGATCTTCGTCCCGGTCATCGACACATCATCCAAATCTCCCAGCACCGTCAATGGCTCTGTCGTCTTCCCGCGCTCGAACCCGATCGCATAAATCTTCCCATCCCGAAACACTTCGCATTTAAACCAGTCCGAAAGCGCATTCACGCACTTCGCCCCCACCCCGTGCAATCCCCCCGAAAACTCATACGCTCCGTCACCAAACTTCCCGCCCGCATGCAGGCTCGTCAAAACCAACTCCACCGTCGGAATGCCGACTTGGTGCATCTCCACCGGAATCCCCCGGCCGTCATCCCGCAAACTGATCGAACCATCCGTATGAATGTTGATCCAAATGTTTTTGCAGTATCCCGCCAGGTGCTCATCGATCGAGTTATCCACCACCTCAAACACACAATGGTGCAACCCGCGCTCATCGGGATCCCCGATATACATCCCAGGGCGAAGCCGCACCGCTTCCAGCCCTTCGAGCTTCTGAATTTGGTCTGCCCCGTAGGCTTGGTCAGCAGCTACGGCCGTGGAGTTTGACTCAACTGAATCAATGATTTCTTGGGACATGGGAGTGAATAAGTTTTATCGCCTGAGTCCGTCCTTCAGCACCTTCCGGAAACGTGTTCGATATAACAGGCAAAAGCTTAGCAAGGGTTAACCCTGTGCAAAGGAAAAAGGCATCCAAATCGCAATTTTTAACCCCTACGATTCTGCCCCTGCCCCCCCTTAAAATAGCGCTTTCCATTCTTAATCCACCCGTTACCCTCCTCCCCTATGTCCAGCCCCCTTTCCGAGACCGTCGAATTCCGCCTCACCGAACTCTGCGCCGCTATCGCCAACGATCCCGCCATCCGCTCCGCCCGCGATCAGGCCGAGGCCTTCCTGGCTGATGAAGATGCCGTCGGCCTCTACCGCGAAATGATGACCCTCGGCAACCAACTTCAACAATTGCATCGCGCTGGCGAGCAACTCGACGAAGCCGAAGTCGACCGCTTTGAAGACCTCCGCACCCGCGGCGGCAGCCATCCCGCTATCCAGGCTTTCCACGGCGCCCAAGACACCCTCCAAGGCGTGGCCAACGCCGTGAACACCTTCATCACCAAAACGCTAGAAAAAGGCAAAGTGCCTTCACCTGACGAGGTCTACAAATCCGGTAGCTGCGGCGAAGGTTGCGGCTGCCACTAAACCGGGGGATTCGATCAACCTCTACCTCGCTTCCGCGACCAGCGGAAGCTTGGCCGTGGCTCTCACCATCAAGCCTGCCGCCACATTCATCTTTGCCTCAGGATTAGTCTGGGCCAAATGATGGTCATCAATCGCGCTCCCATTCCACGCCACCACAAGTTCCAGGCTGGGGATGATCCATAAGGCGACCTCCCCCCACTTCCCTGTGGCCAACATCGTGTCCCTAGGCGCATCAGGCAGCATCGTCAGACCCGACGGCCCTCGTTCGTTCTTCCAAAGATGAAAGGTGTATAGGCCAGGGCCAATCGGACTGATATTCCACATCTCACCACCCACCGATTTCTGACCCGGAATCATCTCTGCAGCCTTCCCCTCCGAAATAGGCACACTAACTGGCACCACCGAACCCAAAAGCGTCTCCATCATCCCCTCCGACAACACCCTCTTCCCACCAGCGACTCCGCCGTCCAAAATCAACTGCCCAAATCGAGCCAGATCACGCGCCGAAATCCGCAGCTTGGGCTCCGCCCCCTCCGCTCCAAAGGCTTGAAAAGTCACCGGATCCTCAAACCCCAAAGGTTCCGCCAACTGCCTCCGCAAAACCTCCGTCCCCTTCTCCTGATACACCTTGTCCATCAAAGTGTCATACCACAGCGCCACCGTGTAATCAGAATAGCAAAACGCATCTCCCGGTGCATCAACTGTCCCATAACCCGAGGTCATGCAACCCAGTTGCCTCCAGGTCATCGTCGAATCCTTACCCCCATTCAATCCCTTCAATCTCGGTTCAAACTTCACCACCGGTTCGTCGACCCCACTCAACAAGCCTCTCTCCACCGCTTGCAGATTCAGCACACTAATGATCGACTTCTTCACCGAGGCCGCATACCGCGATCGGTTCGCATGTCCCCACTGATAAACTCCCTTTCCTCGATGCGAAACAAACCCAGCCCCACCCACCAACTCAGCCAACTGGGTCAGCGCCTCGTTATCCAACCCATGAGCGACCGGGTCAGTCATGGGCCAAGTCGTAACTTGAGTCTCCTCCCGCTTTAGCCTTGAAACCTGCTTCGGTTCCTCCGGCAAAAAAGACTCAACCCCAATCAGCTTAGCCACCGCAAGCCCAGCCAATCCAACGGCACCATAATACCAGAGCGGTTTCTGGTTTCGTGACTTGGCTTGATTCGATTTGGTTCGACTCACCGACATCGCATTCTATAAAATGGCTAGATGTAATTAAAATTACGGATTTATTGATAATTAAGTATCAGATTTGCCGGTTTTAGCAACCTCCTTTCCAGCTTGTGGACAATTTCCATAACCCGTGCTATCCAAACGGATGTCTCTTTTTAGACCGACCCAACTCTCCCTCCTAACCGCCTTCGCCCTCTCTTCTCCGCTTCTCGCCGAGAAAATCGACTTCAATCAAAAGGTCAAACCCATCCTCGAAGCCGCCTGTGTGCATTGCCATGGCACCGACAAAGACAAGGGCGATTTTAAAATCCATACCCTCGAAGATGCCACCAAAGGCAACGATAATGGTCCCGGCATCACCAAAGGCGACCCCTCCAAAAGCGCCATCTACACCACCCTCATCCTGCCCGCCGATGACGAACTAGCCATGCCTCCCGAAAAAGAAGGCCTCCTGGATCCTTCTCAAATCGCCATCATCAAGCAATGGATCGAAGAGGGAGCCGAGTGGCCCGCAGGCGTTGAACTCAAGCAAACCTCACGCATCAGCTTCGAAAAACACATCCAGCCCATCCTCGAGCAAAACTGCGTCTCCTGCCACAACCCTGAAAAAGACAAGGGCGACTGGATCCTCTCCTCCAAAAAACAAGCTTTCGAAACCGGCGAAAACGCCCCCAACATCGTCGCCTTCGACGCCACCAAAAGCGCCCTCTTCACCTCCACGAACCTTCCTGAAGATGACGACGACCTCATGCCCCCAGTCAAAAGCGGCGGCCCCCTGAAAAAAGACGAGATCGCCATGCTCAAAGCCTGGATCGAACAAGGTGCCGTCTGGCCGGATAACATCACCCTGAAGGCCAAAGAAAAAGCCGCTGCAGTCACCAACTCCCCGGACACCCTCGAACTCACCAAAAAAATCCACGCCTTCATCGTCGCCACCTCCAAGGAGAAAGAACCCGGCGACATGAAAGCTTACGATTCCAAAATCCCAAAAACCGGAGCTGCCTACTCCATGCTCCCCATCCCCGCAGGAACCGCCACCATCGGCAGCCCGGATGGCGAAGCTGACCGCCAACCCGACGAAGGCCCTCAAATCCAAGTCGCAATCAAACCTTTCTGGGTGGGCAAATACGAGGTCACCTGGGACGAATACGAGCCCTTCATGCTCACCAACGAAGGCCGCAACAAAGACGGCTCCCGCAAGACCTGGGCACCAACCGACAAACCCGAAGACCTCATCTCCCAGCCCACACCTCCTTACCAACCCATGGACTTCGGCATGGGCCGCACCGGGTTCCCTGCCATTTGCATGACCCAGCACGCCGCCAACAAGTTCTGCCAGTGGCTCAGCGCCCAAACCGGCCACTTCTATCGCCTCCCTACTGAGGCCGAATGGGAATACGCCGCCCGCGCTGGAACCAAAACCGCTTACTACTTCGGCGACGACGCCTCCCAACTCCAGGATCACGCCTGGTTCTTCGACAACGCCGAAAACTTCCAATACTCCACCGTCGGCAAAAAGAAGGCCAACCCATGGGGCCTTCACGACGTCTACGGCAACGTCTGCGAATGGACACTCGATCAGTACATCAAAGATCGCAACGCCACCTGGGCATCAAAAGCCGCCAACGGCATCATCTCCAACGACTGGGTCCGCTCCACAACCCCCTACCCTCACGTCGCCAAAGGCGGTCACTACGATGACGATCCCGAGGCCCTCCGCAGCAGCGCCCGCCGCGCCTCCGATGCCAGTTGGAAACAGCAGGACCCTCAACTCCCCAAAAGCATCTGGTATCTGACAGACGCCACCTGGCTCGGCTTCCGCATCGTCCGCCCTCTCGAAATCCCCACCGTGGAGGAAATGCATGCCGCCTGGAACAATGGCGTCGCTCGTGAATAACCTCAAACCGCTCCTTCTGGCCCTGCTCGGTTTCGGGCAGGGCCTTTTTGCGTCGGAATCCCAAACCCCGGAGACCCTCCGTCGCTACAGCTTCACTTCGCCCGGCATGGGCACGACCTTCAACATCACACTCTACGCCTCGGAAAATCGCTACGCCGACGCCGAAGCAGCAGTTCTCGCCGCTTTCAATCGAATCACGGCTCTAAATGCCATCTTCTCCGATTACGAACCCAACTCGGAGATCAACCGCTTCGCCGCCACCGCCCCAAAACCCTGGCCAGGCAGCCCCGACCTTCTCGCTCTCTCCGCCCGTGCCCTCGAATTCGCCCAAGCTACCGATGGGGCCTTCGATCCCACCATCGGCCAACTCACTCGACTTTGGCGCAGCAGTCGTCAGCGGCAAAAACTTGCCCCGCCTGATCGACTCCAAAAGGCCCTCCACTCCTCAGGGTGGCATCAACTCCAAATCAACGATCAATCCCTGACGCTCTCCAAACCCGGCGTCCTGCTCGACTTCGGTGGCATCGCCAAAGGCTACGCCGCAGATCAAATGCTCGCTTTGCTCAAGACCAAGGGTTTCCCCATCGCCATCGTCCTCGCCGGAGGCGACACCGCCGCAGGCGATCCACCCCCAGACTCCCCAGGCTGGACAGTCACGCTTCGCACCGGCATCAACGACCATGCTCCCGTCAACCTCCGCCTCGCCAACCAATCCGTCTCCACCTCCGGCGACCTCCATCAATTCATCGAACTCGACGGCATCCGCTACTCCCACATCATCGACCCCAAAACCGGCCTCGGCCTCACCCGACGCATCGCCTGTTCCGTCATCGCCCCCGACACCACCACCTCCGACGCCCTCGCCACCGCCCTCTGCATCCTAGGCCCCGAAAAAGGCCGCCCCATCGCAGGCAATCTGAAACTTACCGTCCGCTGGACTTGGCAAGACGAAGCCGGCGCTAAGCATGAGGCTTGGTTCAATCCATAACCTCTAATCCAAAGAGACAAACCGAACACAAACCGGCGCACCGACCTCTTGCTTCGTGCCAGTAAAACTCAGTTTACCCGTCGCCTCATCCACCTTCAACACCGCAACCGAATTCGACTTTTGATGCGCCACAATCATCCACTTCCCGGATGGATCCAAATTGAAATTCCTCGGCACCTCTCCTTCCGCCGATGCATTCTGAATCAACGTCAACTTGCCCTTCTCCGCATCAAATGAAAACACCGCGATCGTGTCATGCCCACGATTCGAAACATAAACAAACTTCCCGTTCGGATGCACCACCGTCTCCGCCGTGCTCAATCCGGCACTGACCACTTCACCCGCAGGCAACGTCGAAACCGTCTCGATCGCCGTCAACGCCCCACTCTTGGTATCATAGGCAAATACCGTTTCCGCCATCGACATCTCATTGTTCACGAACACAAAAGGAGCCGTCGGATGAAACGCTAAATGCCTCGGACCACCACCCACAGGCGTCTTCGCAAAGGCAGGCTCATTCGGAGTCAAAGCGCCCGTCTCCTTGTCCACCTTGTAAATCTGAATCTGATCCATCCCCAAATCACAAACATAGGCGAACCGATTGTCAGGACTGAAGTTGATCGAGTGCGCATGCGGACCTGCCTGCCGTTTGGGGTTCACACTCGATCCCTCATGCTGAATGAAACTCACCGCCTCACTCAACCCCCCATCTGCCGCCACCTTGTAACTCGCCACGCTTCCGCTCCCATAGTTCGCAATCCCCACCATCTGCCCTGTCCGATCCGTATTCACATGGCAGGGTCCCTCTCCCACCGCCGAAACCGCATTCAACGGCGTTAATTCCCCGCCCGGAAGCGCCAGCTTGAAAGCCGAAACCCCTTTGCCACCCTCACCACCCGCCTCACCCACCGCATACAAAAACTGCTTCGACGGCGCAAGCGCCAGGAAACTCGGACTCCCCAACTCCGCTGCCAACTCCGGCTTCCCCAATTCCCCCGTCCCCGAATGGAATTTCGCCCGATAGATCCCCTTACTCGAACTCTTTCCAGTCGTGTAAGTCCCAAAGAAAACCCAATACTGCTCCCCCGCTATCGCACTCGCGGTTAAGGACGCAAAAAGGAAGGCAATGGATCGTGGGTTCATATCAGGATCTCCAATTAGGGTAGCTTGCGAACCCAGATGTTGCGCATCCGCACCGGAGGATCGTTCTTGTGATCTTGCAACCGAAACGGCGCCGCCGCCGGAAACTCACCCTCATAGCTGGTCGTCTTCTTGTGCTGCGTTGGCCCCATGATAGCAGTGTGGTTCTGCACGCACACCCCATTCACAAACGTTGTGATGTAGGCCGGCTCAACCACCTTCCCATCCTTCAGCTTAGGCGCAGTGAAAACAATGTCATAAACCTGCCACTCACCCGGAGGTCGCACCGCATTGACCATCGGCGGCGTCTGCCCATAAATCGCGCCTGTGTGCCCGTCCGCATAGGTCGGATTGTTGTAGCAATCCACCATCTGACTCTCGTAACGATCCATGAAGAAGACCCCCGCATTGCCCTTCTTCTGACTGTTCCCCTTAGTGTGTGGCTCACTCTTCCACTCAATGTGAAACTGACAGGAACCAAACTCCTGCTTCGTCCACGAGTCTCCGCCATCCACCACCAACTCCCCATTATCAATCTTCCACACACAAGGTCCCTTCTCGCCCGTCGGCTTCCCGTCAGCGCCCTTAATCACTCCCAAAAACGCATCCGTGTTTGTCCCATCAAAAAGCACAATCGCATCCGCAGGCGCATCCCCCAACTTCTTGCCGGGTGCAATCACCTCAGGCGCTGGACGATCAATGTCATGCACTTTCCACTTGGACCCTGGAATCAACGGCGTGTCCGAATAACCGATTGGCGATGGCTTCTCCGGTTGCTGGGCCAAAGCTGAGGTGGACACGACGGCAAACAAAGGAATGAAGCGGAACAGAACAGATTTCATTGAAATAACACGATTGATTGATCAGCCCTGGCCAAAACCAGGACTGAAGGAACGCACTCCTAGCAGTTCTCTTTCACCCCGCCAACCCCAAAGATAAGACAGCTAATCCAATTCCTTTGCACGCTCATCATTCTTCATCGACCCATCCACCGTGTCCACCTCACGCCGTCACCTCCTCCGCTACGCTTGGCTTTCGCTGGGCACCGCTGTGGTCACCATCGTCCTCAAGCTCCTTGCTTGGAAACTCACCGGTTCCGTCGGTCTTCTCTCCGACGCCCTCGAGTCCCTAGTCAATCTCGCCGCCGCCGCCGCCGCTCTCGGTGCCCTGCTCATTTCCGCCCTGCCACCCGATGACGAACACGCCTTCGGTCATGACAAAATCGAATTCTTCTCCAGCGGCTTCGAAGGTGCCCTCATCCTGGGTGCCGCCAGCGCCATCCTCTGGGCTGCCGTCAGTCGCATCTCCAACCCCGCCGAGATCCAGCAATTCGGCGCAGGCCTGGCCATTTCCACCCTGGCTTCCATCCTAAACCTCATTGTCGGACGCCTCCTCATCGCCAAAGGCCGCGCCGCCCACAGCCCCGCCCTCGAAGCTGATGGCCATCATCTCATGACCGACGTCTGGACCTCCACTGGCGTCCTCCTTGGCATGCTCCTCGTTTGGGTCACCGGCTGGACCTGGCTGGACCCCTTCATCGCCCTCGCAGTCGCTCTCTTCATCATTCGCATGGGCTTTCAACTCGTTCGGACTTCCGTCCACGGTCTCCTCGACCGCGCCCTCTCTCCCGAAACCCTTCAGGCCCTCAAAGCCGTTCTCAAACGCTACGAAAGCGACCAAGTCCATTTCCACGCCCTCCGCACCCGAGCCTCCGGCTCCCGCCAATTCGTCGCCGTCCACGTCCTGGTTCCCGATGAATGGACCGTTCGCAAAGGCCACGATCTCCTCGAACAAATCGAATCCGACCTCCGCTCCGTCCTTCCCGCAGGCCAAATCTTCACCCACCTCGAACCCCTCAACGACCCCGCCTCCTGGGACGACGAAACCCTCGATCGAGTCGCATTTAGCACCCCTAGCAAGTCTCAAGCACTATCCGACCCAGGAAAAACGTAAAAGACCGAACACATCCTTGTCAAATTTGTCTTTGCTTACAGCACCCCAACTGGTCCACTCTCATCCTGCTTTTCAGATGAATATCTTTCCCTTCCTTTTTCGCCGCGCCAGTCAGTTTGCCAAGATTGTCGCTGCCCTCTTTTGCCTGGGTTCCCCTGACATCTCAGTTGCTCAATCAGTAATCCTTGCACCAGACCCTCTTAACACCAGCATTCGAGACACCGTGTTGGCTCTGGGCACCCAACCGGACGGCAAATTCCTAGTCGGCGGCGAATTCACTCAAATCGGCTCCACGACCAAACGGCATATCGCCCGCCTCAATGCCGACGGCACCCTTGATACCTCCTTCAATGCTAGCACTGACGACGATG
>CANETF010000010.1 GCA_947440575.1 Verrucomicrobiaceae bacterium
AACGCGGGAATCAACCCCGAAGCAAACCGCATACACATCACCCGCTTCGACGGAGTGCGCAGCTAGCTCCACCCCGGGCTTGTTCAACAACCATTAGCTTTGGTGTGCTTCGCAACCAAAGCTAACTTGGGGGTTCGCCCTTGGTTCTTCGAAGGATGTGATCATGGGACTGTTTCGGCCTGCTAAGTCTGGATGCGGGAACGCCAAAATGCAAAGTGGGAGGCTGCTGTGCTAGCTCCGACACTGAAATCGTCCTGCTCTAATGGCGTGGAGAACGCGACTGGAGTGAACGGTAGCAGGAAGTGTGTGTGGGCAGTGCTGAAAGCTCCGACGGTCTTCGGCCGACTAGCGAGCCACGATGAATCAAACTCCGACTGAATCCAATCTCTGGCCAAAGCTGGATGTAGCAATGACAGGCCGACGACCAACTGGGGACTGACCCATGAACCACCTCTAATGGCGCCACAAAACTCGTCGGCATAGTCTCGCTCTGATCCAACGAGAGCACATGTGAGTGCAGTAAGCTGCTCGCGCCAAGCCCCACACCGAAAGAGGTATCGCCAGTAATCTGGCTCCGCCCTCAACCGCTGTGCAACTTCTCGGAAATGGCCCAAGTCGGCTTCAGCGCCGGCGTCCGACCAAACGAGATTCAGCGGAATGAGGTAGTATGGGACTGAGCCTGCCTGTCCAAGCCAACTAAATACTCTGTGTTGGTCTGACGACATGGCGAGTGGCGTTGAGGTTGGGCGAACAGTGTAATTAGTGCGATTCAATATCGCCAAAGGCGATATTTTCACGCACCCAATCGCCCGCAGACTGTCGCCCAAAGCCCATCAAGTCAAGGTTCCAGCAACTTGATTCAGATTCGTTGATCTTTTTGATATTTAGATTTTTCGAATCTCCAACCCAATCGATATGCAAATGGCTGATATCGATACAGTTAACATTACCGAACCTTTCGCGGCGTGATTCATCCCCCACCAAGCCGCCTGCCAAGTCCGTGGTCCACCTCCAAAAAACCACGCGCCCCCGCCTCCCCTTCCCCCATCCATTTCTCCCTCGCCCCACCTTTTCCCTCCTCTGCGCCCATCACAAGCGGATTCCATCCTCACCGCGCACGCTTCCAAATCGGCGGCACAATCTTCCCCCGCTTCACCGCCATCACCACCAGCGCAATCCCCGTCCCCGTGCACAGCACCAGCGCCAGCACCAGCGCCAGCACCGACGACTCCACCCCAAAATCTCCCCCCGTCAGAAAATCCGGCCCCTTAATCGTCGACCGGATCAGCCCCTGCGCCGCGTCATTGCCGGACACAATGCTCGAGAAAATCGCCGACTGCGTGTAGTTCCACGCCACGTGAAATCCCATGCTCATCCAGAGCCGGCCCGTCAGCATCAAAGCCCCCGCCAGCAAAATGCCCGCCTCAACCGCAATGAACAACGCCCCCTCCAGCGTCCCCTGAGGGTTCATCAAATGAGTCAGCCCAAACACCAGCGACGACACCACCAGCGCCGCCCAACTGCCAAACCACGTCTCAATGGATCGATACAAAACCCCGCGAAACAACAACTCCTCAAACACCCCCGCACTCAGCGCCATCGCAATCGCCGGAATCATGAACCTCCACGGGTTCAACCCTTCAATGCGGTAACAACCCAGCGCCATCAGAATCAATTCGCACACAGCATACAATCCTGCGCCCACCAACAGACCAATCCCCAACTCCCGCCTCATCCCCGGCAACGCCAGCTCCGAAACCTCACGCTTCTCGATGAAGAACGCATACCCCAGATACACCCCAAACCCCGCAATCGCCAAAGCCACAATGTGCTGCACCGACTTAGATCGGTTCTCGAAACGATTGTCATTTTGATCCGGTGAGCGCAGCGGCCTCAGTGGCAAGGAAGTCGTGCAGCCCGCTATGAAGTCAATAGCGGGCAAGCGGCTGACGTAGCCAATGAGGCTGCTCCGCCGCTGGGCAAAGTGACAAGCATTTCGAGAGTCGGTCTAGGTCCAGATGTGGCAATGCCACTCGGGACAGCAGTTAGCTTTTGAGGCGGAAGGTTCAAGCGCATCTCCCAGTGGCAAAAACTAATCCACCAGCTCAATCTCGTCGGGACGCCAAGTCTTGTCGAACCACGGCTCCAGCGGCCCGTAAAGCCTCAGAATCATGAACCAGCCTTTTCCAGGCAGCGTCTGCACCCAGTTGTTCTCGTAACCCTCCGGAGCCTTCGGCCCAAAGAACACGTCCACCGAGCCATCCGCATTCACCTTCAAATCCTTCGCCTGGCTCGTCACACTCGGCGCTTTCTGATTCGTCTGAATCATCGAGCGCGTCTGATTGTCATACACAATCACCGACCAGAAATCCTTCACCGGCACGTTCGGTGGCAAATGCATCTTGTAAGTCTTGCCGCCGTCGAAAGGGTTGCCATTCGAGTCCTGCACCGACCACGGATACTGCGAACCTTTGCCAACCATCTTCATCTCCATCGCAGGGGTGACGCCAGTGGCAAAGTAGTAGTAAAAGATGTACCCGTCCATGTTCGTCACCCCGGGTGACGTCTCAAACTTGTAGCCGCCGAAGAAAGGCAGCCGCCACGTGCTCCCCGGATAAAAGTAGGCTTCTGGCGAGCGAACCTTAAACGCGATGCTGCGGGCCGTGACAGCACCAATGTTGGCGGCATCAGTGAGGATCTTTTTCATCCGTTCGTCCGGAGCAAAGGGCTTGCCCTTCTCAATGCCAATCGAGGCAAAAAGCCCAAGCATCGTCGGATCACTGCCAATGGGCGGCTCCTCCTGAATCACCTGGTTCAACATTTCCCAAAAAGCGTAGTCTCCTGGCGCGACAAACGTGGCCGGAACTCCAGACGCATTCGCAAACTTCATCGCCGGCGGATTGCCCTGCTCGGAGAGCTGATAGATTTTCAAGTGCTTCTTCACCATCTCCACGCCCGGCTTGGTGGAACCATCCACCACAAAGGCCCGGAAGAAGAGCCAGTTGCCATAAGTCTTCGGCCGCAAAACGACATACCCTGCCGGAACTTCGCCCTCATAACCGGGAGGCAGAACAAGATACTTGCCGCCCTGGCCCTGATCCTCGCCAGTGATCCCAACATCAGCAACCCAGCGATACCAGAAATCGTTCACACCGCCGAGAACCTTGGACGGCACTTCGACCACGAGCGGCCCCTTCTTGGTGTCGATCCAAATGAAGTTGTAGATCGTGTTGTCATTCGCCGTGAGTTCGACAGAGCGGGGATCCACCAGCCCCTCCCAAAGAACATCCGTCTGGTTGTCCGGTCCAAACTCACGCAGCGAATCACGCATCCCCGCTTGGTTCACCACCGGAATCGCCATGAGATAAGCCTGCAACGCCCGCGACCGATCAAGATTGTCGTAGATCTTCTCGACCGTTTCGGCGGAGGGATAACCGTAACTCAGATTCAGCGTGCCGATCGAGCTTTCGATTTTGTCGGGAACAGCCACCCCGGGAGCAATGGGCGTCGAATACTTCAGGTTCGGATCCGCCGGAATCGAGTAGCGTTCCTCAGCGCCCAAAAGGAACGGATTAGCAAGCAGCGCAGCGAACGCAGCGCGCAGAATGATTGGTTTGCGTTGAGTTTCCATGGGCGATGCGGTTAAGGGTTGTTCTCTTGGCGATTAAAGCAAAAGGATACGATTTTCGCTGACCTTAGAGTGGTTGCACCAGCCTTGGAAATCTCAAATTCAAATTAAACCGTTTCCCGAAAAAATGGCTTTTCATCCTACGAGCGCAACAACCCCAGCGGCAAGCCAGTCGCGCCACGCCGCAACAGGATTAAAGGTTGCAGTCAAGAGGTTCATTTCGACTCGGGGCGGGAAGCCGATTGTCTACCACCGCCTCGTTCTGCGTCCGGTTTGAGTGCGCCTAGGGACTCAAGAATGGCTCGTGTGATTCCCTCCCGTTTCGGAAGATCTTCCATTCGTCCAGGGGTATCGATGTTTAGAGCGAAGAAAACCGGTCCAGTTGCATGCTCAACCCAACCGACCCACCAACCAATGGTGCCGCTCCATCCGGTCTTTCCTCGCAGTATCCAATCGCGGCCGGCTTCAATAAGAATCAAATCTTTAACCAATCGTTGGTCAGCAACCCTGAAGGGAAGCTCGTTCTGGTAAAGCTTTCTGAGAAAGCCAATTTGTTCGTGCGCTGAGATCTGAAGATTCCCTTCAACCCAAAATGGACTCTTTCCCGTGGGGTCTTCGTTCCCGTATTGAGCCCTTTCCAAATACTCCCGTTCCTTTTGCTCCCCAATCTTTTCCGCAAACCCTTCGTAAACCCAAACAACGGAGTGCCGCATGGAGGAGCGGAGATCTTGATCCTGATTCCAGCTCGGAATCGATCTCTTGGTTCCATCCCACGTGATTTTCTCGAACTCATCGCGAACAACACCTGAATCCAAAGCGAAAAGAGCGTGCGGAATTTTGAAGGTTGATGCAGGTGAATACCGCTTTCCAGCCCGCTCAGTGTTGAATGCCATGTAGCCCTTCGATGCACGGCGTTCATCGCAGATGACAATCGTTCCTTCGGCCTTGTATTGACTGAAAAATTCTCCCCAATCCGCCACTTCTACGGCGGTATTAGCCTGTGCAACGCACGACAACGCCGCAAACAGCACGCCGAAGAGACTTGTTGGACGGTAAAGGTTTCGATGCATCCTATCTTGCAGAATTGTGTGTCTCCTCTCCTCCGATAGCAAGATCCTGCGATCCCCCCACGACAAACATAACGGGGCAAGCCTACTAAATCAAAGGATTGCAGAACATCGAAAGCCCAAAAATCCTGCGGCCTCCTTGAAATTTCGTGCACCCGTAAAAATCCAATCTTTTGCCTCGGATAATCAAACCACAAACCCACCCAAAGACAAATCATCTCCCGTTCCCACCCGAACGCTCCCAAAACCACCCCATCATCGCTTCAACCCCGCCCCCACATTCCCCAAGTCCACCCACCAGCTCCCATCTCCGGCGCATCAATGCCCAACCGAAAACGTCACTCTTTTCATATTTGTAATATTTTTGATAACATTTGTATTGATTAAATGACTCTTGCGGTTTATCATCTGAAATACTGCACCCCTCCACCGTTTCCCGTTATGAAAATTCCAACGCTCACTCTGATTGTCCTGACTGGCCTGATCGCCGCCAGCAAGCCTCTCCAGGCTGCGTCCATTGGCTGGGGTAACCAAGCTTTCGATACCCTCGTCGACAGCAACGGCCTCCCCCTCGATAACACCTTCACCTTCGAAATCGGCACCTTCATCAACGGTTTCGTCCCCACCGCCAGCAACCTGACCGACTGGGCCGCCAACTGGACCATCTTCGACGCCGCCACCCTCAACACCAACGAACTCTTCCTCGGCAGCGGCCCCCTCAACTTCTTCACCAGCACCGCCACCCACCAGACCAATTCCCAGTCCAGTTCCCTCTTCACCACCCCCGGCTCCACCTTCGCCCAAAACACCCAGGCCTTCCTCTGGGCCTACGATTCCAAAGCCGTCAGCTTCACCTCCGAATGGGCCCTCGTCACCGACCTCGTCTCCACCGGTAACGCCGCCGACTCCTGGCGCTTCCCCAGCCCCACCAACGACACCGGCTTCCTCACCTGGTCCCTCGCCGACGCCGACAACGCGGCCTTCGGCAAACTCAGAAACGGCACCATCGCAGGTGGTGGCGACTTCACCGTCCAACCCGCCACCTTCAGCCTCCAAACCCACCAAGTCCCTGAACCCGGTGGCGCCCTCCTCATCGCCAGCGCCGGCCTCCTCTTCATGCTCCGCCGTGCTCGCTTCATCAGCCAAAGCCGTTAACCCCTTCCCTCCCAAAAAATTTCCGAGCAGTCAGGTGTGTCTGCCGGTGTGTGGTAAACGCCCTCCGAATTCGTTCGGAGGGCGTTTTTCTTCCTCTCATTTCTCACAACTTAGGTGATTTTATATGAATAATATGTTTTCTATGTTTTTCATATTGCTTTCCATCCCTTTCTTGTTTAATATTCCTTAGCTATTCGCCCCCCATGTTCCGGCCCCTCTCTTTTTTCTGCCGCTCCCGCTCAGCCCTCCTCCTGCTGAGCGCTTGCGTGAATCTGATGGATTCCTCCCTCTGGGCACAGGCTCCCTCCTCCTTCACCGCCTCCGGCTATGTCCGTCGCGACGGCGATGGCAATGGCGATCCCTCCGATCCCGATACCCCCATGGCCGGCGTCATCGTCCGCCTCCACTCGGATCCCAACGGCGACGGTAACCCCGCCGACGGCGCCATCATCGCCACCACCGCCACCGACAGCGGCGGCTACTACGAGTTCAACATCCCCAATGGCACCTACGTCATCCAACAAATCGATCCCCTCAGCGCCATCAGCACCTACGATTCCCAAGGCTCGCTTACCGACAGCCTCACAGCCATCACCATCGCAGGCAGCAGCCAGTCCGACCTCGACTTCCTCGACTTCGGCGCCCAACTTTTCGCCGTCAGCGGCCGCGTCTTCGCCGACAGCGCCCCCAATGACGGCCTCTTCGGTCCCACGGACCAACCCGTCGGTGCCGTCCTCATCCGCCTCCACGCCGACTTGAACAATAACGGCCTCATCGATTCCGGCGAACCCCTCATCACCGACGCCGCCACCGGACTCACCGGCCGCTTCGGCTTCGGCGGTCTCGTCGCAGGCTTCTACGTCGTCCAGGAACTCGACCCCGTCGGTGCCACCAGCGTCAACGACCGCTCCGGCTCCCCTTCCGACAACCAAAATGGCGTCCAAATCACCACCGCCGATGTCACCAATGCCGATTTCCTCGACCAAGGCATCACCGTCGCCGCCATTCGCGGCAACGTCCGGGACGACCTCAACAACAACGGCAACCCCGCCGATCCCGACCCACCCCTCGGCGGTGTCCAACTCCTCCTCTTCACCGACCCCAACGCCGACGGCAACCCCTTCGACGGCTATGCCGTCAGCCTCACCGCCACCAACCTCCTCGGCAACTACTCCTTCCCCCAACTCCCCTCGGGCAGCTACGTCGTCTTCCAGTTTGCCCCCCAAGGCGCCACCAGCACCTGGGACGCCCAAGGCTCCATCCTCGATGGCATGGTCGGCGTCACCATCGCCGGTTCAGACGCCACCGGCCGCGACTTCCTCGACACCGCTGCCCTCCTCGGCACCGCTTCCGGCTTCGTCACCGAAGACGGCGGCAATCAAGACGGTCTCTTCACCATGGATGACGCCGAAGTCGCCGGCGTCGAATTCCGCATCTACGCTGACCTCGATGGCAACGCCATCGTCTCCGCCGATGACATCGACCTCGGCCTCACTACCAGCATCGTCGGCGGCTCCTTCCAATTCACCCGCCTCGTTTACGGCCTGTACGTCGTCGAAGAAAACGTCCCCTCCGGTGCCACTCCCGTCAACGACCTCGGTGGCAGCGAAGACGACGGCGTCATGGGCTTCGACCTCAACTCCAGCGACTTCCAAAACCTCTTCTTCCTGAATCAAGGCATCGCCATCGCCTCCGTCTCCGGTTCCGTCCGCAACGACCTCAACGCCAACGGCAACCCCGCCGATCCCGACCCCGCCCTCCCCAACGTCCCCATCACCATCCACACCGACCCCAATGGCGACGGCAACCCCGCCGAAGGCCTCCTCATGGGCTCCACCGTCACCAACGCCCTCGGCACGTACCAGTTCCCCGCTCTCGCCCCCCGCAACTACGTCGTCACCGCCACCGATGTCGTCGGCGCCACCAGCACCTACGACACCGACGCCCCCCTCAACGACAACCGCATCCGCGTCACCCTCTCCGGCACCAACCTCACCGCCCGCGACTTCCTCGATACCGGCGCCATCCTCTCCACCGTCTCAGGCTCCGTCTTCAATGACGGCCCCACAAGCGTCGGCGTCTTCAGTGGCGACGACGTCCCCCTCCCCGGCGTCTTCCTCCGCCTCTACGCCGACGCCAATGCCAACGGCTCCCTCGACCTCACCGACCCCCTCATCACCACCACCGCCACCATCCGCAGCGGCGCCTACAACTTCCCCGGTCTCCCCAGCGGCAACTACCTCGTCAACGAACTCGACCCTCCCGGCACCACCAGCCTCGCCGACTCCCAGGGCAATCCCACCGACAACCTCATCGCCCTCTCCCTCTCCGGCACCAACTTCACCGGCCGCAACTTCCTCGACACCGGCGCCACCTTCTCCAACGTCATCGGCCAGGTCCGCGACGACGCCGACAGCGACGGCAACATCGCCGACCCCGACCAACCCATCCCCGGCGTCACCGTCCGCCTCTACATCGACCTCTACTCGGACGGCCAACTCACCGTCGAAGACATCTACCTCGGCGGCGACGTCGTCACCGACTCCAACGGCCAGTTCACCTTCACCAACCTCCCCGGCGGCAGCTACCTCCTTCAAGAAGTCGACCCCCGCGGCGGCACCAGCACCGGCGACTCCCAAGGCGCCAATGACAACCTCGTCGGTGTCCAACTCACCAACGCCAACGACTCCACCACCGTCTTCCTCGACGCCTACGACCCCACTGGCTACCTCTATGATGCCGTCACCGGTCAAATCCTCTCCGGTGGCTCCGTCTCCGTCTCAGGCCCTGCCGCCGCCAATCTCATCCTAAACGGCTCCACCGGCCAATACGTCTTCGAAACCACCACCCCGGGCACCTACACCATCACCGTCATTGCCCCCCCCGGCTTCATCGCCGCCCCCCTCCGCTCCGCCCTCCCCACCGCCCTCGACCCCACCGGCATGGCCAATCCCACCGCCCTCGGCTCCGGTGAAAACCCCACCTCCCCCGGCTTCCTCACCGCCGCCACCGCCATCGCCAACCCCTTCCACACCCAAATCACCCTCGCCCCCGGCGACCCCCTCGTCATCAACAACAACTTCCCCTTCGTCCGCATCGACCCACCCTCCTTCGCCTACTGGACCGCCTCCAAACCCGGCGCCGGCGGCAGCGTGACCTCAAACCTCGACGGTGACCTCACCAACGACCTCATCGAATACACCTTCGACACCAACCCCGCCAACGGCCTCATCACCTCCCCCCTCTATCGCGTCCAGCACAACTCCGGCACCAACCGCTTCGCCTCCAGCTACACCCTCCGCGAACAAGGCCGCACCGACGTCAGCGTCCGAGTCCAGGTCCTCGCAAACCTCGCCAACTCCCCCTCCGGCTGGACCAACGCCACCGCTCTCCCCACCTCCGCCTCAAACGGCAACGGCACCCGCACCGTCACCCTCGCTGACCTCGAGGCTGAACCCGGCTTCTCCGGTGCCGAATTCGGCTTCGTCCGCTTCCTCGTCTCCCTCGACGCCGACCTCAACGGCACCCCCGAAGCCACCACCCCCACCAGCGCCTTCGGTTGGCAGCGCCGCACCCTCCCCGCCAGCGCCACCTCGAGCTGGAGCGCCTCCCTCATCCCCTCCCCCGCCACCCTCCTCTCCGGAAAAATCACCGCCGTCTCAGGTTCCTCGCTGAACCTCGCCGACGCCCTCACCGGCCAGGGCAACTTCCCCGCCGCCTCCTTCATCAACCACTTCATCGAAATCCTCGACGGCCCCCACGCCGGCCATCGCCTCCTCATCGACACCGCCGCCTCCTCCGGCACCCTCGCCGCCATCCAGCTCACCTCCTCCCTCTCGACCCTCACCACCCTCCCAGGCACCCTCGCCACCGCCGCCTTCACCATCCGCCCCGCTCGCACCCTCGCCGCCGCCTTCCCCCCAGCCTCTTTCATCGCCACCAACGACCCCGCCACCGCTGACCGCGTCCAGTTCTTCTCCAACACCACCCAAAGCTACACCTCCTACTGGCTCTTCACCGGCGGTGGCAATCCCTACTGGGTCCTGGTCGGCGACACCAACCTCTCCAACAACCGCAACACCGTCCTCATCGACCCCGCCGCCGGCGCCCTCATCCAACGCCGCGCCGCCCCCCTCACCCTCACCACCACCGGCGACCTCCGCTCCACCCCCTTCGCCTTCCGCCTCGGCACCAGACAAAACCTCATCGCCAACCCCTGGCCCTTGACTCAAACCCCCGCCTCCCGCTCTCTCACCACCGCCAACGGCCTCACCGGCAACACCCAGGCCGCCACCGCCGACTCCCTCTCCATCTGGGGTCCCGACCTCACTCCTCCCACCGTCGGTTTCACCTCCTACTTCCTCTTCAAATCCGGCCCCGTCGAACGCTGGGTCCTCCAAGGCGACCCCTTCCTCAACGACCGCTCCACCTCCAACCTCTTCCTCCCCGGCCGCGCCTCCTTCTGGAAATCCATCACCGGCCTCCCCGCCTTCGTCCTCCCCTCCCCCTGGACCCCATAGCAAGGCCCAAATGGCCTCCCCCAAGGTGGGGCAAGCATCTTGCTTACCCCCTCCCAAAAAAGCTCAGCCACCCCTGCCCGCCCTCACCGCCCTTTTCCCCATCCAGCACTCCCCCCTCCGCGCCTCCCCCTCTCCGCGCCTCTGCGTGCCCAAAACGCCCCTCCCCCGGAAAACCCCGCTCACCCCGGCGCGTATCAACTCCCGTGCGCCGTCTCGTCCTCTCCCTGCTCACCCTCGCCCTCGCCTCCCCCGCGCAGGCCGCAGACGACCTCGCCTTCTTCGAGTCCCGCATCCGCCCTCTCTTCATCGAGAACTGCCTCGACTGCCACTCCGCCTCCTCCAAGATCAAAGGCGGCCTCTCCCTCGACCATCGCGACACCCTCCTCCGCGGCGGTGACACCGGCCCCGCCATCGTCCCTGGCGACCCCGACCACAGCCGTCTCATCGAAGCCGTCCGCTACCACAATCGCGACCTCCAAATGCCCCCCAAAGGCGCCCTCACCGCCACCCAAGTCCGCGACCTCGAAACCTGGATCCAAAACGGCGCCCCAGATCCCCGCCCACCCCCTTCCCAAACTTCCTCCACCAAACAAACCGGCCTCACCCTCGAACAAGGCCGCCAGTTCTGGTCCTTCCAACCCCTCGCCTCCCCCGCCCTCCCCCCCGTCCAAAACAACGCCTGGCCCCGCACCCCCATCGACACCTTCATCCTCGCCGAACTCGAAAAGCAAAACCTCTCCCCCTCCCCTCCCGCCGACCGCCGCACCCTCATCCGCCGCGCCACCTTCGACCTCACCGGCCTTCCCCCCACCCCCGCCGAAATCACCGCCTTCCTCGCCGACAACTCCCCCGACGCCTTCCGCCGCCTCGTCGACCGCCTCCTCGCCTCCCCCCAATACGGCGAACGCTGGGCCCGCCACTGGCTCGACGTCGCCCGCTACGCCGACTCCAACGGCATGGACGAAAACGTCGCCTACGGTCACGCCTGGCGCTACCGCGACTACGTTGTCCGCGCCTTCAACGACGACAAACCCTACGACCAGTTCCTCATCGAGCAGCTCGCCGGCGACCTCCTCCCCGCCCACGAACAGACCTCCCGCGAAGACGCCCTCGCCGCCACCGGCTTCCTCTCCCTCGGCGCCAAAATCCTCGCCGAAGCCGACCGCCAAAAACAGGAGCTCGACATCATCGACGAACAACTCGACACCCTCGGCAAAGCCTTCCTCGGCATGACCTTCGGCTGCGCCCGCTGCCACGATCACAAATTCGATCCCGTCACCACCGCCGACTACTACGCCCTCGCCGCCATCTTCCGCGGCACCCGCTCCCTCGCCGACGACAAACTCGGCGCCATCAAATTCTGGTTCGAACACTCCCAGGCCACCCCCGAACAACTCGAAGCCAAAAAACAGCACGACCAGGCCGTCAAAGCCCAGGCCGCCAAAATCGCCAAACACAGCAAAGAAACCCGCGCCAAACTCAAAACCGAACTCCACACCCACGCCGCCGACTACCTCGCCGCCGCTGCCGAACTCCACGCCGACCCCGACTACCCCCAGGTCGAAGCCCTCGCCGCACGCCTCCACCTCCGCCCCCGCTACCTCCTCACCTGCCGCCTCTACCTCGCCCGCCACCCCGACCACCCCCTCTTCACTCGCTGGCACGAACTCGCCACCACCGGCCAGCTCACCGAACTCCGCCAACACTACACCCGCCTCTTCCAAAAACCCGCCGGCCCTGCCCTCGACGCCCTCCAGGACGCCGCCGGCTTCCTCGCCATCCCCGACAAAGACGCCGACGCCTTCGACGGCGAAATGCTCATGTCCTCCGAGCAGATGAAATCCGAACTCATGGCCCTGGAGGACCTCACCCCGGATCCCCCCGCCTTCATGGGAGTCACCGACGGCACCATCACCCCCGCCATGCCCATCCACATCCGAGGCAGCTACCTCACCCTCGGCCCACCCATCGCCCGCGGCTTCCCCGCCGTCATGCGCACCTCCCTCACAAAACCCGTCTTTCCTGCCAAACAAAGCGGTCGCCTCGACCTCGCCCGCTGGCTCGCCTCCAGCGAGCACCCCCTCACCGCCCGCGTCGCCGTCAACCGCCTCTGGCGCTGGCACTTCGGCCGCGGACTCGTCTCCAGCACCGAAAACTTCGGCGTCCTTGGCGACCGCCCCTCCCACCCCGCCCTCCTCGACTGGCTCGCCCGCACCTTCATCGAAAACAGCTGGAGCCTCAAGGAAATGCACCGCCTCCTCATGAACTCCGCCGTCTACCAGCAAAGCTCAGACACCCCCTCCACCCAACCTACCGAGCATCCCGACCCCGAAAACAAACTCCTCTCCCGCATGAATCGCCAGCGCCTCGAAGCCGAGCAACTCCGCGACTCCCTCCTCGCCGTCTCCGGCTCCCTCGACCTCCAGCTCGGCGGCAAAACCCTCCCCCTGCGCAATCGCGAGTTCGTCTTCAACCACACCTCCAAAGACAACACCACCTACGAAAGCCCCCGCCGCGCCCTCTACCTCCCCATCATCCGCAACCACCTCAACGACATCCTCGAACAGTTCGACTACCCCGACCCCACCATGCCCACTGGCAGCCGCAACGCCACCGTCGTCGCCCCCCAAGCTCTCCTCATGCTGAACTCCCCCTTCGTCATGGACTGCGCCTCCCGGCTCGCCCGCCACCTCCAGCAGTCCGCCCCCACCGACGCCCAACGCTACCACCTCGCCACCACCCTCCTCTACGCCCGCCCCCCCACCGCCCCCGAAACCACCCGCGCCCTCCACTGGCTCACCACCCAACCAGACCCATCTCAAGCCTGGACCCAACTCTGCCACACCCTCCTCGCCACCAACGAATTCCTCTACCTGCGATGAGCCCCCCACTCCCATCCACACCCCTCTCCCGCCGCACCCTGCTCCAGCGCAGCGCCGCCGGCTTCGGCCACCTCGCCCTGCTCGACCTCCTCGCCCGTCAAAGCCCCGCCGCCCCTCCCAATCCGCAATCCCCAATCCGCAATCCGCAATCGCACTTCCCCCCCCGCGCCAAACGCGTCATCTTCCTCTTCATGAAGGGCGGCCCCTCCCACGTCGACACCTTCGACCCCAAACCCCTCCTCACCCGCGACGACGGCGGCAAATACCCCTTCGAAGAACCCCGCATCAAATTCGCCGAAACCGGCAAACTCTTAAAATCCCCGTGGCAGTTCCGCCAATACGGCCAGAGCGGCCTCCCCGTCAGCGACCTCTTCCCCCACGTCGCCCAGTGCGCCGATGAATTGTGCGTCATCCGCTCCATGCACGGCAGCAACCCCGCCCACGGCGGCGCCCTCCTCAAACTCCACACCGGCAGCGACACCCAGGTCCGCCCCAGCATGGGCTCCTGGGTCCTCTACGGCCTCGGCACCGAAAACGAAAACCTCCCCGGCTTCATCACCATCTGCCCGACCCTCGCCCACGGCGGCGTCAACAACTGGGGCGCCGCCTTCCTCCCCGCCTCCTGCCAGGGCACCCCCATCGGCAACGCCGCCGTCCCCTCCGACCGCGCCCTCGTCAAACACATCCGCAACCCCGCCCTCAACCCCGCCACCCAGCGCGAGCAGTTAAAACTCCTCGCCCAACTCAACCACGACCACCTCGCCCTCACCGGCGCCGACCTCGCCCTCGAAGGTCGCATCTCCAGCTTCGAACTCGCCTTCCGCATGCAGGCCGCCATGCCCGAAGCCCAGGACATCGACTCCGAAACCCCCGCCACCAAAAAACTCTACGGCCTCGACAACCCCGTCACCGCCAACTTCGGCCGCCAGTGCCTCATGGCCCGCCGCTTCGCCGAGCGCGGCGTCCGCTTCATCCAGGTCACCCACAGCGACAGCGAAGTCCAGTGGGACCAGCACAGCAACCTCTACAAAGGCCACTCCAAAAACGCCGCCGAAGTCGACCGCCCCATCGCCGCCCTCCTCAAAGACCTCAAACAACGCGGCCTCTTGGAAGACACCCTCGTCCTTTGGGGCGGCGAATTCGGCCGCACTCCCACAGCCCAGGGCAAAGACGGCCGCGACCACAACCCCCACGGCTACACCATGTGGCTCGCCGGCGGCGGCGTGAAGCGCGGCCACATCCACGGCAGCACCGACGACTACGGCTACTACGCCCAGGAAGACAAAGTCCACCTCCACGACCTCCACGCCACCCTCCTCGCCCTCCTCGGCATCCAGCACGAAAAACTCACCCACCGCTACGCCGGCCGCGACTTCCGTCTCACCGACGTCTCAGGCCGCATCGTCAAAGAACTCTTCGCCTGACCCCCCGTTCCACAGTCCCGCCTTCAGGCAGCCACCCCGGCGCGCGGAATTCCGATTCCGCAGCACCCCCGCAAACACCCAGCACATCCCACCCTCACCCGCCCCAAGACCCCCACCCCTACGCCTAGTTAGACCAAATCATTCCCCACATCCAAATACAATCACAATAGTGGTTCGCTTTGGATGAAGGCGGAAGCATTGAAAGTTTGAGTTTCAGCATTTAGTCTTAGCGCCAATATGGCGTCCCCAACCTACCGAGCTGAAGTCTTCCACCCCGAATTAAAGCTTCATCGGGTTATCACCGGTAAGGACCAGCTAGTGGTCTACTCCAAGGCACATGAACAAAAGCGGCGATGGGACGATCAGTGGAAGAAGATTCAGGAAATAGAAAGAAAAAATTGCGAACGCAATCAGAAGCTCGCTCACGAAGACCAAATGTTAGAAAAGGCACGGGCCATCGCTGATGAGGCTGCATCAAAACGCGAGGTGATTCGGCGCATCCTCCAACACACATTGTCTGTAAATGACCAGATCGACTGGAAGTCTCTTTACGACTACAGCGAATTCACCGCCCCTCGGCAGATCGATCCACACTATCTAGAGTTCGAAGCCCCGCCGAATGAAGCAGCGTATACGCCAGTCATTGGAATGATCGACTTCCTCATCCCCCCGCTGAGGAAACGGAAGATCGAATTTGCTAAGCGCGAGTATCAGGCGGCGATGGATCGATGGAAGGCAGCCGTTGCCGAAGTCGAAGAAAAAAACAAACGAAAACAAAACGCGCTTCAAGATGTGTTAACCAAGATTAACTCCGAACGAGAAGCATTTTACAGAGACCGAGACGCTCGTAACAAGGCCATAGAGAAGCAGGCGGTTTTGTATTTCGACAAAGATCCCGAAGCCGTTTTGGAATACTGCGACTTAGTCCTCTCAAAGAGTGAATATCCCTCGGACTTTGTGAAAGAATGGGAACTCTCCTATGTCCAAGAAACGTCAATTCTCATAGTGGATTACGAGTTGCCGCCTCCAACAGTGATCCCGCGGACAAAGGACGCGAAATTCGCCAAGTCCCGCGGTGAAATATCGACCACCGAGTTACCTGAATCAAAGATTAACGAAATCTATGACGATCTACTTTACCAGATATGCTTGCGAACCATTCATGAATTGTTTGAGGCCGATTTAATCGGTGCGATTGCGATGGTAGTATTTAACGGATACGTGTCCTCTATCTCAGGTTCCACAGGGAACCTTGTGAGGACTTGCGTGATGTCAGCCCAAGCTTCGAAGGAAGAGTTTATCCAAATCAATCTCGCGAATGTCATTCCAAAAGAATGCTTTAAGGGACTCAAGGGAGTTGGAAGTTCGAAACTCCACGGCATGGCACCGGTGCCCCCGATCTTGAGGATCGATAAATCGGACTCGCGGATTGTTGAGGCCTACTCGGTCATTGAGAGTGTGGATGATTCTATCAACCTCGCTTCGATGGACTGGGAAGATTTCGAACACCTCATTCGGGAAGTCTTTGCGGCCGAGTTCTCTAGCTATGGTGGCGAAGTCCATGTCACTCGAGCAAGTCGAGACGGTGGTGTGGATGCAATAGCTTTCGACCCCGATCCGATTCGAGGAGGGAAAATTGTCATTCAAGCCAAGCGCTACACCGGATCCGTTGATGTTGGTGCGGTTCGGGATCTTTACGGGACTATTCAGCATGAGGGCGCAACAAAAGGTATCCTCGTCACCACTTCAAACTACGGGCCCGACGCATACAAGTTCGCCAAAGACAAACCGATTGCACTTTTGAATGGCGCCAATTTGCTACATCTCCTCGAAAAGCACGGTCGTCGCGCGCGAATAGATCTAAAAGAAGCGAAGCAGCAAATGGCGCAACAATAGCTGGAGCAGTTTAAGAAAAACTGTAACCGCTCATTTGGGACGGCGGAGGCGGATCTGAGCCGTTGTCACCTTGAGACGTATGTTCTCATATGCCCCTGCGCTGGCAACGGCCCACCCCCGCCTCATCACACCCGAAAATGGGTGCATTCGGCAGAAAATACCGTCTTGGCTCCCATGACTTTCGTGGTAACCTGCCCCATGACACTCGCGGAACTTCCCCAGATTCAAGCGCTCTCAGCCCGTGAAAAACTGGAATTAGTGGACGAGATTTGGAAAAGCGTGTCGGCAAATCCAGATTCCCTGGAAGTGACTCAAGATGAGCAGGAGATATTGAAGAGCCGCTGGGCTGACTTTCTACGGAATCCAGCCTCCGCGCTCTCGGTCGACGACTTCAAAAGCCAAATCAATGCGCTCCGCGCATGAGGGCTGTTCGAATTCTTCCAGCGGTCTTGCAGGACATCGCAGAGGCGGCTGCATGGTATGACGAGCAGAAGTATCCCGGTCTGGGCGACCACTTTCTGGAGGCGTTTTACGCATCTCTTTCGCACATTCAGCAGGACGGAGAGATTTACCGCGCAGCCTATCAGGACTTCCGCAAACTGCTGATCCGCCCCTTTCCATATTCGGTTTACTACCGCCTCCATTCCAGCACATGGATTGTGACCCTTGTCATCCATGCAGCCCGTAAACCGTCCACCGCACGCTCCCTGTTGCGTGCCCGGAAATAAGCCCGTTCCCAGCCCCCCCCTCAGACCGCATCCAGCCCAAACTCCGTGTGCACCGCACGCGCCGCCTGCTCGATCTGCGCCTCAGCCACCGTCACCGCCACCTTGATCTCACTCGTCGAAATCATCTGAATGTTGATCCCCTGCTTCGCCAGCGCCCCAAACATCCGCGCCGCCACTCCTGAGTGACTCCGCATCCCAATCCCCACCACGCTCAGCTTCGCAATCCCTGACTCACTCCGCATCGTCACCTTGTCGCCCAACTGCGGCAGCACCTCGCTCAGCACTTTCTCCGCCTTCGGCAATTCCGCCGCACTCAACGTGAACGAAATGTCCGTCGTTCCGTCCGTCGCCACATTCTGCACGATCACATCAATCACAATGTTCGCCCCGGCAATTGCTCCAAAAATCACCGACGACACGCCCGGCCTGTCCGGCACATCATCAATCGTCACTTTCGCCTGATTTCGCTCGAGGCTCACGCCACGAACCACGACGGATTCCATTCCTGGGGTTTCTTCTTTCACAAGCGTTCCGGGTTGATCATTCATGCTATTGCGGACTTCAAACACGACTCCAAATTTCTTCGCAAACTCCACCGACCGGCTCTGCATCACCTTTGAGCCACTGCTGGCCATCTCCAGCATCTCGTCATAACTGATTTCCTCAATCTTCTGCGCCGCTGGCACCACCCGAGGATCACACGTGTAAACCCCATTCACATCCGTGAAAATCTGGCACAAATCCGCCTTGATCGCCCCCGCCATCGCAATCGCCGTCAAATCCGATCCCCCACGTCCCAAAGTCGTGATCTCATGGCTAGCCGTCTCCCCCTGAAACCCCGCCAAAATGACGATCTTCCCCGCATCCAGCATCCGCCGCACCGCATCCGGCGTGATGTTCACGATCCGCGCCTTCGTATGCACCCGGTCCGTCGAAATCCCCGCCTGCGCCCCCGTCAACGACACCGCCTGCCCGCCCAAATCATTGATCGCCATCGCCGTCAGCGCGATTGTCGTCTGCTCCCCCGTCGCCAGCAGCACATCCATCTCTCGCTCCGTCGGATCCTTCGAAACCTGGTTCGCCAGATCGATCAAGTTGTTGGTCACCCCCGACATCGCCGACACCACCGCGATCACCTGATGCCCCGCCTGCTGCGTCTCCAAAATCCGGCGCGCGCAATTCAAAATGCGTTCTGGGGTGCCGACAGACGTGCCGCCGTATTTTTGGACAATGAGAGCCATGACAGGAAGAAAGGGCGCGAATACTGCCACGCCCGCCCCAGGAATCAAGTCCCAGCTACGCCCTATCCTTCCCTCCTGAGCTTATAAGGGTAGACTCCCCCGCTATTCCACTGGCACACATACAGGTCCCCCGCCCGATCCACACACACATCGTGGCAGTTATTAAACACCGGTTCCGCCTGCAGCATCACCTTCAGCCGCCCCTCCTCATACCGCGGCTCATGCCCCCCCGGATTCGAAACCACCTTCCCCGCCGCATCCAGGATCGTCACAAACCCACGCCCCTGCCACATCCGAAAATCATCCTCCCGCGCCCCAAAACACACTCCCGAATACAAATGCTCCCCCGCAATCACCGGCCGACTCACATACGCCCCCGGCAAATACACCCCCTTCCGGAACTCCCCCTCCAGCGTGAACCAGTTGAACTCATTCCGAATCCGCTCCGTCACCACCAGCAGCGGCTCCTCACCCCTCAGATCCATCGCCACCCCGTGCGCCTGCATGAACTTACCCGGATTCACCGGCTGCGTGCTCTTGCCCCCAAACTTGCTGATGAACTTCCCCTCCCGGTCAAACCTCAGCACATACTGCGACCCATAGCCGTCCGCCACATAGATGTCCCCGTTCGGTGCCACCGCCGTCTCAGTCGGCCGATACTCCTCCGTCTCCTTGTAAGCCCCGCACTTCCCCGCCTTCGGCAACTCCATCACCACCTCCCCCGCCAGTGTCGTCTTGATCACCCGGCCCGCCCCCGCGTCCGTCACATACAAAAACTCCTTCCCGTCCGCTTCCCGATGCAGCGTCAACCCGTGCGCCCCACCCAGCTTCAAAGTCCACGTCTCCAGAAGCGCTCCCTCCACATCATAAATCAGCACATTGTTCCGCGCCTCATTCGTCAGCAAAAACAACCGCCCGTCCCCCGCCTGCACCATCTCATGACAATCCTTCACCGGCACCTTCCCCGCATCCGCCCGACTCCAAAGCTTGTCCACCCGATACCGAAACCCCCCATGCCCCAACACCGCCCCATGATGCTCCGGCGCCGTCTTACTCTGCGCCCGCACAAACGGCGCCCCAGCCAGCCCCACTGCAGCCGCCAAAATCGACCGCCGCGACCGACTCCCCAACAAAGAATTTGCTCTCTCATTCATAACTCAAAATCTACTACTCACTACTCACTACTCACTACTCACTGATTACTGATTACTGATTACTCACTCCGCCCCCTCCCACCCCTTCGCCCGCTCCACCGCCCGCCTCCACCCCACCATCAACCCCGCCCTCACCTTCGGCCTCATCTTCGGCACAAACTTCGCCTCCGCCTGCCACACCCGGTTCAACGCCTTCTCCCCCTCCCACAACCCCACCGCCAACCCCGCAAGCCCCGCCGCCCCCAGCGCCGTCGTCTCGGTGATCGCCGGCCGCAGCACCGGCACCCCCAGCACATCCGCCTGAAACTGCATCAAAAGCCCGTTCCCACTCGCCCCTCCATCCACCCGCAGCTCCCTCACCTTCATCCCCGCATCCCGCTCCATCGCCCTCAGCACATCCACGACCTGAAACGCGATCCCCTCCAGCGCCGCCCGCGCCACATGCGCCTTGGTCGTCCCCCGCGTCAGCCCCACCATCGTCCCCCGCGCATACGCATCCCAATGCGGTGCCCCCAGCCCCGTCAATGCCGGCACCAAATACACCCCCTCACTGCTCTCCACCTGCGCCGCCAACGCCTCAATTTCCGAGGCCTTTTTGATCAAACCCAGCCCATCCCGCAGCCACTGCACAATCGCCCCCGCAATGAACACACTCCCCTCCAGCGCATACTCCACCGGCTCCCCACCCAGCTTCCACGCCACCGTCGTCAGAAGCTGGTTCTTCGACTCAATCCGCTCCACCCCCGTCTGCATCAACATGAAACACCCCGTTCCATACGTGTTCTTCACCATCCCAGGCGCCACACACCGCTGACCAAACAGCGCCGCATGCTGATCCCCCGCCATCCCCGCGATCGGAATCGAACCCCCCAGCAGCGTCGTCTCCCCATACACCTCGCTCGATGACCGAATCTCCGGCAGCAAACCCTCCGGCACCCCCAGCAATTCCAGCAACTCCGCATCCCACTCGCACCGCCCCAAATCCATCAGCATCGTCCTCGACGCATTCGTCACATCCGTCGCATGCACCCGCCCCTCCGTCAGCTTCCACAGCAGCCAGCTGTCAATCGTCCCAAACGCCAGCTTCCCCGCCCGCGCCCGCTTCTTCAGCCCCGGAACATGATCCAGCAGCCACCGCACCTTCGACCCCGAAAAATAAGCGTCCACCACCAACCCCGTCTTCTCCCGCACCATCGACTCCGCCCCCGACTCCTTCAGCCGATCACAAAAACCCGCTGTCCGCCGGTCCTGCCACACAATCGCCCGATGCACCGGTTCCCCCGTCTCCTTGTCCCAAACCACCGCCGTCTCCCGCTGATTCGTGATCCCGATCGCCGCCACATCCGACGCCTTCAACCGCGCCCGCCTCAAAGCCGTTCGCGCCACCGCCAGCTGCGTCCGCCAGATCTCATCCGCATCATGCTCCACCCAGCCCGGCTTCGGAAAAAACTGCGTGAACTCCTCCTGCGCCACCGCCACCACCTGCCCCAGCAGATTAAACACAATCGCCCGGGAACTCGTCGTCCCCTGATCCAAAGCCAAAACATGAGTCGCCGCCATACCCGCTCATTCAATCACCTCCACCTCACCCCTGCCAGCCCAATCTGCCACCGTCACTCACCCTCCAAATCAAAACGCACCCATCACCGCGTCCAATCTCAAATCACCCTTCGACCTTGCACCAAAAGAAACACACCCGCCCCCACCATCGCTATCCCCGCGATCGGGGACAGCGGCAGCGTCCGGGAACTCGCCTCATTGATTCTAAAGGCCCCCGAATCCACCGCCTTCTCACGCGTCAAGTGCACGACCCCCTGATAGGTCAGCAGGATGAACCCCGCCAAGAGCAACAAACTAGCGGCAATCGATGTCTGTTTCATAGCTTGCACCTTGATGGGTTTTCATCGCAAAAAGACGGCTCTAATCTCACGCCCTCGTTGGCATCGCCAGCGCCGCCCGATACTCATCAATCGCCTCCTCCACCGCCTCCCGAGTTTGCCCCGTCCGCCGTTGAATCCTCCCCATCAATTCATCCTGCTTGCCTTCAAAATTCGCCAAATCGTCATCGGTCAGCGTCGCCCACTTCTGCCTGAGTTTGCCTTTGATGATGTTCCAGTCGCCTTCAATTTCCAGTGTGTTCATAGGCTGGAAGTTAGCCCCATGAGACATCGTGTTCCATGGGGTGAATCCCCACCCCGACCTGCCCTTACCCCTGAATAGATTCATCCCTCTTCGCTGTTCCCTCTGCCCAGATTCCAACATTCGAGGCGCTTGAGCGACCCATGCTCAAGCCTGTCGGTGGCCTCCAATGTCGGAGTTCAGGGTTGGATCCGTTTAAGAAACGACGTGCCCGTTGCGTGCGCTTCCAGGGTTACCAGAATCGAAGATGGCGCACCATCTGCCGACCCCAAGACTCCCGCGCGTGAAACGGCAGATAGTCCCTCACATTCCGCACCGCCCGCTCAGCCCCGTCACTCACCGCGTCCACCCCGTGGTCCAGCCGCCTCCCCATCGGCTCCAGCGCCGCATACAGAATCTCGCGCGCCGTGTTCACCGGATCATGCGTGAACCGCTCCTTCAGCGACTGCCGCCAACTCACCGCCACCAGGCATCCGATCGCAGCGCCGAGCACGAGGGACCCGACGACGACGGGCAGGGGGTTTTGTCGCACATACCCCTTGGTACGCAGCACCGTGTCCTCGACCCGGTTGGACATCGAGTGGCAAGCCTCCTCGACCGTATCAAAGACCTGGTGGGCAGCGTCCTCAGTGGCATTCGTGAGCTTGGGTAAAATTTCATCTGTTAGCATTTCAGTGTTCATAATCGTCAATAATGAAGCCTCCCCGATCACCGAGTCAGCCACGCCACACCTCTCACCCATCACCCCCATTCTCACCATGGGGTATAACCCCCCCACACTCCCACCTCAATCTCCCTCCAACCTAATCACCCATCGACCTCATCCTAACTCCCCAAACCTAACCCAACTCATTCCCCCATCCACAAACCAGAAACCGAGAACAGAGAACAAAAAAACGACAATAGCAGTTGCACCCTCACGGGCCACAACTGCTAAAGTCAGATCAGTTCGTTGGTTCCGACCTGAAGTCTTGGGGGCTAAAAACCAGTGACCGGGGGGTGCGCCACTCTCGTCTCCCGAACTCGAGTCACACTTCGCCCCCGGCCTCCTGGAAATTCCGATTACCGGGAATGAAGTTCCTCAGCCCTTGCAAGGTGGTTCTTGAGCGTGGGTGTCATCTTGTCGACCCACATCCTCAAGTCGTTGTTCTTCGCCTCTTTGGACTCAGCGACAAAGTTGTCGACACAGGTCTTGTGACCGCTGACGACCGCCGCCAAGAACTCTTTGTCGAACTCAGCGCCACTGACCTTCTCAAGGCTCTGAAACGTCTTGGCATCTGCCGGGTCAACAATGGCCGAAAGGTCGATCCCCTTGTCCACTGCCAGTTGCTTCAGTTCCGCATTCGCTCCCGTATGATCCGCCAGAAGCTTTTCAGCAAAGGCCTTCACATCCGAGTTCTCGGCTTTCTTCACGCCGAGTTCGGCAATCTTGACCACGCCCATTCCAGCGGCGGCTTCATGTTTCACAAACTTAACATCCTCAGGGTTAAGCGTGTCCTTCGGCAGCGCATTCACATGCGGCGTCGCCACGGCGGCGGCAAACAGGGCCAGCGCCAGGGCGGTGAGGGTCTTCTTCGAACGGTTTGAGGTTTTCATTGGAGTTTGGATTGTCGGTGTTTGGTTTCTCATAAGACCCTCCGATAAGTCACCCCGCCACCTTCCTCCATGGGGTGAAACCCGACTCCAGCCCGTCACATCAAAAGTCGCTTCGAGCCCAACCCCCAAGTACCACGTGCTGACTTCGCCGCCAGCTCCAGACTCAGTGTTCAACCCTCACCAACCCGTAGTCCGTCAAACAACCCCAACTGCACCGCCATCCCCTCCTCCGCCAACCCAAACCGTTTCGGCTCCTGATGACGCCGTGCGCACTCCACCGTCGGCGTCACCTCCCGCCGCCCCGCGCATCGCACCATCGTCTGCGTCAGCCCCTTCTTGTCCAGCACCTCCCGCATGTGCCGCACCGCCAAATCCGGATCATTGCAGTCATCGCTCAAATGCCCCAGCACCACATGATGCAGCATCGGATGCGCCAGCTCCTCCAGCAACTCCGCCGTTTGCTGGTTCGACAAATGCCCGTGCCGGCTACTGATCCGCTGCTTGATCGCCCACGGCCGCTTCGTGTCCGCCTCCAGCAGCTTCGCATCGTAGTTCGCCTCCACAAACAAACTGTCCGCCCCCGCTAGCCGATCCCGAATCAAGTTCGTCACATGCCCCACATCACTCAAAAATCCCAACCTCGCATCCTCATCCGCAATCACATAGCCCACCGGATCCACCGCATCATGAGGCACCGGAAAACACTCGATCTTCAAATCCCGAAACTCAAACGCACACCCCGTCTGCATCACCTTCCACGATGGCGCATTGCGAAACGGGATCTCCTTCGCCAGCACCTCACGCGTCAACGCTGTGCACAGCAGCGGCAGACTCCGGTTCTTGAAAAACACCTCCAGCCCCCGCGTGTGATCCTGGTGCTCATGCGTCAGCAAAATCCCGTCCAACTGCTCCGCAGACATCCCCACCGCTTCCAGTCGCACACAGATCTGCTTCGCACTCAATCCCGCATCCAAAAGCAGCGTCGTCTCCCCAGTCGAAACCACCGCACAGTTCCCCGAACTGCCGCTGCCAAGAACCGTCAAATGCACCATCCTTCACCCTCTCCACCCCCCCGCACGAGTCAAGCCCCGCCTCAGCCCCTCACAACTTCGAAGTCCTCAAGGCATCCGTTGACATGACGAACGCTCCCCTCGGCGGACCACACATTGACTGCACCGCCGCAAAATTCGCCCGCACCCTCCCAATCCCTTCTCTTGCCCCGACAGTCTCCAGGCGCTCCAAAGCCTTTACAAATTCACCTCCCGTTGACTCATGAATCTTCCCGAATGCCATCGTCCAATACCGTCGCATCTCGATGAACGCTTCAGGCGCCATCGGCCCGAGAACCGGGAAAAGATGCTTCTCAACCCCCGTCAATTCTTCCCACAGCCGTCTTTCATCACTCCTCGCCTCCCTCTCTAACGCCATCACATGACTCCTCTCATGGTTCAATTCCAACAGCATCGCAAAGTCGCTCGCTGTTGCCCGCTCCCTTAGCTCGGTGTCAATCTTCGACACATACCCCAAAAGTAGCTCGTCAAACAGCCGCCTCCTCTCTTCCTCATACCGCTTCTCCACCAACTCCAAAGGCCCGGCTTCTTCGGTCCATCTTGTCTCCTCCACCTCGGGCGCATTCAGCTTGCCAAGCTCCACCACAATAAAGCCAACACATAGCACCGCGCCCACCAAACTTAACCCGCTCAGAATGGCCATCCCAGTTCCAAATCGTGCCGCCTGTCGTTGAAAAGCCTCCCGCGTCACCAGAGGATTGACCTGGTCTAAAATACCCAGCCAACGCATGTAATGCGACTCCCTCCGCAGACTCGCCCGCAGGGCGAATCCAAACAAAAAGAGCAAAGCAAAACCCACCAAGCCTAATGTACTAGCCGTCATAATGTCGATCGAAGCCTAAAGTGCTCAGTGCAGCCCTTACGAACTCCCCTGTTAGAATTGAAATATACTTCGCGCCGTTTACTTGTAAGAATTGTGTGATTTTAAGCTGGCCGTTCCAGACCGGTCACCTGCTCAAAAAGGAACGTTGCGCCCCTCCACCAGCAAAAAATTGCCTGAAATTGTGCGCCAGCTTTCCACCGCCCGCTGACTGGACAATGCCCGCGCCAACTGCTCCCCAGACATCCCATCTGCCTCCAGGAACAAACAAATCTGCTTCGCACCCAACCCCGCATCCACCAGCAACCTCGCCTCCCCCATCGACGCCACCGCATCGTCTCCCGAACTGCCGCTGCCAGGAACCTTCAAATCCACCCCCCCCTCCCTCTCAACCCCCAACCCATAGTCACTCAAAGACCCACCTCACACCCCCCCAAATCACCCCCCTGCAACCGCACTCCAAAAGCGCGGTTGCAAAGTGGGTTCACCAACTCAGCCGCCACCCGCTCACTTGCTGTTCTCAGCAAACTGCGCGTCAAAAATGATCTTTGAGGGCGGGAAATCAATCCGCTTCACAAACGCCGCCGACTCCGTCGCCCCAAACTCCCGATCCATCGCCCCATCTTCCCATTCCACCGAAAGCGGTCCGCCGTACTCGATGTCGTTCAACGCCCGAATGATCTTCTCAAAGTTGATGTTCCCGCGTCCCACCGACTTGAAGTCCCAATACCGGTTCGGCTTGTGGAAATCCACGTGCCCACCAAACACCCCCGCATCCGTCGGGCGATCACTCCAGCTCACATCCTTCATGTGTACATGGAAAATCCGGTCGCTGAACTTGTACAAAAACTTCACGTAATCCACCCCCTGGTAACCGAAATGGCTCGGATCGTAGTTGAACCCGAACGCCGGATGGTAATCCACCGCCTGCAAGGCCCGCTCCGCCGATGCAATATCAAACGCAATCTCCGTCGGATGCACCTCCAGCGCATACCTCACTCCATTGTTCTGAAACTCATCGAAAATCGGCCCAAAACGATCCGCAAAATCCTTGTACCCCGCATCAATCTGCCCCGGCAAGTTCGGCGGAAACGAATACACCAAATGCCAGATGCTGCTGCCCGTAAACCCGTTCACCACACTCACTCCGAACCGCTTCGCCGCCTGCGCCGTCTTCTTCAGCTCCGCCGCCGCCCGCTGCCTCACCCCCTCCGGATCCCCATCACCATAGATCGCCGGTGGCAAAATCTGCGCATGCCGTGGATCAATGTTGTCACAAACCGCCTGACCCACCAAGTGCGTCGAAATCGCATGACACTGCAATCCCGCCGCCTTGATCTTCGCCCGCTTCGCATCGCAATACGCCTGGTCCGCCTTCTCCACCTCAAAGTGGTCACCCCAACACGCAAGCTCCACACCGTCATACCCAAAGGCCTTCGCCTTCTCCAGCATGGTTTCAAACGACAAATCGGCCCACTGGCCGGTGAACAAAGTAACTGGGCGTGCCATGGTCTTTAAGATTGGGGTTGAAGCAGGTTGATGAACGCCACACAGGCGGACCACGACTCTGTTGGGCAGCCCGCAAATGGCAACCAAAAAATGACGCCCATTCGCTTTCCCGGCGTATCCTGATCCCGAATACACCCTCCACCTTCATGCCTCCTCTCATCCCCGACCTCCTCATTCCCGCCTTCGCCGCTGATGCCCTCTGCCTCGGCCCCCACTGGATCTACGACTCCGCCGAAATCGCCCGCATCTACAGCTCCGGCCTCACCCGCTACGACGCCCCCCATTCCAAATACCATCCCGGCAAACGCGCCGGCGACTTCACCCACTACGGCGACCAAACCCTCGCCCTCCTCCGCAGCATCGCCACCCATGGCGGCTTCGACGCCGAGGCCTGGAAATCCGACTGGTCTCACTTCTGGTCCAAAAACACTGTCAGCTACCGCGACGGCGCCACCCGCCAAACCCTCGACCACCTCGCCCACGGCTCCTCAACGCCCTCCTCCAGCCACGACCTCGGCGGCGCCTCACGCATCGCCCCCATCCTCGCCGCCCATCACTCAGACTCCCTCGAGTTCCGCATCACCGCCACCCGCGCCCAAACCGCCCTCACCCATGGCGATCCCCGCGTCCACGACGCCGCCGAACTCTTCACCCGCTGGGTCGACGCCATCGCCCAAGGCCAACCCCTCCCCTCTGCCCTCGACACCGCCGCCGCAGCCACCTACTCCGCGCTCGATGTCGCAAACGTCCTGCAAACCGCCCGCAACTACGCCGCAGGCTCCCCCCAAGACGCCGCCGCCTCCCTCGGCCTCAGTTGCGACGTCCTCGAAGCTCTCCCCCTAACCCTCTGCATCGCCCTCCACTTCGCCGATCAACCCCGCCAGGCCCTCGTCACCAATGCCCTCCTCGGCGGTGACTCCGCCGCCCGCGCCCTCCTCCTCGGCCTCATCATGGGCGCCGCCCACGGCCAAGTCTGGCTCCCCCCAGCCTGGCTCACAGACCTCAACGCCCGCCCGGAAATCGACGCCCTCCTCAACCTCACCCCATCCAACGACCCTCTGCTGGCCTAGACTGCTCCTTCAACTCTCCGTCTCTAGGCTGGGGCAAGTCTCGCTTGCCCCCCAGCCACCTCACTTCGCCACATCCATGCGCAAATTGCGCCCATGCAGCTTCGTCGACCCAATCCGCTCCATCGCCGTCTCCACAAAATCATTCTGCACCAGCACAAAGCTGCACTTCGCATAAATATCGATCTTGCCCACCGTCCCCTGTGGCAACTCGCATGCCCGATACAGCGCCCCCGAAATCTCCCTCGGAGTCGCCCCATCCACCGCCCCGATGTTGATGAACATCCGCGTGTGATGCGGTGACGGTGCCGCATCCGCCCGATGTTCCCTCCGCGCCGGCCGCCGATCCTCACCCCCGCCCGCAGGACCATACTCACGCGGCGCACCCCGTGCACCACGCTCCCCGCCTCCACCTTCCTGATCCCTCGGAGCCCGCTGCCCCTTCTCAGGACGCGGCCGATCCTCCAAAATCTCCTCACTCTCCCGGCCGTTCTCCCCAATCCACAAATGCATCAACGCACTGCAAATCTGCGTCGGCTCATGCCCCGCATCCAGCAACCGCTGCACCGTGTCCTCGTGATTCTTATAATTCCCCTCCTCCAGCATCGCCCGCAGCAGCTCAAAATACGTGTCCGCACGCTTGCCTTCCACCTCCTCACGCGTAGGCACCTTATGCCGCTCCACATGCACCTTCGCGTAGCGCTGAATCCGCTGCATCAAAAAGATCTCACGCCCGCTCACCAAACTGATCGCCTTACCACTCCGCCCCGCGCGCCCCGTCCGTCCAATCCGGTGCACATAATCTTCCTCGTCATAAGGCAGATCAATGTTCACCACCAAATCCAGGTCATCCACATCAAGTCCCCGCGCCGCCACATCCGTCGCCACCAGCACCTCCACATTGCCACTCCGGAAATTCTTCATCACCCGGTCCCGCAGCGTCTGGTTCAAGTCACCATGCAACCGGTCCACCGCAAACCCCCGCGCCATCAGCGCATCCGTCACATCATCCACCATCCGCTTCGTGTTCGCGAACAGGATCGCCAACCGCGGATTCTCAATGTCCAGCAACCGGCATAGCACCTCCACCTTCGACCGACTGTTCACCTCGTAATACCGCTGCTCGATGGTCGGCACCGTCAGCGCCTTGTGCTCAATCTTCACCCACACCGGATTCGTCGTGTAGCTCTCAATCAAATGCTTGATCGGCCCCGAAAGCGTCGCCGAGAAAAAGATCGTCTGCCGGTTCTTCGGCACCACCTTCACCACCCGGTCGATCTCATCCTTGAACCCCATGTCCAGCATCTCGTCCGCCTCGTCAAAGACCAGCGTCTTCAAGTTGTCCAAACGCATCAGATCCCGCTCAATGAAATCAATCACCCGACCCGGTGTCCCGACCACAATCTGCGCCCCACCCTGCAGCGCGCGAATCTGCCGATCGTACGACGCACCACCATAAATCGGCGTCGCCCGCACCCCCGGCATGTGTGCCGTCAGCTTGTGAATCTCCTCGCACACCTGGATCGCCAGCTCCCGTGTCGGGCACAAAATCAGCACCTGCACATTCCGCTTCTGTGGGTCCAGCCGCTGCAATGCCGGAATCGCAAACGCCATCGTCTTGCCCGACCCCGTCTGCGACTGCCCCACCACGTCGCGCCCCTCGATGCCCGGAGGAATCGCTTGCGCCTGCACCGGCGCCGGTTGTTCGAAGCCCAGCGCTTCGATCGCTTTTAACAAGTCAGGTGATATGCCGAGTTCGGCGAAGGTTTGTTTTTCCATGATGATATCGATTCAGTACAGTTCAGTTTGAAGTCCGGCGGGTTATTCACTGCCTCCAGAGCCAATAAGAGGCCCTGCGAACATCATCCTACTTTTGTACCTGGTCAGGCCCTGGTGGACCCAAACTCAAATCCACCCATCACAGGCAGACACTCCAAATCAGTCATGAACATTGGCCCCAAAACGGGGAGGCGGCTCACGATGAAGCCGGTTAAGACTCTCCCACACCCTGCCAAATAAGCAAGCCTGCATTTGCCAGACCTCCCAAACCGCCGTTCAGTGCCCCCATGCCCGGCCTCTCACGCGTCCTCTCCAAACTCGGCTTCTGCTCCCGCAGCGCCGGCGCCGCCCTCGCCCGCGCCGGTCGCGTCACCGTCGACGGCGTCATCCGCCGCGACCCCGAATTCCCCGTCCAACTCGAACGCCAGGTCATCACCGTCGACGGCGAACTCGTCACCGTCGCTCCCCCCACTTACCTCATCTTCAACAAACCCCGCGGCCTCGTTACCACCGCCTCCGACGAAAAAGGCCGCCCCACCGTCTTCTCCGGCCTCACCAACGCCCCCGACGCCCACCTCTCCCCCGTCGGCCGCCTCGACCAGGCCAGCGAAGGCCTCCTCCTCTTCACCAACGACACCGCCTGGGCCAACACCATCACCGACCCCTCCCGCCACCTCAACAAAACCTACCACGTCCAGATCAACTGCCTCCCGGACCCCGCCCTCCTCGCCACCCTCGAAACCGGCGTCCAAACCAGCGACGGCCCCCTCTCCGCCAAACGCGCCACCCTCCTCCGCGAAGGCGAAAAAAACGCCTGGCTTGAAATCATCCTCGACGAAGGCCGCAACCGTCACATCCGCCGCCTCTTCGAAGCCCTCCAAATCGAAGTCCTCCGCCTCATCCGCGTCGCCATCGGCAGCGTCACCCTCGGTGACCTCGAAAAAGGCACCTCCCGCAAGCTCACCCCCACCGAAGTCAAAGCCCTCTCCCTCAAACCCCCTCGCCCCGCCCGACGGCCGCCTCCAAAACGTCAGGGCGCACCTCCACGTCAAACTCAACGCCCTCGTAAATCTCCCCCAGGCTCAAGGTAACCTCGATGCACTCCAAAGCGATGCTCCCCTCCAATCCCCCCGCCTCGCTCAAACGCCAAAACCCATCGCCAACACGCTCAAACACCTCCACCTTGGCCCGATCCTGGGAAATCAGCACATAAGCCTTCAAAGACGGAATCAACCGATAGTTCTCCGCCTTCTTCCCCCGATCATACGCTTCCGTGCTCGGTGACAGCACCTCAAACAACACCGTCGGATTCAAAGCCGTCTGCCCCCTCGGATCCTCGACATCAAAGGCCAACTGGCCACAATAAACCCCCGCATCCGGATACGACCTCAACCCACTCGCCTCAACCTTCAAACGCAAGTTGCTCTCATAGGCCGTGCAACGCTTGCCTTTGAGCTGATTCCCAAGCTCTCTGAGCAAGTTCGCCGAAATCAAACTGTGCCGCGCGCTCCCACCCGCCATCGCAAAAATCTCCCCCTCAAAATACTCGCTGCGATACTCCGCCGCTTCTTCGAGCGCATAGTACTCTGCAACACTGAATCGATGAGCTGGTTGTGCTAGACCCATAAGGCAAAGCATACCTCACCCCCTACCCTTTTCACCAACAAAATCCACCCTCCTCCTCTGCCTCCACTCCTCCCCTTTTTTCTGCCCCCCTTGTTCCTGCCAGTCCCCCCCAAAAAAAAAGAGCGGCCCTCTCGAGCCGCTCTCCGTGAATATTGATCTGAGTCTCGCAGAACCTAGCCCTGACCAGGGCGCCATTCTTCCGTGGCAAACTTGAACGCCTGCTCCAGACCGACGAGATCCGTCGAAGGGCGCAGCGCGTCGAACGCCTGGCTCTCCTTCTGGATGTCTTCCGCACTGTAGTTCATGGCCTTCAACGAGAGCCCAATCCGGCGCTCCACCTTGTCCACCTTGATCACCCGCGCTTCGACTTCGTCGCCGACGTTCAGCACGTCCTTGACCTTCGCCACGTGATCTTCGCTCAGCTGGCTGATGTGCACCAGACCGTCGATGTCGTCTTCGAGCTCCACGAAAGCGCCAAAGCTGGCGATCTTCGCAACCGTGCCCTTGACGATGTCGCCCACCTTGAAGCGACCGTCGATCTCCGACCATGGGTCGGTATCAAGCTGCTTGATGCCAAGGCTGATGCGTTGGTTCGCCTTGTCGATGCCAAGCACCACGGCTTCCACTTCGTCGCCCTTCTTGAGGACTTCCGAAGGGTGGTTGATCTTGCGCGTCCAGCTCAAGTCGGACACGTGGATCATCCCGTCGATGCCTTCTTCCAGCTCCACAAACGCGCCGTAAGCGGTCAGGTTGCGGATCGGACGGCTCATCTTCGTGCCAATCGGGTAGCGACCGTCGATCTCGTCCCATGGGTTGGACTCCAACTGACGCACGCCCAGAGAAATCTTGCGTTCCTCCGTCGAAATGCCCAGCACCACTGCTTCCAACTCCTGACCCACCGTCAACACATCCGAAGGACGTGCAATGCGCTTGGTCCAGGACAACTCGGAAACGTGGATCAGGCCTTCGACCCCGTCTTCCACTTCCACAAACGCGCCGTAAGCGACCAGTTTGGTGACCTTGCCGCGAACACGGTGGCCCACAGGGTAACGTCCTTCGATGTTCTCCCAAGGGTTGTTTTGAAGCTGCTTCAGACCCAAAGAAACCCGCTCCTTGTCGCGGTTCACTTCGAGGATCACCAGATCCAGCGCCTGGCCGATCGCCACCATCTCGCTCGGGTGCGTCAAGCGGCCCCACGACATGTCCGTGATGTGCAGCAATCCGTCCATCCCGTTGAGGTCCACGAACACACCAAAGTCGGTGATGTTCTTGGCAATCCCGGTGACCTTGTCGCCAGGAGTGACGGAATCGAGGAACTTCTGACGCTGCTCCGCGCGCTCTGCCTCGATGACTTCGCGACGGGAAAGAACGATGTTTTTGCGGTCGTCGTTGATCTTGACGATCTTGAACTCGAACACTTTGCCAACGTACTCGTTGAGATCTTTTGGTGGAATGATGTCCACTTGGCTGCCAGGCAGGAACGCTTCCACGCCCACATTGACCATCAGGCCGCCTTTGACCATCGACTTGATCTTGCCTTTGACCAGTCCGCCCTCTTGGAAGACTTTGACAATCTTCTCCCAGTTCTGCTTGTGGGCGGCTTTTTCTTTCGACAGGACCACCATGCCCTCGTCGTTTTCCAGCTTCTCGAGGAGAACCTCGACTTCGTCGCCGACCTGGATGTCTTCGTCCTCAAATTCGTTGGCGGGAATGGCGCCTTCAGACTTGTAACCGATATCGACCAGAATGACCTGCGGTTTGATTTCGAGGATGCGGCCCTTAACGATGGACCCCTCGTGGAGTTCGCGAAATGATCCTGCGATCAGCGCGGACAGTGTACTTGCACTCATGTATTTTTTTCGGGTTGTGAACGTTCAGAGAATCAACGCCAGCCCCCCCCGTTCTTGGAGAGACCACCGTCCCGCCCAGACGTCAGACAAAAGTCAACCCGGCTGGAGGAGGGCGCGTAGTTTCGCGGGAAACCGCCGCAGTGCAAACAGAAAGATCACTCCTTCTCCCGCGTCACCACTTTCTTCGGCTCGCACAAAAACCGGGGGAAATGCGCACACCGGCCACACTTCCGGCACACATAGCGCGGATCCGCCACGATCTCACACACCTCCTCAAAGTGCTTCTTGATCTCCTTCTTCGTCCAGTCACACAACGTCTTCGCCACCCCCCACCCTACCCCACCCCGCAAAAAACACCACCATTTCCACAAGCCTCCCACCCCAAATTCTGTAGTCGGGGGCAGTGACCCCGACGGGCGGCCAACAACCCCCGAATCCCCAAAAACCCGATCCGCCCGCACAATTCCCCCCAATCTGTAATCGGACGCATCGACCCCGCCGAGCACCCAACAACCCCCGAATCCCCAAGAACCCCCAACCGCCCGCACAATTCACCCACCCCCAATAGGTAGTCGAAGGCATCAACCCCGACTCCCCAAAACCCCCACCCACCCACTATTCAAAATCCAAATACCCCGCAAACGGCCATTCCTCAGCCCCCACAACCAAACCCGCCCGCAGAGGATTGCTCCGCACATACTGCCACTTCTCCGAATAACTCTCCGCAGATCGCAAAACGTGGTCAAAAAAATTCGGCTGCCACTGAAAGTCCACCAGCCCCAAGCGTCGTCGAAAAGACTTGCAACTCCACTCCTTCCAACCACCCACGAATTCACTCAACCCCGCCGCATCCCGGTTCGGAGAACAGAAGAGATGCACGTGATCCGGCATGATCACATAACGCCCCACCTGCCACCCGTGCAGTCGACTGCCAGTCTGCCAGACCTCCCTCAGAAGGCCATGCACCCCCTCATTCGCCAGCACCGCGCGCCTCCCAGCCACGCAAACCGTCACAAAAAACACAGGCTCCTCCACCCACACCCTCGAAAGACGTCGCAACCTCTGCGCCGATTCCTCCGCTCGCCAATCGTCCATCATCATAATCCGATCAAAGATCAAAAAACACCACCCTCCAACCAAAAAGCCCCCAATCTGTAGTCGAAGGCACCGACCCCGCCGGGCACCCAAAAACCCCCGACTCCTCAAAAAACCCACCCGCCCGCACAATTCCCCCCAATCTGTAATCGGGGGCAGTGACCCCGACGGGCGGCCAACAACCCCCGACTCCCAAAAAACCCACCCGCCCGCACAATTCACCACCCCAATCTGTAATCGGACGCATCGACCCCGCCGAGCACCCAACAACCCCCGACTCCCCAACCCCCCCAACCGCCCGCATTTCCCAATCCGCAAAAGATCCTAATTCACCCGATAAACTCCTCCCCTCAGCAACTCCCACACCGCGCAAATCCGAAAAATCTCAAAGACCCATCATCACAATTGCCTCCCGGAACCGAACCTCGACCCTAAAACTCCCCAGTTCCACGCCCGATTACCCAAAGAGTGAGCCAAAACCATCCCTCCCACCCCAACTGTACCCAGCCACAATGCAGCCGAAACCAACGCCACTCCCATACCCCTAAACGCCCAGCACCAACCCAACAAATCAATCACCCCACCTTCTTCCCCTAGCCCACCCATCAGCCGTCATGGACCTCCGACAGGACCCCGAAGTCATCACCGGCAGACTCCCCAGACGAAGCCTCTGACTTTCACGCCGAGCCTGATTCGATCTCTACCCTTCGCCTCCCCATCAAACTCACCCCCCACGCTAGACCAAAAAGCCCCGTCCCCGCCACCACCACCGCCGCCGCCAACGAGCACCCCAGCCACAACCCCAGGTGCACCCCCAGCACCGAACTCAACGCCGCGTGCGCCACACTTAACCCAAAGCAAACCGGCAACCGCGTGCTCAATAGCTGCGCCGTTGCCCCCGGTAAAATCAGCATCGCGATCACCAAAATCGCCCCCACCGACTCAAACGCCGCCACCACCACCAGCGATAGCATCGCCATCAGCGTGTAGTGAATCACCCTCGGCCGAAACCCAAACGCCGCCGCAAGCCCCGCATCAAACGAGCTGATCAGCAGTTCCTTGTAAAACAGCCCCGTCAGCAGCGCCACAATCCCCGTCGCCACCCCCATCACCAGCACCGGCAGCGGCATGCTCACCCCCAGCACCGTCACCTGCTCCGCCCACGGCACATGGCTCAGCTCCCCATAAAGCACGCACTCCGCATCCAGATGCACCTGTCCGGCATAGACGTTGATCAGCAGCACACCGAGCGCAAACAAACTGCAAAACGTGATCCCGATCGCCGCATCCGCCTTCACCCGACTGTGCGAGTGAATCAACTCAATCAACACCGTCGTCAGCACCCCCGCCAACACCGCCCCCACCAGCATCGGCCCAATCCCCAGACTCCCAAAAATCAAAAACCCCGCCACCAACCCGGGCAGCACGCTGTGACTGATCGCATCCCCCACCAGCGCCAAACGCCGCAGCAGCAAATAGTTCCCAATCAACCCGCAAGCCGTCGTCACCAGAAACGCCATCAGCATCATCCATCCGTAAAGCCCGATGTCCACCGTCCAGGGCGCCACCACCACCTTCTGCCAATCAAACGCCGGGATCAAATCCAGCATCCCCCCTGTCACAACCGCCTCGGTCGCCGCCAGCCTCCCATTCAAGCCAACAGCTTGCCCCAACACACCAAGTCCACACAAAGCCATCATTGGTACCCCAGCCCTCCTTTCTCAGTCGCCGCACCCACCCCATGAATCGCGTCCACCGTCGGAATCGGCCGCCCATGCGGATCCACCTCAGGGAAGTCCAATCGCCGCGACAACTGCCTGACCGTCTCCTCCCCCAGCACGTGCTCAATCTCCTCCGCCTGGTCATGCACATGATCCGGCGAAAAACTCGCCGCATGCGTCAAATAAAGCTCCCACAGCCGATGATTCCGCACAATCGCCCGCGCCCGTTGCTCGCCCGCCGGCGTGAAAAACAAAATATGACCATCCTGACTCACCGTCGCCAGCCCCGCCCTCACCAAGTCCCGCACCCTTTCCCCGCTCTCCCCCACCGACTCCCGCCGCTGCGCACTCAATTCCGCCAGCGTCACCCCCTCCCGCACCGACACCCCCGCGAGCCCGTGATCCTCCAAAACCCGGTGCATCGCCTTCAGCGTATTCTCCCGCTCCGCCCGCGCCCGCCGCCGTCGCTGCCGCAACACCCGCGTCACCCAACCATGTCGCGGACTGAACAAAAACGCCGCCGCAAAAAACAGCGCCCCCGCCAGCACCATCAGCGGCCCCGTCGGCAGATTGTTCCCCAAAAACGACCCAAACGCCCCCACCCCCGCCGCCGCCATCCCCAGCACCGCCGACAGCCCCAGCAACCGATGCATCCGGTCCGTCAGCAAATACGCTGTCGCCGCCGGAATGATCAGCATCGCCGACACCAAAACCACCCCCACCGCCTGCATCGCCACAATGATCGCAAACGCCGTTAAGAGCATGATCACCCCATGCAACAGCCCCATCTTCAAACCCAGCGTCTGGCCAAAACCTCGATGAAAACTCAACGCCAGCAAATCATGATAAAGCCACCCCACCAACACCAGCGAAAGCCCGGTCGCCACCGCCATCATCATCACATCATTGCCCGATAATCCCGCCGCCTGACCAAACAAAAACTTGTCCAGCCCGCTCTTCGCCCCCGTCGGCAAATTCTGCACCAATCCCAGCAAACAAATCCCCACCCCGTAAAACGAAGCCAACACCAATCCCTGAATCGCATCCGGCTTCAGCCGCGTGGTCCGTGCCAACAGCGAACTCACCCCCGTCGCCGCCGCCCCCGCCAGCAGCGCCCCAATCAAAATCGCCACTGGATCCTTCGTCTGCGCCCAAAGAAACCCCAGCACAATCCCCGGCAACACCGCATGCGAAAGCATGTCCCCCACCAGCGCCATCCGCCTCACCACCACATACCCGCCCAACAACCCACAGTTCAACCCCACCAACAACGCCCCCGCCAAAGCGAGCCTCAAACTCGCATCCTGAAACGAAAAAAACCGCACCGCCTGCCCCCAAGCATCCACCTCCCCCACATCCCCAATCCGCGACGCATTCGCGCTGCCTTCAGTCAGCAAAAGCAAGGCGATGAGAATCAGAAACCGCATGCAAGCTCGCATTAGATCTTCACTCCATCTTCCGCCCTCTGCGCTTCAGCCGCAACGTCACTCAAAATCGTCAACCTTCCCCCATAAGTTTTCTGAAGTAGCTCCATGGTAAAAACGTCCGCAGTCGGCCCACTCGCCACCACTCGCATGTTCAGCAGCACCAAACGATCGTAATAATCCCGCGCCGTCGTCAAATCATGGTGCACTACCAGAATCGTCTTCCCCTTTTCCCGCCACTCCTTCAACAGCGTGATGATCGCCTTCTCCGTCGCCGCATCCACCCCCGCAAACGGCTCGTCCATCAGGTAAAGATCACTGTCCTGCGCCAGCGCCCGAGCCAAAAACACCCGCTGCTGCTGCCCACCACTCAGATTCGAAATCTGCCGATCCCGAAACGGCAGCATCCCCACCTTCTCCAGCGACTCCTCCGCCACCCGCCGATCCGCCTTCCCAGGCCGCCTCAGCCACCCCAAGTGCCCATACCGCCCCATCAACACCACGTCCATCACACTCACCGGAAAGTCCCAATCCACCTCCTCCCGCTGCGGCACATACCCCACCCTTTTCCTCACCCCCTCCAGCGGCTCTCCAAAAAACTTCACCCACCCGCTGTGCACTGGCAGCAACCCCATCGCCGCCTTGATCAAGGTCGACTTCCCCGCCCCATTCGGCCCGATCAACCCCGCCAGCGACCCCGCCGGCAAAGCCATATCCACCCCGTAAAGCACCGGCTTCTTGTGGTAGGACACCGACACATCATGCAGTTCCAGCGCAGGTGGCATTTCGTTATTCGTCATAGCCAATCAAAATCGTTGCGACCATCCCAGAAACAGCTGCGCATCCTCCACCTCACCCGCCAACCCCACCCGAATCCCCGCATCAAGCTGGCATTCCGGCGTGAACCGATACGTCGCACCAAAATTCACGGCCACATCCGTCACCGCATCTCCCTCAAAATGCAGCACCGTCATTCCCTCCACAAAAACACCCGCCCTCTCCGTCAACGACACCCCCAGCACCACCGCCTGCAACCACTCAAAATCCTTCCCTCCATTCCCTCCCTCCACCCAGTCAAACTGCTGCTGCATCCCAAGCCCCAGCCGATCCGTCAATTCCAGCGAAAACGGAAACGCCACGCCAAACTCCCACCCCTCCGCACCCACCCCGTCCGCCGCCGTCGGCGCACTCACATAAGGTAAAATCCCCAAAGCCGAACGCCCCTCGTCGTTCCCCCAAAGATTGTACTTCATCCGCAGCGCCAAATCCCCAAACCCCTCACGCCACGCCCCATCCTCACCTCGCACCCCCGCATAGGTCGGCACATTCAAATGCACGTCAAAGCGATCCGTCACCCCATACTTCAGCAGCGACTCCCCAACCGTAAAACTCGCCGAACGCCCGTCATTCCACGAATGCGCCAGCACCTCCGCTTCCACCTGAAACCGCCCCTTCGGCACCGTCATCGCACTCTCCGTCGTATCCGGCCGATCCGTCGCCAACTCGCGCCCCAAAACACACGGCGCCAGACAAACCATTCCCAGAACCCACTTCATTTCAAGGCCTCCACAATCCTGCTCACATTAAACCGGATCATCCCCTCATAGGTCCCCACATCCACCTTCCCACCACCCGCATCCCGCATCTCCCCCGGCGTCCCCAGCGCATCCGAAAACAACTCCCCGCCCACCTTCGCCCCCGAGTCCGCACTGATCCGCTCAATCGTCGCATGCGGCACGCTCGACTCCACAAAGATCGCCTTCACCGCCTTCTGCTTGATCAAGTCCACCATCTTCGCCACATCCGCCAACCCCGCCTCCGACACCGTCGAAATCCCCTGCACCCCCAGCACCTCAAAGCCATACGCCCGACCAAAGTAGCTGAACGCATCGTGACTCGTGATCAGCACCCGCGCCTCCTTCGGCACCTTCGCCACCTGCTCCTTCACCCACGCATCCAGCCCCATCAGCTTCGCCCTCACAGCATCCCCACGCTCTTCAAACCCCGCCCTCTCTCCGGGCACCACCTTGCTGAGCCCCTCCACCACCACCCCGACACAACCCGCCCACAACCCCACATCCCCCCAAATATGCGGATCCGCATGCGCCCCCGCTTCTTCCGGCATGATCCGCGCCGCCTCCGCCACCGAATCCCCCAGCGCCACCGCATTCTTCCCCTCCCGTCCCATCCGCTCAAACAACTCCGCCATCCGCCCCTCCAGTTGCAGCCCATTGTAAAAAATCGCCCCCGCATCCCGCAACCGACGCGCATCCTCCCCGGACGGCTTGTACAAATGCGGATCCACCCCCGGCCCCATCAACCCCTCCACCACCACAGCCTCACCCGCCACCGCCCGCACCAAATCCGCAATCATCGTCGTCGTCGCCACCACCCTCGGCTTCCCATCCGGTGCCACCACACTCTCCGACTTGCCGCACCCTGCCAAAACCACGCCCGCTCCGAGCATCGCCACGAGACTCAAGATACCTTTTCGATTCATGCCCCTCTCTTTGTCGCCTCGAAGAGAGTTAGTCAAGGCTAACTTTGTCAGTCCAACCTGTTTAAGTTGCGAAATCACCCGCCCCTGCCACTTTCCCCTCATTCGCTCATGCCCGCCGCCAAAAAAGCCGCTCGTCCTCCCGCCGCCGCCCAAACGCGCGCCGTCGAGGACTACCTCGAACAGATCCACAATCTGATCGAACAAAAAGGCTACGCGCGCGTCGTCGATATCGCCGCTAACTTGAGCATTTCTCAGGCCAGTGTCACCGCCATGATCCAAAAACTCGATGCCGAAGGCTTCCTCGTCTACGAGCGCTACCGCGGCGTCATCCTCACTGATCATGGCCGCGCCATCGGCCAGGCCATCGCCCATCGCCACGACGTCCTCACCCGCCTCCTCGCCAGCTTCGGTCTCGACCCCGAAACCGTCCACCGCGACGTCGAAGGCATGGAGCACCACATCAGCCGCCAAACCCTCCAGGCCCTCACCCTCATCCTCGAAGAGCTGGAAGGAAACGATGTCCTCCTCAAAAAGCTCAAACGCAAAATGCAAAAGTAGCCAGCGGCCTTGGCCTGGATTATTCATGAACATCGTCGCGAAACCGCTCAAAAGCTTGAGGCTGCAAGGCGGGCGCTGTTTTGAAAGGCTGAGTGCATTGGTAAATGCTCGATGCCTTTCAAAACAAGCCCAACGCAGCAGACTCGGGCTTTTTAGCGGTTGCAGTAGATGGGTCATGAATAATCCAGGTTAGTCATTTCCTCCGTGCCCCTCGGCGCCCTCTGTGGTAAATCCCTTTCACCCATGCTCCTCGCCGATCTCGTCTCCCATCTCGACACCGAACTCCGCATCCGCGACATCGCCGACTACCCGCCCGCCTTAAACGGCCTCCAGATCGACGCCCCCGGCATCACCGTCACCAAGGTCGCCTCCGCTGTCGACGCCTCCCTCCCCGTCATCCGCAAAGCCGCCGCCTCCGGCGCCAATCTCCTCCTCGTCCACCACGGCCTCTTCTGGACCGGCCTCCAACCCATCACCGGCGCCCTCCACGAAAAAATCCGCCTCTGCCTCGACCACGGCCTCGCCCTCTACAGCGCCCACCTGCCGCTCGACGTCCACCCCACCCTCGGCAACAACGCCTGCATCGCCCGCGCCCTCGACCTGACTCCCTCCGGCGGTTTCCTCGAGTTCAAAGGCACCCCCATCGGCCTCATCGCCGAAGCTGAAATCCCCCTCGAAACCCTCACCGCCCAGTTCCACACCGCCCTCTCCGGCGGCCCCGTCCACGTCTGCCCCGGCGGCCCCAAAACCACGCGCCGCATCGGCATCTCCTCCGGCGGCTCCGGTTCCGAAGTCGCCACCGCCGCCAAAGCCGGCATCGACACCTTCCTCACCGGCGAAGGCCCCCACTGGAGCTACACCCTCGCCGAGGAACTCGGCCTCAACGTCCTCTACGGCGGCCACTACGCCACCGAGACCTTCGGCGTCAAAGCCCTCGCCGCCGATCTCGAAGCCCGCTTCAACCTCCCCTGGACCTTCATCGACCACCCCACCGGCCTTTGAACACCGCCAACTACAACGCCCCCACCCTCGACGACCCGCTGCGCCCCACCCGCGTCGAAGTCAGCCTCGACGCCCTCACCCGCAACCTCGCCGCCATCCGCGCTCACACCGGCGGCGCCAAAGTCATGGCCGTCATCAAGGCCAACGCCTACGGCCACGGCCTCCTCCCCGTCGCTCATCACCTCATGCAAAATGGCGCCGATAGCCTCGGCGTCGCCTTCCTCGAAGAAGGCATCGCCCTCCGCAACGCCGGCATCACCACCCCCATCCTCGTCTTCGGCGGCATCGGCGAAAAACAAGTGCCCCTCTTCCTCCAGCATCAGCTCTCCCTCACCGCCCCCTCCATCGAAAAACTCCGCCTCATCGACGAAGCCGCCGCCGCCCTCGGCACCACCGCCAGCGTCCACCTCAAAATCGACACCGGCATGGAGCGCATCGGCATGCACTGGTACTCCGCCGAAAAACTCCTCGCCGCCAGCCTCACCTGCCGCCACACCCGCGTCGAAGGCATCTACTCCCACTTCGCCAACGCCGACGCCGCCCCCGGCGACCTCTCCCACGCCCGTCTCCAACTCGAACGCTTCCTCGAACTCCTCACCTTCTACGACCAGCACAGCCTCCCCACCCCCACCCGCCACATCGCCAACTCCGGCGCCATCCTGCAACTTCCCGACTCCCACCTCGACCTCGTCCGCCCCGGCATCCTCCTCTACGGCGTCTACCCCTCCGCCGAGTGCGCCCAGACCTTCCCCGTCACCCCCGCCCTCACCCTCAAATCCCGCGTCGCCTTCTTCAAAGTCGTCCAAGCCGGCAACCCCGTCAGCTACGGCTCCACCTGGACCCCCACCCACGACACCCGCGTCGTCACCCTCCCCGTCGGTTATGGCGACGGCTACTTCCGCGCCTTCTCCAATCAAGCCCAGGTCCTCATCCACGGCCAGCGCCACCCCGTCGTCGGCCGCGTCTGCATGGATCAAACCATGGTCAACCTCGGCCCCCACGGCACCGCCTACAATGGCGACGAAGTCATCCTCCTCGGCACCCAGGAAAACGAAACCATCACCGCCGCCGAACTCGCCGAACTCGCCCGCACCATCCCCTACGAAATCCTCACCAACCTCAACACCCGCATCCCTCGCATCTACCGCTAGACCGCATTCCTCATGTCAAACGACCGCTTCACCGAAACCACCAGCACCGGCTGGTTCTCCCGCATCGGCAGTTCCATCACCGGCGTCCTCGTCGGCGTCGTCTTCGTCCTCGCCTCAACCGCGCTCCTCTGGTGGAATGAAGGCCGCAGCGTCAAAACCGCCAAAGGCCTCGCCGAAGGCGCCCAAATCACCGTTGAAGCCCGACCCGATGCCATCGACCCCGCCCTCGATGGCAAACTCGTCCATCTCACCGGCACCACCTCCCTCTCAGACCCCGCCAAGGACGATCAATTCAACGTCACCGGCCCCGACCTCGTCAAGCTCCACCGCAACGTCGAAATCTTCCAGTGGGTCGAAGAAACCAAAGAGACCACCAAAACCAAAGTCGGTGGCAGCGAAGAAAAAGTCACCGAGTGCCTCTACACCAAAAAATGGGACTCCAAGCTTCACGACTCCTCCGAGTTCCGTCACCCCCAGGACCACGAAAACCCCAAACCCCTCCTCCAATCCGCCGAATTCTAAGCTCAGAAGGTCAACCTCGGCGCCTTCCGCCTGCCCGACTTCCTCCTCTCCCAGTGGACCAGCCTCACACCCCACCCCCTGCCCGACCTCTCCGCCCTCCCAGCCCCCTGGAACGAAATCGCCTCCGTCCAGGACCAGTGGCTCGTCCTCAGCAAGACCCCGCAAAACCCCGCCCTCGGTGACGCCCGCCTGCAGTTCGAATCCCTCAAAACCGGCGACACCAGCCTGCTCGCTCGGCAAAAGGCAGACACCTTTGAGGAGTACATCACCAGTCAGGGCACAAGCATCGCCCGCATCACCAGCGGCGTGCAATCCAAAGAAGCCATGTTCGCCGCCGCCCAATCCGAAAACACCTTCATCGCCTGGCTCCTCCGCCTTGTCGGATTCATCGTCATGTTCGTCGGCACCGCCCTCGTCTTCAAACCCCTCAAAGTCCTCGCCGACGTCCTCCCCCTCGCAGGCCGCATCGTCGGCGCCGGCACCGGCTTCATCGCCTTCCTCCTGAGCTTTGTCGGCTCCACCACCATCATCGCCCTCTCCTGGCTCTGGTTCCGCCCCCTCCTCGGCATCGCCCTCCTAGCCCTCGCCCTCGGCGGCCTCTTCCTCATCAAAAAAGCCTTCAAACCCAAGACCGCCTAACCCAGACCAGTTCTCGAAAAGCTCGTCATCCTGATCCAGCGAGCCCAGCAGCCTCAGTGACAAGGACTTCGCACAGCCCGCTGCGGGCAAGCAGCTAACACCGCCACCAAGGCCCCTCCGCCGCCTGGCAAGCAGACAGGCATTTCGAGAGTCGGCATAGAACCATCCAAGCCCCCAAATGAGGCGCCAGCATAGTCGCCATCTCGCTCCGCCGAGATGAGCTCGGATCTCCGACAAAAGCTCAAGCACCCAAGCGTCGAAAAGCTTCCGTTTCTGCGCCAGCACAAGACAGATGCCATACGAGCCGCTACGGCATCCGTTTTGCTCGCCCTCGGTTTCCCTGAGGATCATGTTTCACCCTCTAGCCTGACCGTTGCCTCAATGCGATAGCCGTCTGGATCAAAAACAAAAGCCGCGTAATAGACCGGTTCTCGAAAAGACTGTCATTTTGATCCGGCGAGCGCAGCGGCCTCAGTGGCAAGGAAGTCGTGCAGCCCGCTATTCAATCAATAACGGGCAAGCGGCTGACGCAGCCAATGAGGCGGCTCCGCCGCCGGGCAAGGTGGCAAGCATTTCGAGAGTCGGTCTAACCAGCGCCATATTCGGGATGAAGCCCTGAGCCTCCGTTGTCCCTTCCGCCATGCTGAAGTGCGGCATCAAAAAACGCGTTCACCGCCTCACGGGACGAAGCGGCAAAGGCAACGTGGAACCCCTCGCCAGGAACAGCAATCGCCTCGGTCCGCAGCTTGATCGCAAACTTGTCACCGCCGCCAGTCAAACCGTATCCAATAGCGATCTCATCCTCCCAGACGCGACCATATCCCAGAGGAGCAAGCACGGCATCATAGAAGACACCAGAACGTGCAAGATCAGCAACGGCAAAAGACAAGTGGTGAAGCATGGGGCGTTCAATTGGGCGAACGTCAAAATCCTGCCACCCGCTGCGGGTGGCGCGCTTTGATCGCGGGGTTAAACGTTGTAGTTGTCATTCAGATTTCAAGTCCACGGCGGCAGCGGGTTTGTAGCGACGACTTGTTATGCCATTGCTAAGGTTGAGGTGGTCGCGTCCATTCGGAAATCACAGTGACCGTCATCCGGACAACTCCGTCTACTCTCCAAGTATTCGTTCCAAGTTCCGAGTGCTCGAAGACAAATCGGCCTTCATCTAGCCACTTCATGTTCCACTCGCCGTCTTCAGGCTCAGGGATCATTTCAGTGTGGTGAATCATGATATCTAACGGATGATCGTATGCCTCGCCGAATTTCAATTCGATCTGCCCGTCTTTGAGGTCGGCTCGCGCTCTCTTCTCCTTGCTGATGGACGTGCGTGTCTTCAGTTTCGGGTCGTCCCACGTCCAATCATCTACCCTGCCGGAATCCTCAAGATCTCGATCCGTGCATCCGCCTATGCATAGCGCGAGAGCAATAGCAAGGGCGGCACGCGCGATCATGATTTTCTAGGCATAACGGATAGGCCATCCACGGCGGAGAGGAAAGCCCGAATTCAAAGAAGGACGTTGCCCGCCGTTGGATGTGCCGACTTGTTGTACTTCTTCATTCACCGGGCTACGTGTCGAAACATCGGATTATCTCGGAGGGACTTCATTCGCTGTCTGTAATTGATCAAATCTAGCTCCGACTTCCAAAAGTCGAATGCTTGCGCTGTCTGCTCCCGTGGTGACGCGAGAAATCTTCGATGTATGGGCACATCATCGACCAAGACCAGATTGATATCCATCGAGTCAAGTTTCGCAAGAATCTCATTAGTGGCCGATAGATCACCGTCCCAATCGTCGATCTCAGTATCTCCGGGCCAATATCTCGCATCGACCCAATCCCAGACCTGTTGCACGGTCAGATCGCCTTGCTCCCACTTCACGAGTATTTCCGCTAGTTCAGCGCGAGTCACTTTTGGAGGCGTATCCATTTATTGCACAACAGCGTGGTTAGTACGATTCAATATCGCCAAAGGCAATATTTTCATACTCATAACGGCCCTAAGAGGGTCGCTCAACGCAGGTAAAGTCAAGACTTGAGCGCGTTTTGTCGAGGGAAATTGATCATTTATGTTCGAGCCATAGCTGACGAGTCAATGGCGCCGCCAATGAAACGGACCCGCCGCCGCGCAAGGTGACAAGCATTTCGAAAACCGATCTAACTCACTGAAACAGCACCCAAGGCGCCTCAGGGAACTTCTCCTTCGCCTCCTCACTCACCCCGATGTCGCCCGCAAATCCCCAGTGCGCCACCCCCCAGTTCCCCTCCTCGTCCTTCTTGAGCAGCGCAAAAAAGTCCAATTCCAAATCCATCGCAGCCTCCTCCTTCGCCGGCACCTTCCCATTCGCCGTCGCCACATTCCCCTGAAACCGCGCCCACCCTCCGCTCGCCAGCACATCCCCAGTAAACGTCACCGCCGTCCCCACATGCGCGGCCACCGGCACCCGCATCGCATCCATGATCGCCTTCCGCTCCGGACTGCCCGCCTTCGGTTCCGTCACCGCTACCTTCGTTAGCGCCGTCTTGAACACCACCTGGTTCGGGGCCTTCAAATTCAACCTCCCACCTTTCCCCTCAACCAACTCTCCCTCACCCGGATACAACTTGTCTCCCTCCAACTTGAACACCTGCTCCTCCTCCTGCTCCGAACCCTCGATCGTGTATTGATACACCACCTGGATGATCCCGTCTCCCGCCAAAATCCCATCCAGCGTCCCCGCCGCACCATGCTCCTCCCTCGGTTGCCAAACCTGCGTCCCGCTCACCTGATCCCCCTCAATCCGCAACGCCACATGCGTGAACTCCTTCGCGCTCTCCTTCGCAAAAAACAGCATCTGCGGTTCCGCAGCTAAAACCAAACGACTGCTCAACAGGATCAAAAGGACAGAGATTTTCATGGGCTGGTAGAGGCTGCACTGACAAACGATTTAAACGCCAAAACTTGCCAGACGGCACCGGAAACAAACAACACCCCAAACAAAATCCACAGCCCCTTGCGCGCACCCCGCCAGAAAAACGCCAACCCACCCGGAATCCCCGCCAAACCCGCCACCACCTGCCCTCCCAGCACCCCACCGATCAACGACACATGCGCCTCCGATGACGCCGCCCCCGAGTCGTTCGCCATCGCCGTTCCCATCAGCGCCATCGTCGCCCAAATCACATGCCCGACTATCCACACCGCCATGAACAGCACCCCCAACACCACCCTCCACCCGCTCACCCCCTTCGCCACCGCCTGAACTGGAGTCACCTCGCTCATGCCGGAACCGTGAAAGCGTTTCTCACCAGAATGAATAGCGCCACCAGTTCCAACACCACCCCCACACCCAGCACCATCCAAAACAATCGCCCCAGCACCTTCCGCCTCACTCCGCCAAACATCGCGATCCCCCCCGGAATCCCCGCCACACCCGCCACGATCAACCCCGCCTTCAACGTCCCCTCCCACCCCATCATCTCATGCGCGCCCGTTGACGCCTTCCCCGGCAGCATGACCGACTTCAGAACTCCCAAAAACACGTCGATCAAGATCCCGCTCACCGCCAGCCCATAAAACAACACCACATGCCCCACACCCCAGAGCACCATGAAAGCCACCCCCCCAAACACACTCCCGGCCTTCACCTTCGGCCCTGCGTCGGCAATCGTGACTTCTTCACTCATCGTGTTTCCTTAAAGCCCTGAATCCAACCAACTCAGGTAAGCTCGATCAATTCAGTTGGATCGACTCCAAAATCGCCAACACTTGCGCGCCTTTCGCCTCCGCCATCTCCGCAGGTGACCACGCACTGAGAACGAAAAACTTCTCCGCTCCCTTCTTCGCAAACTGATAAACACTCACCTTGTGCTCAATCCCCCCGCCCTTCGCCACCCCTTCACTGGTGATCAAAGTCTGCCCCGTCGCCTCATCGATGTGCACCTTCGGCTCCCCGCCCTCATTCCAAACCACACTGTCATACTTCGCACTCACCTGCTTCGTGATGTTCACCATCCCGTCCTCAATGTGCTCCATCGCAATCGGAATCACATTCAACGTGAACTGCTTGTCCGGTGCCACCAAATACGCCCCCTTCTCATCCGCATCCATCCCCCAGTCTGCCGGAAACGCCATCGTGAAGGCCGAATTCGCCTCATCCGGATAATGGTAAGTCACCACCTCGCCCTCACCCGCTTCCCCATGCGCGGCGATCGTGTTGATGATCTCCCCACCCAGCTCCCCATACTTCTCAAACGCCGCCTGCGATGACACACACTTCAACATCACCACCGTCTCCACCCCCTTCTTGGCGATCAACCACAAGTTGATGTTCGCCACCCCATCCTCATCGTTCCCCTTCGCATTCACCAGCATCACATCCAGCCCATCCGCCTCAAGCGTCTCCGGCTCCGAGTACTTCACATTCTTGAACAGCTCCTCAATCCCCGTCTTCGCCTCCAGCATCGCCGCCTCAGGATCCGCGCTCGTCGCCTCCATCGCCGAAAGCGACATGAAGTAACTCGCATCCTCCTTCGGGTGCGCATAAATCACTCCCTGCTTCGGCTTCACCTCCCACTCATCCGGAAACGCCATGTCGATCAAAGGTGCCTTTTTCGGAAAACTCACCTCCTAATCCGCTTTCAATACGGACGTCACCAACAGATTTGCTAAGCAGATAAAAATGGCGACTTTCATGATAGACTGGACCTCACCCGCCATCATGGCAGACAATTTCTCAAAGAGCGTTGCCCCCTCTTGCTGTCAAGCAACTTGACCGCCACGACTCCAGAAACCTCGCCTCGCCAATCGCTTCAACACACCGATCAGGCTAACCCCTACAACCGCTCCAGCGCTCCCACCCGAACATCCACGCCACGCGATCCCGCCACATGATCCGGAGCCCGCCCCGGCATCTCAAACCCATCCCACTTCAGCGGCAGCGCATCCCATGAACCCAGCGTCACCTCCGATAACGGATACGGCTCATGACTCACCCGCCCCAGTCGCAACCCATTCCGCGTCTCCGCAAACAACACATACCGCTCCACCAGCCAAAACGCCAGCGACCCCGGTTCAGCCCGCGGCAGCGCCTTCCCCAGCCCATACTCAAACCGGCTCGTCTCCCGCTCCGAACGCCTCCGGCACGCATACGTCACCCGCCCCTCACATCGCTCCGCGTTCATCGCCGCATCAAAATACGGCAGCCGAAACAGCCACCGCGCCAGCCGCACCGCCACCGGTTGCTCACAGTCCAGCGAGAAAAACCACACCCCCGGTCGACCCTCATCATCGTGCACATACGTCCGCACATTCAGCTCCCGAAACCACGACACCCACGGCACCGCCGGCAAAAACCTTGGCCTCACCCGATCCATTAAAAACGGCACCACCCCCAGCCAAGCCTCCCCCTCATGCGTGTCCACATGCAACCCCGCCGGCAACCGCCTCTGCAAATCCCCCGCATCCCAACGCCAGTGCAAAAACAACAGCTCACTCCACCGTTGGTACATCACCGCCGAACTCACACTCGCCTCCCGAGCAAAAAGCCTCTGTTCCAATGTCGGTTTTTGAATCATCATCCTTTATCCTCAACGCCTCCAACCCATCTAACAGACGCCCCACATCCCACCCTCCGCAATCCGCAATCCACTTCCCCCATGTCCGCCTTCTCCGACCCCTTCCAAAAAGCCCGCTCCGACTCCGGCATCATGCAATGCCCCTTCCACGGCGAGAACATCACCATGATCCTCCGCCACGAGGACGTTCGCAAAGCCGCCAAAGACTGGCACACCTTCAGCTCCGACGCCCCCTTCCGCGTCCCCATCCCCTCCGAAGAAGACGTGCGCTCCATGCGCCAACTCCCCATCGAAACCAATCCCCCCGAGCACACCGAATATCGCGACATCGTCGAACCCTTCTTCCAGCGCGCCAAAGACCCCGCCATGATCGCCCAGGTCGAGGCCCTCATCGGCAGCATGCTCACCGATGCCCTCCACCGCCCTTCCATCGAGATCGTCAACGACTTCGCCCTCCCCATCCAATCCCGCGCCCTCACCTACCTCCTCAACACCCCCGAATCCGAAGCCGACACCTGGATCGGCTGGGGCATCCACGTCTTCAAAGTCACCGGGGGCGAGTTCAAAACCGGCACCGTGCTCGAAGACTACCTCCATCAAAAATTCGACGCCGCCGAAGCCCATCCCGGTCCCGACTTCTTCAGCGCCCTCACCCAGGCCACCTACCAAGGCCGCAAACTCACCCGCGAAGAATGCATGGGTTTCGCCAACCTCGCCTTCGCCGGCGGACGCGACACCATCATCCACACCATCGCCTGCGCCCTCGGCCATCTCGCTCAGCACCCCGAAGCCCTCGAATACCTCCGCGAAGACCCCAAACGCATCACCCTCGCCAGCGAGGAATTCTTCCGCGTCTTCATGCCCCTCACCCACATCGGCCGCGTCTGCCCCGTCGATACCGAAGTCAACGGCACCACCGTCAAAGCCGGCGACCGCATCTCCCTCACCTGGGCCTCCGCCAACTTCGACGAATCCGCCTTCCCCTCCCCCCACGAAGTCCGCCTCGATCGCAAACCCAATCCCCACCTCTCCTTCGGCTTCGGCACCCACCTCTGCCTCGGCGCCCCCCACGCCCGCCTCATCCTCCGCACCCTCCTCCGCCTCTGCTGCGAACACGTCCAATCCATCTCCATCCTCGACTCCCAACTCCGCACCGAACACGAAGCCACCTTCGACCGCACCCTCGGCTACGACTCCCTCACCGTCTCTTTGACCCCGCGATAGTCCCTCAACTAGGGTGTGTTTAAAAACACACAGCCCATGATTGCGTCCGTTCCGACGCCACACACGAATCAAGGTCCGTGCTTTCACCAAACGAACAGTTAACAGGCCTAGCCTGGGGTCCCTTCATCGCCGATGCCCTCGCCATGCCCGTGCATTGGTACTATGACCGCACCGCCCTCCTCCAGGACTACGGCACCGTTCGCTCCTACCTCCCACCCAAGCAGCATCACCCCGGCAGTATCCTCTGGCGCTCGCATTACACCCCCCTCAACGAACGCGGCGACATCCTCCACGACCAAGCCCCCTACTGGGGCCAACACGGCGTCCACTATCACCAGTTCCTTCGCGCCGGACAAAACACCCTCAACCTCCAGCTCGCCAAAGTCCTCCTCGACTCCTTGATCGCCTGCAAAGGCTACGACGCCAACGACTACCTCCAGCACTACCTCCACTTCATGCTCACTCCCGGCCAGCACCGGGACACCTACATCGAAGAATGCCACCGTCGCTTCTTCACCGCCTACGCTCGCGGCACCGCCCCTCACAAATGCGCCGCCAACGACATCCACATCGGCGGCCTCGCCCACGTCGGCCTGCTCTGCGCCTTCTTCGCTGGCGATCTCCCCGCCACCCAACAAGCCGTCCGCTCCCACGTCGCCCTCACCCATCGCGCCCCCGAAGTCCTCGCCGCCGCCGATGCCCTGGTCAAAATGATCTGCGCCGTGCTCCACGGCTCCCCCCTGCGCGACGCCATCCTCACCCACGGCACCACCTGGTTCTCCAAACGCAAAGCCGAACTCTGGTCCCGCGAACCCGATCACATCGTCATCGGCCGCCGTGTCAGTCCCGCCTGCTACATCAACGAAGCCTTCCCCGCCTCCCTATACCTCGCCTGGAAATACGCCTCAGACTTCGAAGCCGGCCTCATCGCCAACACCAACGTCGGCGGCGACAACTGCCATCGCGGCACCGTCGTCGGCGCCCTCCTCGGTGTCGCCACAGGCGCTTCCGAAATCCCCGCCCGCTTCATCGAAGACCTCGACCAAAGCCCCCAACTCACGACCCAAATCAACACCCTCCTGGAGCAACACAGTCCCAGCACCCCCTGTCTCGCCTGACTTCCCTCCAAAAAGCAGAAGCCTGCGCCCCTCCACTCACCACCCGATCAACCGCGTGATCGCCGCCCGCAACGCCGTCTCCAGAATCGCCGCCTCCGCATACGTCACCGGAATCATCACCTTCTTCACACTCTTCGAAGCCGCTTCCTGCCTCGACATGCTCATCAAAAATGGCGCCTTCTGAGGATCGTCGCGAAAGCTCAACTCATAGGCACTGTTCGCCTTCTCAGACTGGTGAAACAGCTTCGCTTGATCCTGACGCCCCTGCAGCGTCGCCAGCACCACCCCCAAATCATTGAGACCCCACTTCATCGTGATCTTCGATTCCCAATCGAACTGCTTCTCCCCGCTCTGCATCGCCGCATCCACAAAAACCGCTCCCTTCGCACGGTTAAACTCAAACCGAACCACCCCCCCGTTTCCGCGACCGTTCGGTTTGTAGATCGCATACTCAGCATTGGGCTTGGCGGCGGAGGCGGCTTTCTCATTCATACGCACCCCACGCTAAAATCAGCCCCCTCCCGCTGTAAAGCAAAAAGACCCATCCCAACAGAACACT